>DAIQOA010000071.1:0-20601 GCA_036788095.1 bacterium | reverse complement strand
TGGAGCAGACGGCGATACCCAGGAGCATGATCATCACGCCGGCAGAGACGGCCAATCCAGCCGGCTTGGCCAAATCTTCAGGATGATAGATCAGGATCGGCAGCAGAGAACCCAGGGCGTTGTTCAGGCCGAGCATGATGGCCGTGCCCAACGCCAATCCCATCAATTTCAGACCAAGACCAAAGCAGACATTGGCCACGCCCCACACGGCGCCGAAGAAAAAAACCGTTGCTAAAACAGAGAGGGGAACCGCTGAATACACAGCCATCAGGTTGGGAATGGTGTACAACGCCAGGAGCACAGGAAGGATAAGAGTGCCCCAGAGGGAAAACATGAGCCAGCAATTTTCCCACTGCCAGATTTTCACTTTTTTCATCGGCAGGGCAAAAGTTCCTAAAAGCACACCGGAAAAGATTCCGAGTAACAAGCCCAGAGACGGATTAGTGGAAGGCATGCAACTCCTCTTCGAATGGATTTTGCACTGAGCAGACCTGTATGGCGTCAGACAGGTTATAAAATGGCGCTAGAGCCGCCGGCCTAAGCCGGCGGCTTGGCGCCTACAGCGTGGATTAGTTTTTTATTATTTCACCAAAATCATTTTTTTCTGCAGAACGCTTTGATCTGTGATCAAACGATAAAAATAAACGCCGCCGGCCAGTGGGCCCGCATCAAACCGGGCGGTGTATTGTCCTTCGGGCTGTACTTTGTCGATCAGCGTGGTCACCCATTGACCGTTTACCGAGTACACCTCGAGACGAACTCGTCCGGCTGCCGGCACCTCGTAGACGATCTCGGTGGTGGGATTAAATGGATTGGGATAGTTCTGGCCCAGGGTGAAATGGCTGGGCAACGTTCCCTCCTGTTTTTCCACCGCGGTAGAGCCGGCCCCTTCGGTCAGTTTCAGCAATTGATTGATGGCCACCCCGGTGTAGACATCCTTGGTGCCGCTGGGCCAGAGGATGATCAGAGAATCGACCACGGTCTTTTTAGCCAGCCCAAAATGACAATCAGTGGGTGGGCCGCACAAATAGCCGCTGCCCATACCCACTTCGCGTATCTGGCGCAGATCACCGGCCTTGGCGATGACACGGCTGCCGATCGCATTCCGGTTGCTGGTCACACCGGTCAGGCGCACCTCCAGCCAGTTATTTGTATTGCCACCGTTGTTCTGCATGAGATAAGGCTTGGTTCCGCTGCCACCGGGAAGGAAAAGATCCAGATCGCCGTCCGCGTCCCAGTCGGCCCAGGTCTCGCCGCCGCGATCATTGATATCCATCAAACCCCAGCCGCCAGGCGCCGGGGTTTTTGCCAGCCCGACGGCATCGACGACATCCACAAAAACGTCATTGCCGTCGTTGCGAAACATGATGTCGACCTTGGAGCCCTCAAGCAGATGCAGATCCAAATCGCCATCGTTGTCGTAATCGCCCCAGGCGCCGCCGCGTATTTCTTTGCCGTCAACCCGAGCGGACGGCACTTCGACAAAATGCCCGTTATCATTGCGCCAGAGTTCACAGGTGTCTACGTCCGGCATCTCCGCTGTCAGGCATCTCGTGACATAGAAATCCAGGTCGCCGTCGTTGTCGTAATCCGCCCAGAGTCCGGCGCGGCAGCTGCCATAAGAAGCGCTGAGACCGTTTTCTTCAGAAATCTCGGTAAAGACGCCGTTGCCCTCGTTTCGGTAAAAAAACAGCGGCCACGTCGTCATCGTAGGGATCAGCAGATCCTGATCGCCGTCGTTGTCATAATCGGCCCAAGCCCCGCAGGCGATGCTCAGGTCCATCATTGAAAAGATTCCGGAAGCATCCGTAACATCCTCAAAGGTCAATGGACCTCCTGGCGCCATGGTGTTTTTGTAGAGCAGAGAGGGCGTATACGCGGTTGACGATATTCCTGCTAAAAAGATATCCAGAAGGCCGTCGTTGTCAAAATCAGCAAGGTTGGCGCAATAATAGGCTTCGCTCAAATGAGCGATGCCGACGGTCTCGCTGACATCCACAAAAGTCAACGAACCGCTCTCTTTTAGTTGATTGAGACAGAGATGAGTTTGCTCTAGGTCTCTGATAGCCATGATGTCCTGATCGCCGTCATTGTCGATGTCCACGATCAGAACGGATCGCGGGCCTGCGGTACGGAGAAAAACTCCGGCCAGGGTGTCTCCGCGCAGGAACTTGCCGGATCCGTTCAGATCATTGATCATCAGGTCATTTCCCATCTGCGAGCCCTGGGACGTATAGACGTCCAGATCGCCGTCGTTATCAATGTCACCCCAGGCGGCGCAATTCGGGTAGACCTGAAATTCGGTGCCAATTTCCGGGGTGACGTTTTTGAACGTCACCTGGCTCAGGGATGCTCCGGCCAAGATGGACAGGACAAAAATCAGGGAAAAAACGAATCTCATTCTCAAAGAGATTTTCATGGGTCTCTCCTTTCGATGGTTAGGAACCAACAGGTACCTGGATGGCCGGCCATCCAAGCTGGACATCAGCGGACAGACAGGCGATCGCGGTATCATAATAATTTTTCATTCAAGCCCGGTTAAGAGTCAGTTATAACCGTCTGGTTTCTGCTGGCCTCACACGTTCACACCGCCCGGGGACGCGCAAAAAAACTATGATACTTCCTCGGCGGTTCTCGTTTGAACCAAGACCGCAGGCACTGTCGATCCGCAATTTCGATCGAGACAGGCTCATCGGCACATGGCCGAAATGCCCGTATGGCCGCTTTACGTTTCCAGTCAGTCTTGATTCGTTTTATCAATGCTTTTCGCCTTCCAGATGCAAAGTCCCCCCAGCAATATCAACAGCAGTGCGGCCGAGATATCGATAATCAAACTGACCATCAGAGGGACGCGTGGCGTCGGTTTGATAAAAAAGGAAGCGGACAGGACGATCAGACCGAAAAAGACCCAGAATAGGCCCATCGTCCAAAACGGATTGAAATGTTTGATTTCTTTTTTACCCTGATCGATGTTTTCCATTTTTTTCTCATCGGTTAAGTCATTGATCTTAAGCCCGGGCAGAAAACCGCCGATGCCGCTAGCACCTGCCTTCCACGACGGTTAGAAATACCAATATAAAAATATTTGCACCATCATCAACCCGGTAATCCAAATACGAAGATCGCGCCATCTTTTCATATTGGGCGCGCCTTCATAAATAAAGCGCTTCGGCCGAAACCAGGCCCAAACCGCCACGCCGGCAAAAGTCAGGGTGGCGATGATTTTGGGCCAGTACATCGGCAACCCGCTGAGCCATTCCATCATGGGGACACTCTCCTTTTCAAACGTTTATGAAATCTTGTTCACATCTTTTTTCATAACCAGGCCGTAAACCAGGCCCTCCAGCTTTTCCAAAGGTTCGGGTTCTGTCAGCAAGCTAACTGCAACATTAATGAAAACAGTGGCCAAGAACGAGATCCAGGCGATGTCGAGAAACTTCCAATGCAAAATAAAAAACAGAAAACTGGCCAAAGCGACTCCACCCAACAGTCCATACAAACCGCCCCAGCGAGTCGCCCTTTTCCAATAAATACCGATGAGGGTAATTGCGAACGTCGGTCCCTGGAAGACGGATAATAAGGAACTGCCGGCGATAAAAATACCTGGGAACAGCTTGGTCACCGGGGCCAGGATCATCGCCAAAATGATAAAAACGAACGTAGAAATCCGTCCCACCTTTAGATAATGCTCGCTGGAAGCGCTCCGCACCAACAAACGCTGATAGATATCGCGCACCAACAGAGTTGAAGTCGAGTTCAGGATCGAATCGACGGCGGAAACCAAAGCAGCCACAAAAGCGGCGTACACCAGTCCAGCCAAACCGGTGGGCAAGAGATTTTTGATCAGCCAGGGCAGCGACTTGTCGGCGTTCTCGGCCCCCAAGCCCGGATTCAGCGCCAAGGCGATGAAACCCGGCACAATGGTGATGAGCGGGATGAGCATTTTAGGCACCATGGCGGCGATCATGCCTGCTTTGGCATCCCAGGCGGTGCGCGCGCCCAGGGTCCGCTGGATCATGGCCTGGTTGCAGCACCACCAGGCCGGAGACATGACAAAGGCCAGCCCAAAAAGGATCCCGGTCCAGGGGTAGGTGCCATGTTCGACGGGCAAGAACAAGTTAAAATGCTGCGGATGGTTCGCTGAAACGATTTCGACCATGGGCGACCAGCCGCCAAGGATGTACAAACCGATGATGGTCAAGCAGATTCCACCGATAAACATAACCACCGCCTGGATCACATCGGTCATGGCAACGGCGGCCAGTCCGCCGGTGATCGTGTAGAGACCGACAAAAATCGCCGTGATGATAATCGCGAGCCAGACCGGCAGGCCGAGATATTCATTAAGCATGATGCCGCTGGTCCAGAATAACACGCCGAGAAAAAAGATAAACCACAGGATCCATAGCGTAGCCAAGATCGTGCGCACGGCCAGATTATAGCGCCTGCCGAGGAATTCAGGAACCGTATAAACTCCGGCTCGCCAATAGTAGGGGATGAAAAGCAAAGCCGATACCACCATGGCCGGCAGAGCGCCGATCCATTCGAAATGGGCTTGGGCGATGCCGAAGCGAAAGGCCGCTCCGGACTCTCCGACAAAATCAGTGGCGCCGATCTGAGTGCCGATTACCGAGAAACCAACCACCCACCAGGGCAGCATTCTTCCGGCCAAAAAATAATCCTCTTCAGATTTGACATATTTTCTGAAATAAAACCCAAAGGCCGGCAACCCCACCAAAAAGACGATGACGATGATCAGATCAATTCCATGCATAGTTTCCCTTTCCCTTTCTTATCTGAGTCGCATGAAACCTGTTTGCTCGAACCAATGCTTAAATTTTTCAATCCCTTTCTATTTGGCGCAGCGAAACCCAAACGACGGATGTTGATAGAGCGGATCGTTAAAAGAGCGCAGGCTGCTGCGCAGATTGATGGAGGGCGAATCCCACGCGCCGCCGCGCAGAACCCGATAGCCCTCCGCGGTTGCATCCTCCCGGCCGTCGGTCGCCTGATAGGGATAAGGCCAATACAGGCTGCTGCACCATTCCCATACATTGCCGGCCATATCCGCGCATCCATAAGGGCTGTCGCCCAGCGGACTGTAGCTGCCCACCCGGGTCAAGTATCCCAAACGATCGTCATAATTGCTGTACCAACGGGTCGGCGCGGCTTCACCCCATGGATACACGGCGGCGTTCGTGCCCCTGGCCGCCTTTTCCCACTCTGCCTCCGTGGGCAGTCGCTTGCCGTGAAAACGGGCGAACGCAATGGCCCCATGCCAGGTGGTGAATCGCACCGGCGTGTTCGCTTCATGACGCTCCACCTCAAAGCGTCCATTATCATAGAGAATCGGACAGCCCACATTGCGCCCTTCCCGGTAGATCGGGTAGAGATAGATGAGAGGGACGCCGTCTTTGATCACCGCTGTATACGCGGAGCGGCGCACGATCTCCGGATGCAGCTGGTTGAGAAAGTCGGCATACTGCGCATTGGTGACCTCATAGCGGTCGATCGAGAAGGATTCGAGAAAAACAGTATGAGCCGGCCGCTCATCCGAAGCGCCGTCCTGACTGCCCATGGTGAAATTCCCGGCCGCGATCTGCAGCATAGTCGGAATCATCGCCACCTCTTGATAAACGGCGATATCCCGATCCCCGCCGTCAGAGCGAACGCCCACGAGGCCGATGTATTCGCCCGCAACCAGTCCGGCGCGGGACAGCGTGACGCGTACCTGGCACTGTTCCGCCGCGGCGAGAACGCCCTGGTCCGGGCTGGCTTGAATCCACGGCTGAACCGGTTGGGCTTGCCAATGCAGATCCACCGCGCCTTTATTTTCCAGGGTGACGACTCGTTCAGTCTCCGTATAGCTGTAATCCAGCGCATCGTGAGAGACCTGCAGGATCGCCACCGGCGCCACCTCTATGAAAATTTTACCTGTCGCGGTCTCGGTGCCGTCATCCACCGCGACTTGGCATTCGTACCGGCCCAGAGCGTCCGGAGCCTGCCAGACAGCGTACTTTCGATCCGTCCCCTGCAAAAAGACGCCCGCAGAAGCACTCCAGGCATACTGCAACGGATCATTATCTTGATCAACCGCCTGAACCAGCAACGTCGTCGTTTGACGTTTGCCGATAGCAGTCGGCGTGGCGGAAAGCTCGACGATCTCCGGTGGCGCATTGGCGCCGCCGGAAACAGACGTCGACTCATCGCTCGAACACCGGAATGAAGCGGCTGTCCAGGCAAGTAAAAAAATGAAAAAAATACTGCGTTTCATGATACTCATTCTCTCTCGTCTATCAAGACGCTTGATCGACCAGTCCCCTGACCAGGTCGGCCCATCGGCTGAAACGTTCCGGCTGATTCCTGCAGGTGTGGGTGTCTTTGAGGATGATCTCCAGTACGCACCCCTGCGCAGCCTCCAGCGTCCGCCGTATCGTTTCCTTGACCAACGTCTCATCAAAATGGTCATGGGCCAGATAGCACGGATTCGGCTTCCAAGAAAAAATGTAGCGATCGCCGATAAGCTCCGCGCATTTTTCCACATCCGCCCACGGGGAAATGGAGATGCGCCGGAGATGTGGAATCTGAAAAACATAGGACAATTTTTTCGTCAGATCGTCGCAACAGCCGTAACCGTTCATGCCAAAGGCGCTCAGAGTACGCATCTCGTATTGCATGACGAACTCGAAATGCATTTCCGGCGATACGCCGGCCATCTCCTGCGATTGCGCGCTGGCCCAGATATCCATCGGCCGGACGCGATCCGGATGGAAGCCTTCCTGAGGAAGCTCCTCGGTAAAACCGATCCCTCCGGAGCTGTGGTAGGTGCTGTCATTGTTCAGCGACAGCAGGTTCATCTCCACGTATTGATCCACGAGCTGTTGGTATCCCTGCTCCATAAACGCCATGGCATCGTGGAGCATGGCCGGCTCCTCATACATATCCATCATCACGCGGGCCAAGCCGCGCAGCTTGGTATACAACGGCGTGTAGCACAAGGAAAGCTGCCCGGTGCCTCTCAGTTCGACGTGCAGAATGTCGCCGAACAGGTCGCCGGCATCCTGATAGGCCTGCCGGCTTGCCTTTTCGTCATAAATGACTTCTGGGTATCTGAGCTTTTGCAGATCTGCGGGAATATGGATGACCGGTTCATACCGGTAGCCGGTCTCTTTTCGTCCGACTCTTTCGTTCTCATCCAGCATGATCCGCCGGGGTTCCAATCCCCAGCCGCTGTCCGTGATGCTTTTGGTGACGATCCAGTGGCCCTCCAACACGCTGTCATCATCGATCCGTTCATGCATAAACAGCCGACGCCGCAATTCCCATTCGATGCATCGGGCCTGCTCATCCGTGCAGTGCAGAACCGAAACCGGCAGCAGCTCTCTCCAACTGCCTTCGGGAAAGATCAACAACAGCGGCCGAGTGCTTTGCAGGCGATTATGAGCGGTCCACTGCTTTTTTCGCAGTTCGTACCGCGGATTTTGCGAGGCTTCGCGAACCCGCTTCGCCAGTTCCCGCAGAATGGCCCGGTCATGAGGGCGCACGCGATAATCGATCCGCGAGTCATCGTAGGGATTAAAGGTGCTCTCACGGACATAACGGCTGCTCATGGCGCTTTACACCTGGATGTCAAGTCCCGGCGCAGTTTAACGCAGGTTCTCATTCAATCACCAGTTCAGCCAACACCGGCATGTGATCCGATGGAAAACGGCCGTCAAAGCTGTCGGACAGAGTGCCGTGCAGCTGCGATGAAACGGAATTTTTAATGAAAACATAATCAATGGTCTGGTTGTTGGGCAAATTGGCCGCAATGAATCGCGTCGTCGTTCCATCCGGACCATGATGCGGGTACTTGGCAACGTGTTCCGAATCGATCAGTTTCGTCGTTGGATCGCTGGACAAGCCATTGACGATGATCTGATAGGGTTCCGAGTCCGGGCTGGAGTTAAAATCACCCGTGACGACCACCGGATCAGAGCCGGCGATCTCTTTGATCCTGCGCAGCAGCAGAAACGCGCTTTCCCGTCTGGCGACCACGCCCCGGTGGTCAAAATGGGTGTTGAACAGGTAGAAGGTTTTTCCACTGCGGGTGTCCTTGAACCGACCCCAGGTGACTACCCGATAGCACATGGCATCCCAGCCTTTGCTCGGCGATTCCGGCGTTTCCGATAGCCAGAAAGTGGACTGCTGCAAAACTTGCAGGCGATCCTTGCGGTAAAACACCGCCATGAACTCGCCCGCCTCTTTTCCGTCATCGCGGCCGACGCCGAACCACTGATACTCGGGCAGCAGCGTGGTCAGATCATCGACCTGATCTTTCAACGCCTCCTGCAGGCCGGCGATGTCCGCCCTGTGAAACCGGATCATGCTGGCGGCGATCTCTTTGCGATGGGGCCATTGATTGGCGCCGTCATCCGGCGTATTCAGGCGAATATTGAAGGTCATCACGCGAAGGTCCGCCTGCTTGGCGCCGGAAGCATTACTTTGATTGATCCCTTTGCCGACGCAAAAAAGAGTGGTGGAAATGCACATCAATACAACTAACATCATCCGTTTGAACATGATCTATTCCTTGTGTTGCTTCGCATTAAATTTCGTACAACAGGCGGCCAGAATGGGGATCCTGGGCGTATCGTTCGCAGAGCGCGATCAGCACATCCCGATGGGTGATGCCCACGTTCATGACCGTGTCGTTGCCGCCGTAATAGATAAAGATGGCGCCGTCCTCTCGACCGAGCGCACCGCAACAAAAGACGACGTTGGGGACATGAATATAATCCTGTTCCTGCAATCGACAATCTGCGCGGGATGGAAATAGAATGGGTATGCTGGACATTCTGACTTGGCTCGGATCCTCCAGTTCGTGCAGCGCAACGCCCAATACATAGGGATTGCCATCCATGGTGGTACGCACGCCGTGAAAAATATTCAACCACCCCTTGGCGGTTTTGATCGGCGGTGCGCAGGGCCCGATCTTGTTGGAAAAGGCGCTCGGGCCAAAGCCGGTCTGCATCACCGGTTTTTCCTCCATGGTCCAGGTGTTCTGCTTCCAATCCGTGCTGTAGCCGATGCGGATCTGGGTGTATTTGCCGCCGGTTTCATCGGCGCTGACGTCGTTGGGCCGGAACAGCGCGACGTAGCGGCCGTTGATCTTTTCCGGGAACAGCACCACATTGCGCATATCCAGATTGAGTACCGGGCCCCGCCGGGTGAGCGAAACGAAATCAGGTGTGGTGATCAGGGACACACGCACGCGGTCCTCCACCATGGCGTGATAGGCGCTGTAGGTGATGGCGTATTCATCGCCGAATTTGGTGATGCGTGGATCTTCCAGACCACCACCCTCATTCTCAATCAGAGCATCCACATCCACCCCGTCGGCGAACTGGTCCGAGCGGGTCGCCGGTTTCAAGAATGGGCCTGGGGAAAACCGCCACTCATCGAGACCATTTTTGCTTTTGGCCATGCCGAGAATGCTGATGCCGCAGCGGAGATGCGAGCGAAACAGCATCACGGTCTCGCCGTTCAGCCGGGCGACGCCGGCGTTATGCACCGTTTTAATCTGATGACCGGGATCGGTCCAACTCTTGTTCACCTGTGTCGCCGTGATGATCGGATTGCCGGCATAGCGTGCCACAGGTTGGTTCAGACTGACGGCCGCTGATTGGCCGTTGCCTAGCTCAACCGTACGGTTTACGAGATCAGCCATATTCCTCCTCCATAAAAAGTCGATTCCTGTCGTGTGATTTTCCCATCAACCGATGACCGATCATTCCCATTGGTACCCGGCCGGCACTTCCTTTGCCATGGCCGGTCCATAGTCAACCCCCAGGATCTTTAATCGAGGATAGGTACTTTTTATTATTTTATAAAATATCTCAAATGGCCGTCGAGTTCCCTGACGCCACATCTGATCGGCCAATGAATAAATACGCGGGAATACACGCTGATCGATCATATGCATTCTCACGTGCCAATCGGTCCATAGACAGCAGGCCATGCCGAGCACCAGGCGATCCGGATCACACAAATCCGACGGATTATTTTCATAGGTTGTTTTCAGATCGAAGGTTCGCGAATGATCATATTGGGACCAGGGCACCACCGGATAATTTAAATAACAATAGGCGTTGGTGCCGCAGATGACCCGATGTCCACGCCGCAGGGCATTCCGGTAAGCCAGATCACCGTGAGCGCGTGAATTCCACCAAAAAACGACAACATTATCAGGCAACGGTTCGCCATCCTGATAGACAATATCGCCCCAAAAAATAGCCTTTTTCCCCTTTCGCCGGAGATAATCGGCCAGGCGCTTTGAAAAGTAGCGTTGCAGATCGTTAGAATCCTTCAATCCCTCTTCTTTGATTTTCTTTCGACACGCAGGGCATTTGTCCCAATAATCCTTCGGCGCTTCATCGCCGCCGAGATGGATATAGTCGCCGGGAAACAGCTCGCATAGTTCATCCAGCACCTGTTCGAGAAATTGGTAATTTTCTTCCTTACCGGCGCAGATGAGATTCGGCGAATACGCCATAACCGATTCCGGCGATTGCGCAAAGCAGGACAGCTCCGGATAAGCGATGAGTGCGGCTTCGCAATGCCCCGGGACATCGATCTCTGGCACAACGGTGATAAAACGCGTTGCCGCATAGGCGACGATTTCCCTGATATCGTCGTGGGTGTAAAAACCCTGCTGTTCTTCCCCCTGGGCAACGCGGGAGCCGATCTGGGTCAGTCTGGGATACCGGTTAATCATGACTCTCCACCCCTGTCCTTCCGTCAAATGCCAGTGAAAGACATTGATCTTGAGCATGGCGAGGAGATCCAAATATCTCTTAATAAAATCCACCGATTGGAACTGGCGTCCCGAATCCAGCATGAAACTGCGCCAGCTGTATTTGGGCGCATCGAAAATTTCCAGACAGGGGGCCTGCCAGATAACATTGCTCACTGTGCTGGGGCTGTACACCTCAGGGGGCAACAGCTGCAAAAAGGTTTGCACGCCATAAAAATGGCCGGACGGAGTATTGGCGCATATTTCCACTCCATCCGGAGTTATTTTCAGCAAATAGGCCTCACAAACCAGGTCCGACCGCTTATCGTCGGAAGTAAAGAGTATGGTGTTTATGCCTCTTTCCTGGGACCAGTGCAGATGCATCCCTGCAGCCGTCTCGAATCTCGCCTGCAAATGCCAGGCAGCCGCGTTCTCGTTTTCCGGCGCATAGATGGTCGTGGTGGGTTTGACGATGAAACAGCCCGGCGTCCTTTTCACCTCCTGTGGGATCGGAATAACAGGGAGATCAGCGGCATGAGGGGCGCGTCGAGAACAGGACAGGCCCGATCCACACAGACTGACCATGCCGATGAGGCCGGACGTTAAAAGCAAAAGCCTGCCGCAGGCGCGTTGGACCGTGGTTTGATCAGCTAGGTTTATTTCCCCTCCTTCAGCTTTTTGTAAAACCGCTGCAGCACATAAAACGCCTTCTTCCGCTCGCCCTGGAACGAGATCACCCCTTTGCGGTTCCAGTCATCCTGGATGCCTGGCAACACGCGCTTGGGGGAGCGAAAATCCTTCAAAATCCATGGAGAGGCGCCGCGTAAAAACGGCACGCGGGCGTACATGGCCAATTGTTTCTTGTACGAATATTCCTGAAACTCCTCGGTCCAGCGCGTGTTGCGATCGCCGTGAAAGCCCGCCAGGCCATCAGCGCCGAACTCACTGACAATGTGCGGCTTGTTTTTATAAATGGTGTCGAAGGTCACTTTATCGCAGTGGTCGGGCAACGCGTCGTACCAGCCGATGTAGCGATTGAAACTGATGACATCCAGGTGCTCCCCCATGGTGTCGCGCATGACGAACTTGGTCTGCGTGTCCGTGAACACCGTCGCGTGGCCGATATGCAGGGCGGCGGTGGTGAGGCGTGTGGGATCCATACGCTTGGCCAGTTGCGCCAGCTCCAGTAAAAAGCGGTCGCGCTCTTTGAGATTGGAAGGGGTTTCGTTGGAAACAGACCAGAGAACGACCGAAGCCTTGTTCTTATCGCGGCTGATCATCTCCGCCAGCTGGTTTTTCGCATTCTCCCGCGTCGCCCGGTTTTTCCAGGCCATGTTCCAGTAAACCGGAATCTCCGCCCAGACCAGCAGTCCCATGCGGTCCGCGGCGCGGGTCATGTTCTCGTTGTGGGTATAGTGGGCCAGGCGGACGAAATTACAGTTCAGCTCTTTAGCCCAGCCCAGAAGAACCTCCGCCTCCTCCGTGCGGCTGGCGCGTCCCTGGTTCGGAAAGGGGCTCTCCTCATGCAGGCAGATGCCGCGCAAAAAGATCGGTTGGCCGTTTAGCAGCATGTCCGCTCCCCGGGTTTCGATGGAACGGAATCCGATCTCATCCTCCACTTCATCCGTCTCAGCGGTGATGACCACGCGATACAACTTGGGCTGTTCGGGGCTCCATAACTTTAAGCCGGCTGGAAACTCAATCTTGCCGTATCCTCTGGCGTTGGTGGTGACGGTCTGTTCCACACCCGCCTCGAGAATCCGGATGGTCACCCGCTGTCGGGTTTTAGGCCCATCCAGCTGAATCCAGCCGGCCACTTGGTCCAGGGAACCTTTTTTCAGTTGAATGAAATAATCGCGGATAAAAGTCGTGGGCACTTGCAGCAAACGAACGGAGCGGGTCAGACCGCCGTAATTCCACCAGTCGGTCATTGCCATAGGGACCGCGTCATTGCTTCGGGCGGCGTTGACGCGGACGACCAGGAAATTGCCCTTGCGCTGAAGATGGGGCGTCAGCTCAAAATTGAACGGCGTATACCCGCCCACATGCTCGCCCAGCCGGACGCCATTGCAGTACACGTCCGCCCGGTAATTGGCCGCTCCGAAATAGACAAAAAACCGGCGATCTTTGGACGGGACGGCATCGAAATCTTTTTTATACCAGACCGAGCCCTCATAATAATAGAGCTTGTCCCGCTGGGTGTTCCAATCGCCGGGCACCAGCAGATTATTGGCTGGTATGAATTCATATTCAATACGATCGCTGCGATGCCGGGGCTTTTCGTTTTTAAAAAAACCGTTCTCCTCCAAAGCCATGTGCGAATCATAATAGCCGGCGTCGTAGAGATCGACGATGGTCTGCCACTTTCCGTTCAGGCTGAAATTTCTTCGATGATCGACATTGATGATGAGGGGCGTTTGTTGCGCCATGGTCCGAATCCTTCCTATATCCCGATTTGCGTCAGCAGGTAAAGGAACAGTATGACCAGAGCGACGATGGCCCAGATGGCGACAAATCCGATGGCATCGCGCCTGGTCGGCTTGAGCAGTTCAAAGCTGCTGTTTGGAAATAACTTGTTTTGCCGAAAGCGCGTCGGATTTGCACGTGTGCGTTCCATCTCCAGTGCGTCCGCTTCCGGCGAACCCCGCACCGGCGTTTGCAGCCGGCCGTAAAATTGATCAAGACCTTCCTGACTGTTGCGCCGAGTAAAGAGTGAAACGAGGAAGATGATCAAAAATGGTATCAGGATGTCCAGATAAAAACCCAAGGCGTTCAGATCGCCGACGCCCATGCGGTCAAGCTTCACCCCCAGCAGAGCCGGAAAAATCAGGCTGACGCGGAACCGCCCTCTGCCGATCAGCGGCGACTGCGGGTCGTGAGGAATTTCGCGAACGATCTCTTCAAAAAAGATCCCGCGCGGCTCGATGCGGACCGCCTTTTCCATCACCTGACCGACGGATAGGGCTTTGCCCTCGTCCACATCCTTTTGACTGGCGCCGGCCTTGACCAGCGTCGTCTTTTCAGCGGTCATCCGGCAGAAATAGCCGGATTTGGAGAAGCCGGCCAGGTCGGCGCCGAAATTGCCCAGCCAGACCGTCACCAGCGCACTGTATAGAATAGCGGCCCAGACCGCCTTGGGCGTGGCGCGGCGCCAGAGAATGGCGATCCAAAAGGGCGGTCCGAACACCAGGCCGATGGAGAGCATAAATTTAAAGACACGTAAAAAGTCCTGAAAATAGAGCGTGATCAACACACTGACGACCAGGACCAGAACAGTCACCAGCCGGCTGACCAGGACCAGTTCTTTTTGCGAACAGTCCGGCCGAAGCGGCTCGTAAATCGTTTTGGAGAACATGGCGCTGGCAGAGACCAGCAGCGCCGACACGGTGGATTGCAGGGCGGCCAGCAGACAGACGATCATTAAGCCGATCAGGCCGGGGCCCAACAACTGTCTGGACATGTAGCCCCAAATCATATCGGGATCGGATACGGCGTTCTGATACAGGGCAAAGCCGATCAAGCCGGTAAAACCCCACAGAATGATGGCAAATCGCTTCATCATGTTGCCGTTGATGCGGCCCAACCGCGAGGCCTCTTCATCTCTGGCGCTGCCCATGACCTGAGGATTCTGCGGCGCCGATTCGAATACGATCAGTCCCACGCAGACCAGCGAGACCACATAGTACCACGGATACTCGCTGGTGGCCAGCGTGCCGAACAGATTGAACAACGACTCGGGCAATGCATGGTGCAGGCCCGAGAATCCACCGATCCGGACAAGTCCGAACGGCAACAGCAGAAAGGAGAGCAGGATCAGCAACGCCCCCTGAAAGGCATCGGTGATGGCCGCGGCGATAATTCCTCCTGCCACGGTATAAAACAGAACGATGATGGACAAGGCCAGTAGAAAGACCGTGGGATTGATAACCGAAACACTCGATTGCACCTTGCCCTGGCTGCTCAGCGACTGCAATCCTTCGTACTCTTGCTTCTCGGCATTGGTCAGGGCTCTTGTTTTGGCCGTCGCCCTCAGCTCATCCATTCTGGTGAAATTGCGGATATAACTTTTTTCCTCCACCGTGAGCTGATGTTCCTGCTTGGGCATGACGATCTGAACGGTTTTTTGCAGCGTGATCATGGCCAGGCTGATGTTAGCGATAAGATAAAAAATACCGATCAGCGCATACAGGGATTCCAGCGGACGGCTTTCATAGCGCAGGCGGAACACTTCGGCCATGGAACTGATGCGCAGCCTGCGCTGCCACACGGTGGTGATCCAGTAGAACGGCGTGGCGAACAGCGTGAACAGGTGCACCCAGATGCCGGCCATACCCATGCGAAAGGTCTCGCGGGATGCACCCACCGGTACGTCGGACCCGGTGGCCATGCCGAAATTCATAAAGGTCTGCAGCCAGGTGCCGATCCGGCGGCCGCCCATGAGAAAATCTTCCTGGTTTTTAATGCGGCGGGCGACCACCACGCCGATAAAGATCAAGATCAAAAAATAGGCGATAATAATCAACGCGTCGAGAATATGCAGTCCGAAAAGATACATGCTTCCACTCCCAATTAATCACAAGAGGAACACCGCAACGATGTAAGAAGAAAATTGCGGAGAACATTCGCATGGCGAGTGCTGGCTTTATAATGTTCTGGTGTCGTCCATCTCTTCGATCGACTTGGCGATGCTCTGCAGGATCAGCGACAGACTAGTAGCGCCCGCGTCGGCGTGGCCTAAGGTTCGCTCGCCCAGACGGGCCGACCGGCCCCGTTTCGCAATCAACGCCGCGGTGGCGGCAGCGCCTCGTTCAGCCGCATGCGCCGCTGCCAGGGAAAGCTCCGTCAGACCGGCGGCTGCAAGCGGCTGCACGGCCTCCACCGCCGGATGCAGCGCATCCAGAATCGTCTTATCGCCGATCTCGGCTTTGCCTCGCCGCACTACTGCGCTTTCCATGGCAATGAGCATCTCCCTGAACTGCTCCGCGCCGAACGCCGGGCAGCCGGCCAGTTTTTTCCCTGCGTCCGTGAACATGATGCCGATCAGCGGCCCGATGGCGCCGCCCACCGCGGTCATAAAGGCTTCGCCTGCTTCTTGAAATAGACGATCCAGCGACTCATCCCCGGTATAGCTATCAACCGCCTGAAGAACGGCACGGAACCCGACCACCATACTGACGCCGTGATCGCCGTCGCCGATGGCGCCATCCAGAGCATTCAGCCGTTCCTGGGACCGTTCAAAGACATCGGCAATTCGATGCAGGATGATCATCCAATCCTGGGTGCTCAGCATGCCCTTCTCCATGTTCACGCCGTTTGAACCAGGCAGGAGCTATCGCAAGGTTGATCCAGCAGCCTGGTCAACTCTTCATCCAGGCGCATCAATGAAATCGAGCAGCCGGCCATCTCCAGAGAGGTGCTGTATTCGCCGACATAGGAGCGGTGTATCTGGATGCAGCGTTGCGCCAGAATGGCGGCGACTCTGCGGAACACGATATAGAGCTCGCCCTGCGGCGTGGCGCCGAGCCCGTTCACCAGAACAGCCACCCGATCGCCGGGTTCAAACGGCAGGTCCTCGAGGATTCTCGTCATCATCCTATCTGTGATCTGATCAGCTGGCAAAATTTTTTGTCGCGACTCGCCGGGTTCGCCGTGAATGCCCAGCCCGATTTCCATCTCATCTTCGCCCATGTGAAACGTGGCTTTGCCGGATGCCGGTACGATGCAAGAAGTAAGCGCCACGCCCATGGATCGGGTGTTGTCATTGGCTTTGGCTGCAGCGGCCGCCACCTCTGCCAGAGAGGCGCCTTCTTCGGCCCGGGCGCCGGCTGCCTTGATCACAAAAAAATCGCCGGCAATGCCTCGCCGTTGATCCCTGGCATCTATTGCTGCGGAGGCGACATCGTCGGTGATGACCACGGAGGTCACCGTGATGCCCTGCTCCGCCGCCCGTTCAGCAGCCATATCAAAATTCATCACATCGCCGGAATAGTTGCCATAGACGTAGAGTACGCCCGCGCCGCCGGAAACGGCGCGGGTGGTTTGATAGATGATTTCAGCCGAAGGCGAAGCGAACACGTTACCGACCGCGCAGCCGTCGGCAAGCCCTTTGCCCACATACCCTATGAACAGAGGTTCATGTCCGCTGCCGCCGCCGATCACCACGGCCACCTTTCCCGAAATGGGCGCCTCCACCCTCATGACCGCTTGCACCCCATCGATCCTGCGCACGCGTTGCGGAAAAGCGGCAACATAACCTTCGATCTCCTCCACAGCATACTGAAAAGGATCATTGATCAGCTTTTTCATGGAGGGCTCTTATTTCATCAAAGTCATTTTCTTCACTTGCATCGTAGCGCCGGCCTCCAACTGATAGAGGTATATTCCTGACGGCGCGCTCCGGCCCGCCTGATCCCTTCCGTTCCAGAGCACGCTATAGTTGCCCGCCGGTTTGAATTCGGCGTTCACGAGGGTTCGAACACGCTCACCGGCTAGATTGAATATCGTCAAAGTGATCGGTGAGGCCACGGATACTTGATAACGAATAGCCGTCGTCGGATTGAACGGATTGGGATGATTTTGTTCCAGGCGGAACGTTTCCGGAGCCGTCAGGGGCGTTGCCGCAACCTCACTGCTCCCTTGGCCCTCTTTAATGCGGTGATACTGGTCGAGCGCCAAACCGGTGTACGCCTCCCTCAAACCGAGCGGCCAACGGATGACAATCGAGTCGATGGAAGCGGCTGTGCCAATGCCGAAATGGATGAATTGGTTATCCTGAATTTTCCAGGTGGACGGCACGCGGATGTACCGCATCTGTTTCTTTCCACCGGCATAACAGGTGACCAGGGCGCCGATGGCATCGCGATTGGACTGCGTGCCTTCCAGGATCATGCCGATCCAGTGATTGGCGTTGCCCTTGTTATGATAGATCAGGGAGCCGAAATCCAACGAAGGCACATAAATATCGAGAAAGCCGTCCATATCATAGTCCAGCATGGTGGCGCCCTTGCGATCGCCGACCGTGGTCATGCCGACATAGGGCGCCACATCGGTAAGCACATGCAGGCCGCCTTCGACTTCTTCATTCAAGAGAAGCACATCCATGTCCGTCCAATTGTTGATCTGGATGTATATGTCTTCGTCGCCGTCGTTGTCATAGTCGCCGAGGTTAAAAGAGGCGCCGATGTGCGGATTCCAGCCGTTTAATCCGGCCTCGTCGGTAACGTCGACAAAAGTGCCGTTCTGATTTTGCCAGATAGAATTGTGGCCCGGGTCCTCGCTGCCATGACGGATTTTGAAAAAATCCCAATCGCCGTCGGTGTCATAGTCGAACCAGGCGGTGAAAAAGGTTAAAGAATCGGGTTTGAGACCAATGGTTTTCGCCACCTCGGTAAAAACTCCGTTGTTGTTCTGAAACAGCAGCCAGCCGGCGGACAGGTCCGGGTCGCCGTCCAGGTCATAGTCGATCCACTGCAACCGGGCGCTATAGGCGCCGCGGTCGCCGGTGTTGCCCAGAGGATTTTTTCCTGCCAGACCAACCTGCTGGGCGATGTTTTCAAAAACGCCGCCGTTGTTGCGAAAAAAGAAAAAATTCTTGTTATTGGTTTGGCAGACGACGAGATCCAGATCTCCGTCCCGATCATAATCGGCCCAGGCGCCGCAGTCGAAGCCATACACTGTGAAAAATCCAGGCGCGCCGGCGCCTTTGACGCCCGTAGACTGGCTGACGTTGGTAAAGACATTGTTATCGTTCCTGAACAGCGCCATATCATAATCGCCGCCGTAGAAAAGGTCCTTATCGCCGTCGTTGTCATAGTCGGCAAAGATATTGCACCGGGTGGCGTTTTGCGTATCTTCATAAGCCATGAGTTGGGGCGAATTGGGCATGATGTCGTTGCCATACATGCCCGAACCATTCAGGTAGATTTGACTGTAAATAGTTCTTCCGCGCCACTTGACGGAAAAAATGTCGGGCCAACCGTTATTATCGATGTCGGCTGAAACAGCGCCCCAGCGATCCATGAGCACCTTGGGAATGCCAATGGTGCTAGAGTTCAACAATTCGTACTGCGTCAGGTCCTGGGCCATTGCCAGCGCGGCCACCAGCAGCAGGCAGAAAACCGTAACCAGTTTTTTCATTTTTCTTTTCCTCCCTGAAAGGGCGTTTCACAACTTTGGCTCCGGCATGGGCAGCGTTCGTTTCTTGGGCGATCATCCAAGAGCGATCGTCGCCTTTTCATCTGGTTATTTTGCCAAAGCCCTCCCGCACGGCGGCCAGCGCCGGCTTGACGTGAAAGGGATAGGCGATATACGCATCCGAAATCTGCGGCCAGGCATCGCACAGGTTCCAGAGGAAAAGGCCCCAGCAGTTCGGTTGCGCTGAAAAATGTTGAATCCAGAACGACGTCGCATCTGTTTGCAGCTTTTGCGTTAGAAAAATAAGCTCTTCCACCGTTTGCGGCGCCGGCAGGTCGTTGGCCTGTATGGAATCAAAATAAGATTGCACGCGATAGGAATCCCCGCTACGGTTGGGATCAGCGCAATGCATGTACCAGTGCTCGTTAAAAGGCGGCCAGAGTTTGTCGACGGGAATGCACCCTTTCAACACTGACAAATCCGGCAGGCCGATGTGGCCGATTTCCGTGACCATATTGGGAAAGCAACCGGCATAATAATCGTCCCGATAGGAAGAGCCGTGTTTCCACAGATGCACATCCCCGCCGGCCGCGTCATTGGGGTGATCATGGTCATGCGAAAACGGCGTGCTCGGGACAAAAGGCCGGCTCGGGTCCAGAGCGCGGCAGACTTGCGGCAGGACTTGCCGGTTGATCTTGTTTTGCCAAAAGGCCGGCACATTCTCCTGCAGGTAGACCCAATCAACCTCATTATCGCCACACCAGACAAAGATCGACGGATGCGGGCGCAAGTGTTTGACAATGAAATGCGCCTCCTCCTCTACCTCCTGCAAAAAAGTCTCATCCTGTGGGTAGACCCCACAGCTGAACATGAAATCCTGCCAGACCAGAATCCCCAGACGATCGCAGAGATCATAAAAGGTTTGCGACTCATAAATGCCGCCACCCCACACTCGCAGAGTGTTGATATTCGACTCTACGGCTTTATACAGCAGCTTTTCATATCTTTCCTCGTCGATCCTGGCATAGATCGCATCACAGGGCGTCCAGTTCATGCCTTTGAGGAACACCGGCTTGCCGTTCACCTTGAAATAAAAACTTCGCTTGTTCCCTGCCAACGGTTCTTGGACCATTTCGATCGTGCGTACGCCGAAAACGCCTTCAACACGATCGATCTCTTGAGGTCCCTCCGACAGGGTGATGGAATAGGGCAGCAGGGCCGGCGCACCATGGTTGTGCGGCCACCACAACGGCGGATTTTGCAGAGTAAACGATTCAGACCGATGGTTCAGTGAAGCATCGAGGGTTAAGACGATTTGACGTTTTTGATCGAACACCTTCAAATCGATGAGGACCTGACGGTGAAGGTCGTCGTGTACGGCGATGGAAAAATCAAGCGTTACCTGTGCGGCGGATCCGGTGATCCGCTCTGTTCGAATCCACGCGTCGGTGATTTCCACAGGCTCGCAAAGCAAAAGCTCCACCGGCCGCCAAATGCCGATGGTGACCAGCCGAGGGGCGATATCCCAGCCATAGCACGCCTGGGCTTTGCGGCTGCATAACCGTTGCGGCGGCGTTCTGGCCAGTGCGGTTGAGCGATGAATCTCCGGCGCATAGACCGGCGAAGTCAGACAGACGCGCAGATCATTTTCGCCGTTTTGCAAAAGGCGGGTGACATCGATGCGCAGCGGGGTG
>DAIQOA010000070.1:7486-20957 GCA_036788095.1 bacterium | reverse complement strand
TCGGGATCGGCGGCTATGATCGCCTGTTGGGCATCTGGGGCAAGCAGGGCGGCTAGATCGCCGGCACTGGCGCCCGTTTGGAGGCCGCTTACCACCAGGCCCCAGGGCGTGGGATAGTCCCCCGGCGGCCCCAGGGTGGCCGGATCGCGCCCGTTTGCGTTGCTCAGAAAGGGCGCCAGAGCTTGGATTGCGGCTTGTCGGCCGTGGGATTTTTATAATTCACCCGAAAAACGGGCTGGGTGACAGCGGGATACCGATCAATGCGCAGAGGCTCATCCTCGATCGAATCCTTTGCCGTCATTTGACCATAATTCGTTGCGGGAAAAAGCAGGAGTAAAACGGCGGCGGTCCGAGAGATGCTCATGGACTAAAGCCCTTTCCTCTGATCGTCAGCGGCAACATCAAAATATTTCCTGCGATCAATTATATCCACCCGACCGGCAAAGGTTAAAAGCCTGGGCGTGAACCGTGAGCCGGCTATTTCATCAGCATGGCCTTGCAAATCCGCTGCAGGCCCTGGGTCTGCAAAACAATAAAATAGATTCCGCTGGGACAATCCCGCGCATCCCAGGCCACCTGATGCCGGCCTGCGGCTAGCCTCGCATTCAGCAGGTCTGCGGTTTTTTCTCCCCGCAGCGTGTAAACAGCTACAGACACCTGATCCGTGTGCGGCAAAGAGAACGCGATGGTGGTGCTGGGATTGAAGGGATTGGGGTAATTAGCCAACCGGTACTGCTCAGGGAGACTGGGCTTGCGATCTGAATCAACTAAGGTCTGATCCGGCTCCTTTATCGCATGGTATTGGTCAATCGCCACATCGGTGATCACCTGCCGTAAACCAAGCGGCCAACGAACAACCACCGAGTCAACGGCTGCGGCCAGGCCAATTCCGAAATGCACCCAGGGATTGCCCTGACGAAGAAATCCATCCCCACAGGTCGTATACTGGGTTTGTTTCCCATTACTGGTATAGAGCGTAACCAGACTGCCGACTGCATCCCGGTTCGATGCCGTGCCTTCGAGAATAAACCCGACCCAATGGGCGCCGTTGTTGGCCAGATTATGATAGAGGAGATGGTTTACCGCGTCCGACGGCATATAGATATCCAGGAAACCATCACGATCATAGTCAAAAAAAGCCACCCCTTTCCGGCTTTCCTTGATGACAATGCCGACAAATTCCGCCACATCCACAAAGGCCCGCTGCCCCGAATCATCGAGATCATTCATCAGCAAAAGATCGTTGCCTGTGATGCCTCGGTTGAGATGAATATCGATGTCGCCGTCGTTATCCACATCTCCGGCGGCCATGCTGTGGAAATAGTCGATAGCGATCACCGACAGTCCGACCGCGGCTGTAACGTCGACAAAGCGGTTGTGCTGATTTTCGAAAAGTTGATTAGAAGTGGTGGAACTGGCCGAGTTGGCTGACTTGAAAAAATCAAAATCCCCGTCATTGTCATAATCGATGAACGCTCTGTCGCTTATCTCGATGACGCCGCTCAGGCCGAGTTCCGCGGTGACATCGGTGAAAACTCCGTGGTCGTTGCGCATCACTACCGGACGGGCGATCAGATCCGGATCGCCGTCCAAGTCGAAATCGAACCAGCTGAACCGGTAATCCTGCGTCAGCCGGGAAGAATCGAGGCGGGCTTGAGCGGAAACGTTGGTAAAAGTGCCGCCATCGTTTCGAAATAGATACATTTTTTTATTGTTGTCCTGTGTAACGGCGCAATCCAGGTCGCCGTCCAGATCGTAATCCGCCCAGCCTCCGATGTGATAAATCCATTTGGTGATCAGCCCGGGCGGCTTTTGTCCGACAAAACCGGTTGTGGCGGACACTTCGGTAAAGACATTGTCGTCATTGCGCAAGAGGTGCAGCGCTTTCTCGGTGGCGATGGACAGGTCTCGGTCACCGTCGTTGTCATAGTCCACCCAGAGCGCGGAGGTGGTATTGAGCTCCTGGTTTTCCAGCGCCTCCAGGGGCGTCTGGCCGCTGATCTCTGTAAAAACCCCGTCGTGATTCAGATAGACGCGACTGAATCCAGGTGATTTCCAGCGGAGGCAGAAAACATCCGGATACCCGTTGCGATCAATATCAGAAATGGCCATCCCCCATTTCTCAAACGGAGCAACAGTCAATCCGACGTTCAGATTATCCACCAGTTCAAAAGTGGGCATGTCCTGAGCATGCGCCTGGAAGGCGCACAACACGCAAGTCACAAGCGTGGAAAGGATTACTCGCGCCATTCGCATTTCTGGCTCCTTTTTAGTCGCTCACTGCGTAACGATCGATACGTCCCATAAAAAGAGTATACATTAACCAAAGAGAACATGCAAGGGAAAAATGGATTTCTTGGCCGGCCGGTTTTGCAGGCCTCTAGCAGGCTGAAAAATACCCCGGGGCACTGACTGAGCAGGCAAATCCTTCATCGCGACCGAAAGAGCCGGCTCTGAATCGAGAGGATGAGGGTTCATGGAACCGGTTCCACCCGGTACTCTATCCAATATACTCCCTCTTGATTCAAGGCGGGTTTGAAAGGCGACAGCTCCGTTGCCGTTCTTCCCGCCGGCAATAGAACATCCCGGTAAATCCGCTTTTGGATCTCACGGCCATTGAACCGGTCGCGGATCACCACGGCCACACTCACTCTTTTTTCCTCCCCCAGGTTCAGGATCATGGGAGTGATCCTATCATCCGGGCCATAGACCACATCCACATTGTTGCTGCCGGCCAACACCGGATTGAACACTGTCTTGTGAATATGAAAGGCCAGTTTGGCGTGGCCCTGGAAATCGATCAGCGGTTTTTTGTAGGTTACGGCGTTGGCGCCGTCATGGAGACAGCACCAGGAAAAGCCGTCATAGCCCAGTTTTCTCATTTTCTTGATCGCCTCATAGGCGGAAAAGGCCTGCCAGGCCTGGCTTTCCCGCCACTCCTCCACCGAGAGCTTACGGCCGATGCTTCCCTCGTCATACGCCCATTCATAGGATTGCAGATGATACCAGGGTTTTCCTTTGCATAGATTCCAGTTGGGCTGAGCGATGGACTCCTGGTGCTCAAAATTAAAATAGGCCCTCTCTTTGCTGTCGAGAAAATTCTGCCGATAAGCGCCGGGCCACAGGCGCAGCTGACTCCATTCGGCTCCATAGCCGGTTGCGGCATCCTGATTGCCCCGGGTGACCATGGGCGCGGTCCAGGCTTTGGCCGGGACCAGGGTATCGCCAGTAAAGGTCTTTAGCGTGCCATAGCCGGTCAGGGCATCCTGGTTGTTTACATCGACGACGGCGATCCTGGCCGCGGTGAGTTGGCCGCCGCTTTGATCGATCGTCCCCTCATCGTTCCCGTAATGAAGGTGACCGATATGGGAGGTGAGTGATATCAACCGGCTGGGATCGTAAGGATGAACGGCCTGATAGGACGCCTCACAAAACAGATCGCTCTCATAGTTCTCATGTTTTTTAAAAGTATTGGGATGGTTCGAGACCTCCCACATCACGATACTCGGGTGGTTCCGGACCTGCTGCATGTATTTGTGATAGCCGGCAAAATCGATCTGCCCCCAGTCCCCTTCCCGCCGCCACGCCGGCGTGCACCATATCAGCATGATGCCCATCTGATCGGCCAATTCGCAGTAACGCTCGTCATTCACGCCCACGGCGTAATCTTTCCATCCATGCACATGCATTCGAAGCATGTTGCCGTTCATTCTTCGGATCATCAGCATCTCTTCAGCGATCCAAGGATCCGGAGGACAGCGCAGCCAGGTCGCCATGTTTTCGATCGGGCCGCGAAATCCGAAAATCTGCGCACCGTTCAACAGAGCGGATTCGCCGTTAAGACGGAAGGCGCCCCCTTCCTGTGACACGGTTCGAATGCCGGTGGTCAGCACATAGTCGTCGATGACAGCGCCGTCCCTGTCTTCAACCTCCACCAGCACCTGATAAAGAGATGGCGAGGCAGGCGACCACAGCCTTGGATTTTCCATCGTCCAGTCCATGGAAAATTCCTTTATCCCCGGTCCAATCAGAACCGGCAGCTCCACCGCCGGACTCTTTTCAGCCTGACCCTGGTCCTCCCAGCCTTTCATTTTAATTCTGATTTTTCCTTTGAATCCCAGCGTGCCCTTGTGTTCAAGACGGATATCGGCATGAACCGCAGCCCGGTCGGCTAGAATGGATTTGGTATAAAAAAAGGCGTCTTGTACAAAAGTCTCAGCGACCAGGTCGAGGAACGCACGGCCGGCAAACCATCCGTAATTAAGATCCAGGTAAGAATGCGAGTAGACCGTCCCCTGATCGGGAGTCAGATAGAAAGCATTCACTTTGATCGCAAAAAGATTTTCCGAATGAGGGTTCAGGTAATCCGTGACCTCCAGGCGGATGGGATAACGGTCCTTGATCAGCGCCGCCATTCTGCCGTTGATCCATATCTCCCCCCCGGGATCAAGTGTTTCGATATTCAAATAGGCTCTTGTCAAATGCTCGATCTTGACGGTTTTTCTGAGAAACAGATCCTCCCCTTCATATCGTTCCGAGCCAACGGCATGGGGAAGATCGGTTATCGGCCAGCAGCCATCGTCATACCACTCCCCCTGCCAGCCGGCGGTGGAGGGTTCCACATCGAAACGCTCATCGAGGAAGGTTTTGGGATAAAACGGTTGCGCCGCATCGCTGGTTTGATGATATCCGACGCCATACAACTCGTCGACTTCCATGTTCCCCCGGGTTTTTATTCGCAAGCCGTCGACGAGCAATGCCGCTTCATGGGCCGCCACATAATCGGCGACTCGTTCGCCGTTGATTAAGACCGTGTAATGCGCTTCGCCACCAGGACCGGCCAGATCCACCTCAACCCTGATGTCCTGCCAGACATACGGTTTACAACCGCTCCCCTCCGTTTTTTGACCCCTGGAATAATATGAAAAGGAACTTTTATTCACTTCCATTTTTACCAAGGTCTTGCGCCCTCCCTGATCGAGCAGCGAGAACTCGGCGGCTGCCGTATCCTCCAACAGGCGGGCCTTCCATTGAATGGAAAAGCGCCAGGTCTGAACGGGCAGATCCCACTTCCATTCAGCGCCGCCCTGAAAATGCAGGGTCCCTTGCTTGATCAGCATATCCCTGGCGCCTTTATACTTGGCCAGCTTTCTGACGCTCTCCTCATGTTTTCCTTGTTTCGAACTTGTCCATTTCCATTGGTCCAGGATTACTCTTTTGCGGATCGAAGGAAGCGGCTGCGGCTTGATGCTTTTTAACAAATCAACCGCTTCCCGGTCGCGGACCACGCGAGTATCAAGCTCTCTGTCGCCGTAAAAGGCGGAGACCTGATCCGCATAGTATTGGAGAAACTGGAGACGCTGGCCGGTGTTCAGCGTGCTGGTCTCTCCTTTGAAATCGGTTTCGCCGTTGGCGCGCGGGTCTTTAGAATAATACCGGACTTCGTAGCCGGCCGGCAACGGCTGGCTGGAGGATGTCCGTTCGGCGAAAATTATTCCCAGCGCCAGCAAACAGACGCACAGGTTCTTGTTGTACCCTTTCATGCCAACCTTTCACCAAAATGATTGCTTGCAGGTATTTGTATTTTTTCATCAGCTCCGTCACCGGTGAAAGCGGCTGATTCAGCTGATGAAAAGCACAGGGGTTCCACGGCGCCGCCCGATTTCAGCGTCAAAGGCTCGAGCGGAGATCTCATTTTCGATTAAAAGGGAAAATAGGCAATCAGAAAAATAATAGCAAGCGTAAATCATTTGACTTGATATTCTGCTTCCTAACCGTTATTTTTTTATAAACCGCTCACACACCCTTCCATAGAGGCAGAACAATGAACAGAATAGTGTTCCTAAACCTGCTGCTGGTGCTGTGCACAACACTGGCAGCCGGGGAGTATCATGTGTCGGTCAAAGGGTCTGACGTGAACGAGGGCACGCAGGCCAGGCCGTTGAGAACCATCCAGGCTGCGGCAGTCCGCGCCCTGCCGGGCGACACCATCACTGTGCACGCCGGGACCTATCGCGAACGGGTGAATCCCATGCGCGGCGGGGAATCCGACGACCGGCGCATCCTGTACCGGGCTGCTCCAGGAGAGACGGTGCACATCAAGGGCTCAGAGATCGTCAGCGGATGGACCAGGGTCAAGGGCGGCGTATGGAAAAAAATCCTGGCTAATTCATTTTTCGACGACTATAATCCCTACCTAGATCTTATCTATGGTGACTGGTTCAGCGACCACGGCCGCCCCCATCACACCGGCGAGGTCTTTTTGAACGGCAAATCATTGTACGAGGTGGAATCGCTGGACAAGGTGATGAATCCGGCGCCGCTGGCGGACGCCCAGGACCAGGAAGGCTCCACCTATGTCTGGTACGGCGAGAGCGACGGCGCGCAGACCACCCTGTGGGCCAATTTTCACTCTCATCAGCCAAACAAAGAGCTGGTGGAGATCACGACGCGGCCCTGTTGCTTTTATCCGGCCAAGACCGGCATCCATTACCTGACCATTCGCGGATTTCACCTGAGCCAGGCGGCGACGCAGTGGGCGCCGCCGACCGCGGAACAGCCCGGATTGATCGGCACGAATTGGAGCAAGGGCTGGATCATCGAGCACAACGTCATCAGCGACAGCAAGTGCTCCGGCATCACCCTGGGAAAGGACCGCAGCACGGCGCAGAACGCCTGGCTGGCGGATCCGAGCAAGGACGGCTCGCAGCACTATAACGAGACGATTTTCAAAGCGCTTCGCGCCGGATGGAATAAAGAAAACATCGGCTCCCATATAGTTCGCCACAATACGATTTACAACTGCGAGCAGACCGGCCTCTGCGGCAGTCTGGGCGCGGTGTTCAGTCAGATCTATGGCAACCATATCTACCACATCTGGACCAAGCGCCAGTTCAGCGGCGCTGAACTGGCCGGCATCAAGATCCACGCTTCCATCGACGTGGTCATTCGCAACAACCGCATTCATCATACCTGCCGCGGGCTGTGGATGGACTGGATGGCGCAGGGCACTCAGATCACGGCGAACCTGCTCTACGACAATTACTTCGAGGACCTCTTTATGGAGGTCGATCACGGCCCTTACTTGGTTTGCAACAACATCATGCTGTCGCCGCGCGCCTTGCTCAACCAGTCGCAGGGCGGCGCGTTTGTGCACAACCTCATCACCGGACGCATCGCGATCCGTCCGGAGCCGAACCGGTTCACGCCGTACCATTTCCCGCACAGCACCGATGTCGCCGGATTGATGACGATCCTCAACGGCGACGATCGCTATTACAACAACCTGTTCGCCGTGGACACCTCTTCCGACGCCAGAGTGGTCGCCCACATGTCGCACAAGCCGAATTATTTAAAAAACGATACGTTCGGTCTGAACCAATATGAAAGCGCCAAATTGCCGGTCTTTATGGCGTCCAATCTGTACCTCCATGGCTATCAACCCTGCGGTCAGGATACCAACAGTCTGGAGAACAGGCCCTTTAATCCGGCCATTCGACTGGAGGACAGGGGCGACGCCGTGTACCTGCACCTCACCGCTGATCCTTCTTTTCGTGAGATAAAGACGCAGCTGGTTACCAGCGGGCTTCTCGGCAAAGCCAAAATGACGGGGGCAGCCTGGGAGAATCCCGACGGCAGCAGCCTGACCATCGACCGCGATTACTTCGGCAAGCAACGTTCGACCACATCGCCACGGGTGGGACCGTTTGAGGATCTGGTCCAGGGAGAACAGATGATAAGGGTCTGGTAATAGGCGTGAAAAATTAGACTGGTTTGGAAAGGTGCTTAAGCGGCAGAAGGTCTGAGTGAAAGGATTCTTGCAGACAGCAGCCGTCATTACAATGGGCGTCATGAAACCGAGTGTGCGGCGAGAGCGGGCATTTGCCAATGGCCAAAATTCCCGGCGCCTATCGCCCTTACATCCATCCTTGATATCTGCGATGGCAGCCTCCAAGTCAAGCTGAATTTCGCAGATCATTTGAACAAGCCCGCAGCGTTTTCGCTTTTTGGCGGTTTATCGCCTTACGCTGCTTTCAGCTCGGCTATTAATTCATTCATCAATTCTTTGACCGTGACGATTTTATCCACTCGATATACGTTCTGACCGCAAAAGATCAATCCGTTGTCCAAATCGCCTGAATAGGAATTCAACAACGCTTTGGCGATGCAATACTTGGCCGTTTCGACCTGGCAGGCTGTCAAACAACGATAGGGGCATCGTATTCTTCTTTTTTCATCCACTTCCAGATCGCGTAGAAACTTGTTGCGAATAGCCCGGCCGGGCATGCCCACCGGACTCTTGATGATGACAACATCCTCTTTTTTCGCATCCAGGTAGGCTTGCTTAAAGTTCGGCGAAACATCGCATTCATGTGTACAGACAAACCTGGTCGCCATCTGCACGCCGGCCGCGCCAAGGGAAAGCACACGGGCGATGTCGGCGCCGGTGTAAATGCCGCCGCCGGCCACGATGGGGATGCGACGACCATATTTATCCTCATAGGGCTTTATTGCTTCCAGCACTTGCAATAAAATATTTTCCAGAGAATAGACTTCCGGTTCCTCAAGTTGTTCCTACGAAAAACCAAGATGTCCACCTGCCAGTGGACCTTCAAGAATGAACGCATCCGGCTGACGTTGGTAGCGTTTGTCCCAGGTTTTCATGATGAGCTCTGCAACACGGCTGGAACTGATGATGGGAACCAGGTTGACGGTGGCGTCCGTCACCAGGAGGGGAAGCCTGGTTGGCAATCCGGCGCCCAGAACAATCATCTTGATCCCCTCCTCCACGGACGTCAGGATCAGGTCATCTGCGTTGCTGAGAACCCCCATGATGTTGATGGCCAGATGACCCTGAGTCATGCTTTTCGCCTTGCGAATTTCGGCCTGCAACGCTTCTCGCGAAGTTTTCTCATAGTCTTGACTCAGAATATCTATTTCACCAAGGCCGATGCTGGAAATGGTGCCGATGCCGCCTTCGTTCGCCACTGCGGATGCCAGAGAAGATAAAGAAACCCGAACGCCCATCCCGCCCTGGATGATGGGAACATCAGCGCGGATACTGCCGATCTCAAGCTTGGGTATTTCCATGTAGCTCTCCATATTTTGTTATGGCGAGGCAGGCATTGCCTCCGCCAAAACCAAATGAATTGTTAAGCGCGGCGCTAACTCTAATTTGCTCCATTCCACCGGTAACGTAATCCAGCGGACAATCCGGATCCGGTTCGCGATAGTTGATGGTGGGCGGAAGGCAATCCGTATAAACGCTCATCGTGGTGGCGATCAGTTCTACGGCTCCAGCGGCCGCCAGCAGATGACCGATCATGGATTTGATGGAACTCACCTTGAGTTTTTTTGCGTGTTCACCGAACAACTTGCTGATGGCGGCGCTTTCCGCTTTATCATTCAACTCGGTCGAAGTGCCGTGTGCGTTGATATACCCGATCATTTGAGGAGTTAGGCCGGCATCAGCCAAGGCGGCGTGCATAACTCTGAACATGCCGTCGCCGTTTGGAGCCGGCGCAACCAGGTGATAGGCATCCGCCGTATTGCCATAGCCGACCACTTCCGCATAGATACGAACACCACGGTTTATGGCATGTTCAAGATTCTCGAGAATGACTACGCCGGCCCCTTCTCCCATGATAAAACCGTCGCGGTTTTTGTCAAACGGTCGACAGGCGCACGTGGGATCCTCATTTTGCGACATGGACCGGGAAGCGCAGAACCCTCCAAAAGCCAATGGGGCGATGGCAGCTTCCGCACCGCCGGCCAGCATGAGTTCCGCATCCCCTCGTTGTATAATACGAAACGCATCGCCAACGGCGTTGGCGCCTGTCGAACACGCCATTGAAGGGGCAGAGATCGGTCCCTGCAACCCATATTTGATGGAGATGTTGCAGGCCGCCATATTGATCAGAAGCTTGGATACAAATAATGGATGCATGCTGCCGGGCCCTTTGCTCAACAACGTGCGGTGACCCTCTTCGATGGTTTGAGAACCGCCGATGCCGGAGCCGAGAATCACACCGATCCTTTGATGGTTATATGGAAAAGAGTGCAGTCCGGCGTCTTGCAGAGCCAGTTCCGCTGCAGCCTGACCGAATTGCGTGAAACGTTCCGTGCGTCCGACGGCTTTCCGGTCCAACCACTCCTCCGGGTGGAAATCTTTAACCTCGGCGGCCAACTTGGATGAAAATAAAGAGGCATCGAAATGAGAGACCCGGCTGATTCCATTTCGTCCGGCGAGCAGCGCACGCCAGAATGATTCAACCCCGATGCCGACAGGCGATACAACGCCAAGGCCAGTAATAACAACGCGGTTTTCTTTCATAGCCGTTCATCCGTATATTGATGGTTCTGACTTTGCAATAATCGAATTGACGCTATAGAGGGAACCGAAAGGTAGCAATAAACAATGACACTAAAAATAGAAAAATTTCTTCTAGTACGCTCGTCGCCTGCTATCATAAAATCGGGCATGCTGAATTGCCTGCTATTATGCTTGATTTTCTTTTGTCTGTTACCTAATTTGACGGCAGCGTGTTGATGGCAGCGCAGGGCCGAATTTGGAGAACGGATTCATGCGTCTGTGCGGAAATCCAATTCAACCGCAATAATGATTTTCACTTAAAGCATTTAAACAAGGAGACGGCAAAATGGGCAAAATCTACCTAGGCGTCAACATGGAATTTGTCCGACACCATGACCAATCATTTACCTGGGGCGTCGAAAAAGCCGCGGAGATCGGCTATCAATACATTGAACCGATGGTTCACCTCGGACGCGAATTGCTGAGCGAAGCGCGTTATTTTCACAGCGTCTCCATGTATGACGACCCAAGGTGGGCTCGTGATCTCTGCGCTAAACATAACATCAAAATGTCCGGATTATCCAGTCACACCCCTTTGTGCAAACCGGAGATCAGCGTCGAGTATCTCAAACAGGCCATCCGCTGGGCTTTTGATGCGGGGGCTCCGGTGGTGAATACCGATGAAGGTCCGAAACCAGAGTGGACGGCCAGAGAGATGGATTATCAATTGATGACCTACACGCTCAAGGAAGCATCGCTGGTTGCTGAAAGATATGGCATCAAGATCGGCCTGGAACCGCATCAGCAGTACAGCAAATCACAAGAAGGGCTGGATAGTATATACGCATTGGTGCCATCGCCGGCGATCGGCATCAATTATGATACCGGCAACAGCTATTTAGCCGGCACAACGGACACCTACTCCTGGTTGTCCCACGTAAGAGACCGACTCGTACATTTGCACGCTAAGGACATCAGCTTTACGCAGAGCAGCGCTGAAAAAGGAAAAGTGACCGGCACCCCGGTAGGCTGCGCCTGCGGGGAGGGTGTTGTGGATTGGCAGCGAATCATCGACATCGTCAAACAATGTCCGAACGACATCGTATTCAGCGTTGAATGCGGTACGGTACCGGATGCCATTAAAAGTTTTGAGCATCTTAGCAAGTTGATATAAAAAACTCGACAGACTTCATGGATTCTTTTTCACCGACATCTGTGCATTCACCTCCCTGCGCCAGGCATCCTGTCGCTGTTTCAAGCCGCGGGCTGTGTCTGGCATGCGGCCGGCCGAATCGCCCTGCTCCTCGGGATCGGAGAGCAGGTCATACAGTTCCAAGCGGTCCTCCTCGAGATAGTGCATCAGCTTGTAGACGGCCTGGCGGATGGAACTCACCGGCATTGTAGTCGGGAAATAATGGGGCAAATGCCAGAAAAGGGCCTCTCGCAAAACACCGGCGCTTGGGTTTTTCAACAAAAGCAAAAGGGTGAGGCGGTCCATCGATTGACCTCGACAATCAATTTCACAGCAATTTATATACTCAGCCGGGCACAAACAAGCGGATTGTCAAGCAGACTTGAGAAGACCCCCTGTTGAGCTTTTAGCTCAAATCAATACGAGAATCTGTCATGCCGTAAAAAGGAAAAAATGAATATGAAGCGCTGCTCGATCCTGTTCATGGTGATTTCCGTCATCGGCGGAATCCTGGCTGCAGCCGGCTTTTGCCAGAGCCCTGCACCCATAAAAGATATTGTGCTCTATGCGCCCGGTCATTTCGGCAACAGCTATGAGGTCATGAGCCCCGGCCAAATGCGCGAGTATCTCGCGGCCTGTAAGGCCTATGGCTTTAACCGCTATGCCGACTGGTATGACACCGTGGATTGCACCGATCCCTTTTCCGGCCAGCGGCACACCCTTTTGGGCGCCAGTCTCTGGCAGAGGAAGAAAGCACATTTTCTCTCCGCCCAGTCTCTGGGTCTGTCCTGTGAGTTTCTGATCACACCCAACCATGTTTTCGCCGAACAGTGTTGCGTCGCGCCGGCCACACAGTCGGAAAGAATTTTCGGACAACTGCTGTGCCCGTCGCATTCCGAAGGACGCAAAGTCATTCTGCGGAATTATAAAAATCTCTTTGCCGACCTCGCCGCCTCCGGCGTTCATCTAAAGGCGCTCTGGTCAGCGCCCTATGATTATGGCGGCTGCGCCTGTGCGGCATGCAGCCCCTGGATACTAACCTTTGCCGAACTCAGCCGCGATATTTACGACATTGCCGCTGCCTATCATCCTGGCATTGAGATGCGCTTCATCGGCTGGTGGTGGTCTGAGGAAGAGCATCGCCGGTTCGCCGCCTGGGCTGACCAGGAAGCGCCCGGCTGGGTCAAAAGCATCGCCCTGCATATCCCCTATGGAAAAATGGATGTCAGCGATGTGCCATTGCCCAAGGGGTGTGAGCGCCAGGCGTTCGTGCATATCGGCTACGCAGAGGACGCCAAACCGCGCGACATCTATGGCCAGTTCGGGCCCGTGGCTGCGCCAAGCCGGTTGCGGCACACCCTCGATTCGCTGAAACAGCATGGCTGCACCGGAATAGTGGCCTATTCGGAAGGGGTGTTCGATGACGTGAACAAATTTCTTCTGGCCGGTCTCGCCTCTGGGCAGCATACGGATGCCGCATCCGCGTTGGCTGAATACGCCCGGCGGTTTTTTAACGCTAACGACCGCGCGGCGGAAAAATGGGCGGATTGGCTGGCCGCATGGGGGCGGCCCTTTGACCTGCAGGCGAAAACTTTAAAGCCTATGCCGGGAGATCCTGCGTCTCTGGAGATCAAAGAGAACTGGCGATTGCAGCAATGGGCCTTCAAGACCGATCTATTGCAGGCGCACAACCGCATCATGGCTATGGATGGTTGGCCGGCGGAACGGTTAGCGGCTGTGGACGAGTTTTGGCAGATACACGATCGACTGGAACGGGAGGTCTGGGGACTGGGACCGACTCGGGGCTGTTTGGCAAGAACGAGCAGCCATTTGCTCTGGTATGCGGAATGGGCCAAGCAGGCAGCAGCCGCCAGATTAGGAGATGACGCCAGGTAAGGGAACGGCAGAATGATGCCGGCATCCTAATCTTGTCATTCCGAGCCCGCAGTCCCGTATTCTGAAAAGCC
>DAIQOA010000070.1:0-7386 GCA_036788095.1 bacterium | reverse complement strand
GAATCTATCGACGCGCAGAGCCTTGCCTTTTCTCTTTTTCTGTTCGTCGATAGATTGTTGGCATCCTAAACTTGTCATAACTGAAATGAAAACAAAAATGAATTCAGCCTTAAAAGAATCAATTTGGATCATGCTGCTCGCTTGCATGCATACTGCTTTTTCCCAGGTTGTTGTTCAGGGGACAGTGATCAACCAGGGGGCAGAACCTGCTGCATACGCGCTGGTCGAGTTTGTCAATCAAGCTGATTCAAGCCAAAAATATTCAACCTATACAAACGCTCTCGGCCGCTATTCCATTCAATTAATTTTAACTAGCGTCGAGTCCTCCCCGAACCAGCCGCCGAACGATTTCAGCCTGCAGCAAAACTATCCCAATCCTTTCAATCCATCTACTATTATCGCCTATGAGCTGCAAAAACCCGCCACAGTCAAACTGGAGATTTATAATGTTTTGGGGCAGAAAATAAAAACATTGATCAACGGTTTCCAAGATGATTTGCTGGGCAGGGTTATCTGGGATGGCGCCGATGATTCAGGACGAGGCGTTGCAGCGGGTGTTTATCTTTATTCCTTGAATACGGACGGTACGAGCATAACCAGAAAAATGGTATTACTGGATGGACAATCCCGGCCTATCCCGGATCACGCCTATTCTTTGCAAAAAAGCGCGGCAAAATCAGACAGACAAACCAGGATTACGTCCGATCCATTTTTATTAAGGGTCAGCGGCGAGAACATACTTGAACATCAGCAGCCCTATCTATTCATCCGTCGGGATACCGTGCTCAATATTCAAGTTACTAAAATAGTAAAGGATGTAGATGGAAATATCTATCGAACGGTGAAAATCGGCAAGCAATGGTGGATGGCGGAGAATTTGGCAGTAACTCACTATCGCAACGGAGAAGCCATTACCTATAGAAAAAGTAGTGATCCTTTTTACAACACCAGCGGAACCTTTACCGACCGTTTTAGCGATCCCGGCCTAATTGCCGCCTTTGGCATGTCCTATAACTGGTATGCCGTGGTCGATAGCCGCAATCTTGCGCCGGCAGGTTGGCATGTGGCCGGCGTTGGCGAATGGCGCACCATGATCGAATATCTTGGCGGCATGGTGGCAGCCGGCGGAAAATTGAAAGAGACCGGAGCAGAGCGTTGGCACGATCCCAACATGGGTGCTACCAATGAAAGTGGATTTTCCGCACGAGGCGGAGACCGCATCAACGTCATGGGAAATTATAATGAATTGGGCAACTATGCCTACTTTTGGACTCCAGAAAAAGAAATTCCCACTCTATCCAGCAACAGTGCGGCGATTGATATCAGAGAATTGCTCGAACAATACGGCCTGTCCGTTCGCTGTGTAGAGGATCCTACCTATCCGGTCGCTTCGTTCTGCGTCGAGCCACTGCTCGGACTCATTGATACCGAATTTCAGTTTGACGCTTCGAGCGTTTCCGATGCCCAGGATTCCAGCGCTCTGCTGCAAGTTCGCTGGGATTGGGATAACGACGGCGTCTGGGATACACCCTATTCGACTCTTAAAACAACCTCGTACAAATTCTCAAGCCTTGGCAGCAAAACTATCAAGCTTGAAGTCATGGACACCAATGGGCTGATCGAATCAACCACCAGGCAGATCTTTGTTCTATCGGACAGCAGTGAGCATCCAACTGTGACGGATATAGACGGTAATACCTATCGCGTAGTGAGAATCGGCAGACAATGGTGGATGGCGGAAAACTTAAAAGTCGCTCATTATCGCAACGGAGACGATATTCCGAATGTGACAAAAGATGCTTGGAGAGACCTCCAAACCGATGCGTGTTGTGTTTATTTGGATGACGGGCCCTCCTTTCATGACTACTCCTATCTTGCCGTTTATGGCAGGCTGTATAACTGGTACGCGGCTGCTGACAGCCGCGGCCTGGCGCCCAGTGGCTGGCAAATACCGAGCCGTTCAGATTGGTTGGAACTCATAGATTATCTGGGCGGCGACCAAGTCGCCGGCGGAAAATTGAAGGAAAGCGGGCTGGCACATTGGCACAGTCCCAACACCGGTGCTACCAATGAGAGCGGATTTACCGCGCTCGGCAATGGTTATCGCGATTACTCTGGCAGCTCTGCAGGTTTAGAATCTTTTGCCCGCTTTATGTGTCTGACTGAACGCAACGAGCGAAACATATTTTGGTGGAACTTGAGTTATTATACCGCACAAATTGAGACTGGCCCCCACCAGTACACTAAACAATACGGCTTTGCCGTTCGCTGCTGCAGCTACTAGAATCAAACAACCTCCAGCCTGAAGACCTTGAAAATTAGGGAATTATCTCTATTTAGCCGATACATCAAAGCCGGGGCTTGGCAAAAAGGATTTTTGGACCGGAACGAACATCGGCCTTATTTTAGCAAAGTTATCTGATGAGTTTGGCTGGTCCCGGCGACCGTCAGTTGAACCAGATAGACACCGGTTGCGACCGGACGATGAGAATCATCGCGGCCATCCCAGCGAACCTGTTGTTCGCCGCTCAGCAAGCGGTTATCGACCAGCGTGCGCACTTGCCGTCCCAGCAGATCCAACACCTTTAGAGTGACCCTGTCCAGTTCAGGCAGGGAAAAGCGAATGATCGTCTGCGCGTTAAAGGGATTGGGATAATTGCCCTGCAGGCTGATCCTTTCTGGCATGACGATCTTGCGAGCGATGCCGGTGCTGGTTCCTTCACGGATGTCGAGGATCTGGTTGACCGGTACGGCGACGAAACGATCCACCGTGCCGCTGGGCCAGCGGATGATGACCGAATCCACGACCGTATCCCGGCCAAAGCCGAAATGCTGCGTCAGCGGAGCCATGCTGTTGTAGCCGTGGCCGCTATGGACTTCGCGAATTTGCAGGGGATGGGCGGCGGAAACGCAGCGGATGCGGGCGCCGATGGCCGAACGATTGCTTTGGACACCGGTTAAACGAAACTCGAGCCAATTGTTTTGCTGGCCGATCAGATTTTCAAACAGCATGTCCATGCTTCCACCCAACGACGGGGCGATCTGCGACGGGCCTACCCCGATGTACAGATCCAGATCGCCGTCGTTATCCACATCGCCGAACGTGCCGGCATAATGGGTCTGGCCCTGATCAGCCAGCGGCGTATTGTGAGCCACCTCGGTAAAACCGGCTGCTCCATCGTTGCGATACAGACGGTTTTCAGACCCTTGCGTGTATTGTCCGCCCATAGACAGCACGGCCAGGTCCAGGTCGCCGTCATTGTCATAGTCTCCCCATGTGGCGGTCGCGGATTTATCAAAATTCCATCCTGTGGGATCCAGGTTGCTGACGTGCAGTTCCTTTGCCACATCAGGCCAGGGCACGTTGTCGCCGTCGTTGCGGTAAAGCCGATTGAACTTTTCATCATCGCAGTTATAGAGATCCAGCCGTCCGTCGTTATTATAGTCACCCCAGCTGCCGCTGCGTGAACTGCCGACCACGCCGACGGCGCTGGTCTTGGTGACCTCGGTGATGTTGACGAACCGGTCCCCATCGTTGCGTAAAAGCACATCCCCGGATCGATGCCCTGCGCCGAAAAAATCCTGATCGCCGTCATTATCCATATCCGCCCACGCCGCGCCGCAATAACCGCTGGGCACATTTGCCTGCACTTGATCCGCCACATTGACGAATTTTTTGCCGCCTTCATTTTTCCACAGCCAGATGCCGGAGCCTTCTCCGGTGATGATATGACTGGCGACCAGAATATCTACCCAGCCGTCGTTGTTGTAATCCGCCAAACCGCAAGCGAGGGTGAATTTGGATCCGGTGTAGGAAATGCCCATGCTTTCAGCCACTTCGACAAACCTTCCGTCGCCCGTGTTGCGAAAAAGAAAATCCCTTGAATAAGTCTGAACCGTTGAATAGGCGTCGATCCAACCGTCATTGTTGAAATCCGCAAACCGGCACTCGGCGTCGAGCACAGAGGTGTCAAGCGCGAAGGGCTGCAAAGTAAAATCGATCACCCCTTGGTTGAGCAAAATCTCCTTCCCCGGATACAGATCAAGCCATCCGTCATTATTGACATCCACCAGTCCGGCGGCATCCGCGATAATCGGCGTGGGGTCCACGTTGAGTTCAAGGCCGATGGAACGAAAAATCTCCGTCTCTTGGGAAAAGGCCACGGGACCAGCAAAAAGAACCATCATCAGCATGATCAGAAACAGACTGCGAACCATCATCCGATCGTTTGAGCAAAACATGGTGAAACGCCTATGGTTATGCATTTTCCAACTCCTCTGTTTGGCCTATGAATAACCTTGCTGTTCGTCACGCAAACGGCCACGAACTATTACACATTTTTTAAAATAAAGTCAAGGGAATTAACAGCCGCCATATCCGGGTTAAAGGGTATAGAAATGAATCCGCATAGCAGAACTTGGTAAACGTCCTTCCCTGATTCGGGCGTTTTTTCGAAGCTATTCAGGCCACAGCCCTAATCTTGCATTTTGCTTTCATGCTGAAAAAAAGTCCCTTTTGCCTTGATAATTCCGGCCCACTTTTCTATATTGATATTAATAACGATTACTATTACAACAAATTATGGCAAACAATTATAAACAAACCCGTCGCAACAGCCGACAGCGTGAACGCATACTGGCTCTGTTAAAAGAAACAACGAGCCATCCAACGGCTGATTGGATCTACGCTCAGCTAAAGCCGGAATTCCCTAGCCTCAGTCTGGGCACGGTCTACCGCAATCTGACGATTTTAGCCGAACAGGGGCTGGTGAAAAAAATCCAGTCCGGCAGCACCTTTGACCGTTTTGAAGCGAGAATAAATCATCATTACCACCTCATCTGCACCCAATGCGACACGATCAGCGACCTGGAGCTGCCAATCTACAAGGAGATCAATGACCGCGCCAGCCGAATGACCGATTTTCAGATTCAAGACCACCGGATCGATTTCTACGGCCTGTGCAGCAGTTGCCTGGGCCTGAAAACCGGCGCCTAAGCGGGAAATTTTTTTTCATTATTAATAATAATCGATACTATTACTGATAATTCAACCTAAAATCCCTTTCAGCTGTGCATCCCAAACCGCAAGGAGTACAAAAATGAGCGAACAATCCAAATGCCCGGTGACGGGCAAATCCGCCATGCCCCCTGCCGGCAAGGGCACCTCCAATCGCCATTGGTGGCCCAACCAGCTCAACCTGAACATCCTTCACCAGCATACACCGGCCGCCAATCCGCTCGGCCCGGACTTTGACTATTCTAAAGAATTTAAAAAACTGGATCTGGCAGCAGTTAAAAAAGACCTGTTCGCCCTGATGACCGATTCACAGGATTGGTGGCCGGCGGACTGGGGCCATTACGGCGGCTTGTTTATCCGCATGTCCTGGCACAGCGCCGGCACCTACCGCATCTCCGACGGCCGCGGCGGCGGCGGCACCGGCAGCCAGCGCTTCGCCCCTCTCAACAGCTGGCCGGACAACGCCAACCTCGACAAAGCGCGGCGCCTGCTCTGGCCCATCAAGCAGAAATACGGCAACAGAATCTCCTGGGCAGATCTGTTGATCCTGGCCGGCAACTGCGCCCTGGAATCCATGGGTTTCAAGACCTTTGGCTTTGCCGGCGGACGCGCGGATATCTGGCAACCTGAAGAAGAGATTTACTGGGGCTCTGAGAAGGAGTGGCTGGCTACCAGCGACAAGCCCGGTAGCCGCTATAGCGGTAACCGGAACCTGGAGAATCCTTTGGCCGCCGTGCAGATGGGTTTAATCTATGTCAACCCGGAAGGGCCGGACGGCAATCCCGATCCCGTGGCCTCAGGCCGGGATGTGCGCGAAACTTTTGCCCGCATGGCCATGAACGATGAAGAGACGGTAGCACTCGTGGCCGGCGGCCACACCTTTGGCAAAGCCCACGGCGCCGGCGATCCTAAACTGGTCGGGCCTGAACCCGAAGCAGCCCCTTTGGAGACACAGGGCCTGGGCTGGATCAACAAACTAGGAACCGGCAAAGGCGTGCACACCACCACCAGCGGCATCGAAGGGGCTTGGAAACCAGAACCGACCAAATGGGACAACGGCTATTTTGACATGCTCTTTGGCTACGAGTGGGAGCTGGTCAAAAGTCCGGCCGGCGCCTGGCAGTGGCTGGCCAAGGATGTCAAGCCGGATCACATGATCCCGGATGCCCACGATCCCAGCATAAAGCACCGCCCGATGATGACCACGGCTGACCTGTCTCTGCGCTTTGATCCGATCTATGAGCCCATCTCGCGCCGCTTTCACAAGGATCCGCAGGCCTTTGCCGACGCTTTTGCCCGCGCGTGGTTTAAGCTGACCCACCGCGACATGGGACCAAAGAGCCGCTATCTGGGCCCCGAGGTTCCAAAAGAAGATCTGATCTGGCAGGACCCGATTCCCGCTGTCGATCATCCGCTGGTCGATGCCAGGGACATCGCCGGCCTCAAGACGAAAATTCTCGCTTCAGGCATCACTGTGTCGCAGCTGATCTCCACGGCCTGGGCTTCAGCCTCCACCTTCCGTGGTTCCGACAAACGCGGCGGCGCCAACGGCGCCCGCATTCGCCTGGCGCCGCAAAAGGAGTGGCAGATCAATCAGCCGGCACAATTGGCTAAAGTGCTTACAGCGCTCGAAACCATTCAGAAAGAGTTCAACAGCAGCCAAAAAGGCGGCAAAAAAATCTCCCTCGCCGACCTGATTGTGCTGGCCGGCTGCGCGGCTGTGGAATCCGCAGCCAAGGCTGGTGGCTATAACGTAAAAGTTCCTTTTACACCTGGCCGTATGGACGCTTCTCAGGGACAGACCGATGTGGAATCCTTTGCGGTGCTGGAACCCAAGGTGGATGGTTTTCGCAACTACCAGCCGCAGGCCCATGCGCACTGCGCTGAGCATCTGCTGGTCGACAAGGCCCAGCTGTTAAACCTGAGCGCACCGGAGATGACGGTGCTCGTCGGCGGCCTGCGCGTGCTCGGCGCCAATGCAGACGGCTCTAAACACGGCGTCTTAACCTCGCGGCCTGGTGTGCTCAGCAACGACTTTTTCGTCAACCTGCTGGATATGGCCACGGAGTGGAAGCCGGTCTCAAAAGCGGGCGAAGCCTTTGATGGCCGCGACCGTAAAAACGGCCAGCTCAAATGGACCGGCACGCGAGTGGATCTGGTGTTCGGCTCCAACTCGCAGCTGCGCGCCATCGCCGAAGTCTATGCCCAGTCCGACAGCAAGGAAAAATTCGTCCACGACTTTGTCGCCGCCTGGAACAAAGTGATGAATCTGGACCGCTTCGACCTCGTCTGAACGTTGCCCGCGACGCTGCGGCTAGGTAATGGAATTAAAAATTTTGATTGTTTTAAACCAAAGGCTGCCGGTCTCC
>DAIQOA010000069.1:0-20960 GCA_036788095.1 bacterium | reverse complement strand
GCTTCACCACCGCGGCGCCCATCAGCACCTCGCCGCTCTTGTGCGGCGACGCGGTGGTCATCGGCAGCATGGACAAAACCCTCTATGCCATTTCACTGCAACACGGCCGCCAGGTATGGTCTTTCACCGCAAAAGGCCGCTGGCGCGGGGGTCCCATCCTCGCCCAAAACCGGTTGCTGTGCGCAGCAGAGGATGATCGGATCTACTGTTTTGCCGCTCCTTGACGCGAAGGCCTGTCGCGTCAACCATGCTCCCCTAGAGATGAATCTCCAGCACGACCACCGACTTGGCCGGCACGGTCACATGCAGCCGGTTCGCCTTTACCATAAACCGTTCAAAGACTGCCGGCCGTACAGTCTCCGCTTTGTCGAAATCATTGTACGCATTCATGGCGAAGGCGGTCAGGACCTCTCCGCTCACCCGCTGAATCGAACCGACGCCGGCCAGTTCACAAACAAGCTCCCTGCTTTGATGCAGGTCGATGTTAGTGATCGACAGGTGAAGGATGCCCGCCGCGTTGCGTGAGGCGGAGGCGGTCAATGCGGGCAAAGACTCAGATCCTACGCTGAAGGATTCGCTCTGCAGCGCCACCGGGATCCTGGTGGCGTCATGATGCACCTTGTACATTTTAAAGACATAATACGACGGGGTGCGCACCAGTTTGTCGTCGCGGGTGAGCAGCATGGCCTGCAGCACATTGATGGTTTGGGCGATGTTGGCCATGGTGACGCGGTCACAGTGGTTGTTGAACAGGTTTAAATTGATCCCCGCCACCAGCGCATCGCGCAGCGTGTTCTGCTGATATAAAAATCCGGGATTCGAACCGGGCTCAACATCGTGCCAGTTGCCCCATTCGTCCACCACCAACCCGATGCGTTTTTCCGGATCATACCGGTCCATGATTTCAGCGTGGCGGCGGATGTGCGTCTCCATCTCCAGGGTCTTTTTCATGGTGGTGAACCATTCGCTCTCGTCAAAGGCGATGGCCGAACCCTTTTTCCCCCAATCATGGCACACCGTGTAATGGTGCAAGGAAAGGCCGTTGAACATCCGACGGGTGCTCTCATCCTTCATCAGCGTCTCGGTCCATTCAATCAGATCCCCATAGGGGCCGCAGGCCACTTTGTAAAGCTCATTGCCGCTGAAATTTTTGCAAAAGGTGGAATAGCGCCGCATCTCGTCGCTGTAATAGGCTGCGGTCATATTGCCGCCGCATCCCCAATTCTCATTGCCCAGCCCCCAAAACGGCACGCGCCAGGGTTTGTCCCTGCCGTTCTTCTTGCGCCATTCGGTCATTGGGCTGATGTTGTCGGACGTGAGATACTCCACCCACTGGGCCATCTCCTGCACGGTGCCGCTGCCGAGATTGCCGCAGATGACCGGATCGCAGCCAAGCTGATCGCACAAATCCATGAACTCGTGCGTACCAAAGCTGTTGTCCTCGGTCACGCCCCCCCAATGCACGTTGATGATGGTGGGCCGCTGATCGCGCGGACCGACGCCGTCCTTCCAATGATAGGTGTCGGCGAAGCAACCGCCCGGCCAGCGTAAATTCGGAATCGCGATGTCGCGCAAAGCCTGCACCACATCCTGACGAATGCCGCGCACATTCGGAATGGCGGAGTTTTCCCCCACCCAACATCCGCCGTAGATGCACCGGCCCAGATGTTCGGCGAAATGGCCGTACAAATGCCGGCTGATGGTGTGCTCGGCCTTGTCGACCTGCAGGGTCAGCATATTGGCGGGATTTTGCGCTGATACGGAAACGGATAGTAACACTGCCATGCCGATCATCCTCATTAAAACCGTTTTCATCCTGTACCTCTCTTTCTCCGGATCATTGGGCCAATGGTCCGGATTGGCCATAGGTGGCATTGGGGCCATGTTTGCGCTGATAATGTTTCTGGATCAGATCTGCGGGCAATCGTTCAGTAAGGGGATTGATCTGCAGTGTCAACCAGGCCATCTTGGCCAGTTCTTCCAGCATCACGGCGTGATAGACCGCCTGTTCCGGCGAAGCGCCCCAGGCGAACGGGCCGTGTCCGGCGACCAGCACCATCTCCACCTCCTGTGGGGAGAGATGGGCAAAAGTCCTGATGATCTGCAGGCCGGTCTCCTCCTCATAATCTCCACGAATGCTCTGTTCGGATAAAAATTCCGTGCACGGGATGTCCAAATGGGTCAGATCAGCATGCGTAGTGCCCAAGAGCGGAATCGGCCTGGCGGCCTGAGCCCAGGCCACAGCGTAAGGGGAGTGGGTGTGCGCCACACCCTGGATCTGAGGAAAGTGACGATAGAGAACCAGATGGGTGCGGGTGTCGGAGGAGGGATTGAGGCGGCCTTCCACCACCCGGCCGTCCAGATCCACCACCACCATGTCTTCAGGATGCAGCATTTCATAGGCGATGCCGCTGGGCTTGATGGCGATCACGCCGCGGTCGCCGTCCAGCGCGCTGACGTTGCCAAAGCTGTAAAGCACGACGCCCCGGCGCGGCAATTCCACATTGCACTGGTAAGCGCGATTTTTCAGTTCATCATAGGCGCTCATGTCCGGCCCAGTCGAAACAGAGCGAGAAACGTACGATACATTTCCACATAGGTGTCGGCGGAGCAGCGAAGAGTGCGGCTGTCCAGCCGTTCGCTCCCCGGACACAGGGCGGCCGAATCAGCGGATTCGGCGCGCTGATAGGTTACGGTAAGGATCAAAGGTTCGTTGAATCGCAAGGGGGGAATTTGTCGGGCCTGAGCGGCCGCTTTCTCGGCCTGGCTGCGGATTTCGTTCAGACTCTGCTGAAACGGCCGGCACAGCGCGCTGGTTCGGCTTCTGCCCTCTTTGACCACCACCGCATGAATTTCCGGGATCAGGCTTTGCGCTTCGAGCGCCAGAGCCTGGTCGCCGGTGGTGAGGACCACAGGCACGTTGTAATAACCCGCCAGGCCGGCGTTGAGCCCAAACTCGCCCACGGCGCGGCCATTGATCTCCACTCGTTCAAAGGACGAGTAGGCAAATATGTGATCATGCACGCCGTTCGCGGTCGCGTACCTGGCGTGATAGCCGGTGAGAAATACCGCGGCAAAAGAGCTGTCCAAATCCTGCATCATGGAGAAAGGCCGGGCCGGGCCGGTGCACAGCCGCGCGCTGGGATGCAATCGGTCCACCGGCAGATTGGCGCCCGTGTTGTGCGAATCATTGACCACCACCTCGTCCGCGCCCGCTGCCACGGCGCCGGCCACAGCGGCGTTGACCTCCTGCAGCATCCATTCGCGCGCCTGGCTGTACTCTTTGGCGGCAGGATCCACGTGTTCCTTCAACACCACGCCGTTGACGCCTTCCATGTCCGCAGAGATATATATTTTCATAGCTCCTGTCCTGATGCTGTCTGCGTCGATTCGGTTCGCCGCCTGTTCAGCCCACGGCCGGCAGGCCCCCTACTCGAGCAGCAGTCTGCCGTTTTCCAGAATGCGACGGCCGTCGATGGTCACGCTGGCTTTATAGACCACGCCGTCGAGATGCACTCCCACCGCATTAGCGCCGCCGAAGGAAAGGTTGTTGCCCAGGGCGATGTGGATCGTGCCCAGCACTTTTTCATCCTCCAGAGAGTAACCGCTGATTCGCGCCGCGTCGTTGGTGCCGATGCCGAACTCAGCCGCCTTGCGCGCCTGAACTCCATGCGGCGCCAACAACCGCCGCAGCCGTTCCGCGCTTCCGCCTCCGCTGATGCGCGTCACCTTGCCCTCCTTAAAGGTCAGGCAGAGCGGATCGCGATCCTCGGGCACAACGCCCATGCCCGCGTCCACCACCAGATCCCCTTCCACCCCGTTCTCCTCAGGCGCAATGCTCGCTTCACCGGCGGGTAGATTGGAAAATGCGCCGGGGCTGTTCACCAATCCGGTGTCCGCATACCCCTTGCGCGAAGCCAGAGAGACGGTTAACCGGGTGCCGTTCGGAGCGCTGATTCGCGCCTCCTTGGCGATGGTGAGAATATCCTTCATCTTGCGGCTGAGACGGCCCACGCGATCAAAGTCCATCTGACTGATGCGGCAAAAGGTTTCACTGGTAATGCCGGGCATGGTGATAAACCGCACGCCCTTACGGCAGGCTTCACGCCGGCAATCCAGATGAGAGATGGAGATGCGGGTGACGGCGATCACCGCATTCATGCTCTGCATGAAATGAGCCAGCGGATCGCACACATATTCCTTTTCCAGATAATCCTGGTTGAGCTGGAGCAGGTGGATGTGCTTGCTTCTTTTCGCGGCGAGCTGAAACAGAACGGCGGCAATCTCCAGATGCGGCTCATCACAGAGGATGAGCAGGGCTTCCTGTCGTTTCAGCTCCAGGCAACGGTTGATGACGACTTGAGCGGCTTTTTCCAACTTGTTCATGATCGCGGCCCCCGGAATCAGATCCTGGATGATGAGGTCATTTTTTTTCGAGCTGGATGAATTGATTGCGATAGAGCTGACAGATGAACAGCCCGACCCGGTCAAAAACCGGTTCCACCGCCTCTCCGTACTGCTCCCGAAGCGTAAGCGCGATCTCCTGAACCGTGCGGCAGCCGTCGATGTGTTGCCAGACGCAGCTGCCATATTCATCCAGCTTGACCCGCACGTGCGGTTTCGACAGATGGGTCGAGATATGTCGCTGCAAAAAAGCGTTTTTAAATTTGGGCACCAGCAGCGCGATCTGCCGGGGCTCCCCTTCCCAATCGATGCGGGTGCAGGGCGTATATTCCAGCAGATTGGGCTGCCGCTCCAATTTTTGCCTGGCCATAATACCTCTACTTTCCGGCCTGACGACGGGCCAATTGAGCAAGGGGCACCTTCACCATGAGATAGCCCAACGCGATAAAGGTGATCAGTCCAAGCCACCAGAAACCATTAAACCCGGCGCTGAAGCCCAGCAGGGAGCGCAGGTTGATATCGCTGGCGTACAGCGCGGCAAAGATAATGCCGGTCAATGCCTCTCCCGCGACCAGCCCCGAGGCCAGCAGCAATCCGGTGTTTTCCACCGTGTCCCTGTCCGTTTGATTCTGAACCTTTTTCTCCGCCAGTTTATCTACGATCAGCTTGATCACGCCGCCGATAAAAATGGCGGACGTGGTGTTGAACGGCAGGTACATGCCGACAGAGATCAACATCGGCGACGGAGCGTTGATCAGAATCAGGGCGATCGCGAACAGCATGCCGGCGATCACCAGAGGCCAGGCCATTTCGCCGCCGACAATGCCCTTGCTCATCATGGCCATGAGCCCGGCCTGCGGCGCTGGAATGGCTTCGCTGCCGATGCCATAGGCTTTATGAAGCAGCATGATCGGTATCACCATCACCAGGGCCGCGGCGACCACGCCGATCAAGCCGCCGATCTGCATGCGCCAGGGCGTTCCGCCCAGCAGATAACCCACCTTCCAGTCCTGCATCATGTCGCCGGCCACACCGGCCACGCAGCAGACCACAGAGGCTACAGCCAGAACCGCGGCGACGCCGGGATCGCCCTTCATGCCCACCAACACCATGAGCAGCGCGGCGATCAGCAGCGTGGACAGCGTCAGACCGGAGATCGGATTGGAGGAGGAGCCGATGATGCCGACCAGGTAACCGGCCACTGCGGCAAAAATAAAGCCAGCCACCGCCATCACCAGCGCAGCCAGCACGGCTGATCCCCAACTGTGGCTGAACGATTGATAGAGAATGACCATGCAAAGCACCAGCACGACGATCGCAATCATCACCATGCCAAAGGGCAGATCCTTGTCCACCCGCGAGGTGGCGGTAGTGCTCGAGCCGGCGCTCTTGATATCCTGAATGCCGCGGCCGATGCCGCTGACCAGGTTTTTACGCATGCGGAACAGGGTGTAAAAAGCGCTGACCAGCATGCCGCCCACGGCAATGGGTTTCACCGCTGCGTTGTAGGCGGAACGCGCCAGCGTGATCCAGCTGACGCTGCTTATGGGGTCCAACTGGTTGTACATGAGGAACAAGGCAATAGGCATGAGAAAGAGCCAGCCGAACACGCCACCGGAAAAAGTGATGGCGGACAAACGATAGCCGATGATATACCCGACTCCGAGAAAAGCCGGTGAGGCGGCCGGGCTCTGTGCGATCATCCCTCCGCGATAGCTTAGCTCAGAGATGGTGTCGCCCTTGCTGGTCAGCAGTTTGATCTTGGCCAGGTTGAATTGATAAAAACCGGTGAGGGAATCCTGAATGAGTTTAATGCCGGCATCGTTCTTGAACAGCTCGATGAGCGCAGCGATCCCCATGGAGCCGAAAACATATTTGGCGCCGGACTGCCCCCCCTGCCCAGCTTTGACGATCTCGGCACAGGCCAGACTTTCAGGAAATTTCAGTGTTTCATCGTCGATGAGCGTTTTGCGCAGCACAATGACGAACAGGACTCCGAGGATGCCGCCCACCAGCATCAGCATCGTGCTCTTGAAATAGTTCAAATCCTGCCAGACACCGGCAAGGATAAAAGCCGGAATGGTGAAAATGGCGCCGGCGGCCAGTGCTTCTCCCACCGCGCCGGTGGTTCGGGCCATGTTTTCTTCCAAAATGGTGCCCTTGAAGACGCGCAGCACGGCCATGGCAATGACAGCCGCTGGAAAGGTGGCGGCCACGGTCATGCCGGCCCTGAGCCCCAGATAGGCATTGGCCGCGCCCAGGATAATCGCCAAGACGACGCCCAACAAAATCGCCTTGAAAGTCAGCTCTTTCATGGTTGTGTTGAGCGGAACGTAGGGGGGGTTCCCCTTTTCCGTACCGGGGGTGTTCGATTCCTGCATATTCGCTCCTGTTTACGGGGTGGGTGTCCAAATCGCGTCAACATAGCAATTAATTGCTAAAATATCAAGCAAAAACCTTTGACAAAACGGAGCGGAAGGCCAAAATAGTCGAAAATCGGCTACATTTTCAATTGATTATTCCTTATATTTTTAGTATATTTACAAGATAAAATCGAAACTTTAAATGGCTCTTTTCACCGACATTACGCTGGGGCAGTATTTCCCGGCTGATTCGCCCGTTCACAGGCTGGATCCGCGCACCAAACTATTGGCAGGCATGCTGTTGATGACCGGATTGATCATCTCAGTGCACGGCGTGGTGCTGCTGGCGCTGACGTTGACGCTGGTGACCACCATCTATCTGGCAAAACTGCCCGGCGGATTGGTGATCAGAAATCTCAGACCGTTCCTGTGGCTCTTTTTGCTGACTCTGTTCATCCATCTTTTCTGGACCTCAGGGCGCATCCTGTACCGCCTTCCGGTGCTGAATCTGGACATCACCTGGGAGGGGTTGCAGCTCGGCCTGCGCTACACCATCAGGCTTTCGCTGTTCATCGTCCTGGCGACGATTTTGACCTTGACCACTTCGCCCATGGAGATCATGGACGCTCTGGAGCGCTTCGGCAGGCCGTTCAAACGTTTTCACCTGCCGGTGCACGAGTTGACCATGATGCTGTCGCTGTCGTTGCGATTCATCCCCACGCTGCTGGAAGAGGCCCTGCGCATCCGCAACGCGCAGATGTCGCGCGGCGCTGCGTTCGAAGGCTCTCTGGTGAATAAAGTGCGCAACATGGTTCCGCTGATTTTACCGCTGTTCATCTCTGCATTTCGCAGAGCCGATGAATTGGCCTACGCCATGGACAGCCGCAGTTATAACGGCGGAGAAGGAAGGACCAGCTACAGCCGTCTGTGTTTCCGTCGGCCGGACGGACTGGCCCTGGCGGCCGCCGCCCTGATCTTTGCCGTTTGTCTAGCCGTCTGAGCGCCTGTGGCCAACATCAAACTAGTGCTCGAATATGACGGCGCCCATTTTAACGGTTGGCAATACCAACCGGAGCAGCGCACGGTGCAGGGAACGGTGGAAGCGGCCCTGAGCCGGCTGACCGCGGAGCCGATCAGGGTTCATTGCGCCGGTCGCACGGACAGCGGCGTGCACGCGCTGGGGCAGGTGGTCAATTTTCACTGCCGCCGCGTCTGGAATCCCGAGGTCTATGTCAACGGCGGCAACGGCCTGCTGCCGCGCGATGTGCGCATTCTCAGCGCAGAACCGGTGGCGGACGATTTTCACAGCCGGTACAGCGCCCGCAGCCGCAGCTATCGCTATCAGATCTGCCGCCGGGTCTGCGCCGTGGGACGGCAGTATTGCTGGCATGTGCCCTACGAGTTGGATGTGGAAGCCATGCAATCCGCGGTCAGCGGTCTGGTTGGCGAACATGATTTTGAATCCTTTTGTCAGGCCGGATCAGGGCTGCACCATTTTCGCTGTCTGGTGCACCGGGCGGATTGGCGACGGCAGGGAGATGACTCGATTTTTGAAATAACCGCGAACCGATTTGTGCACAATATGGTGCGCATTCTCGTGGGCACCAGCGTTGAATTCGGACGCGGCCGCCGCCATCCTCAAGAGATGCAGGCGATTCTACAAGCGCGGGACCGGCGCGTCGCCGGCCCGACAGCCCCGGCCCATGGGTTACTGCTCTTGGCCGTGGGTTATTAACCGCTCCGCCGCAAGGAGAGCAGCCATGAAATTTTTTATCGATTCCGCCAATGTGCAGGAAATCAAGAAAGCCGTGGCCATGGGCATGGCCGACGGCGTCACCACCAATCCGACCCTGGTGGCCAAAGAAAACGGCAAACCCCGGGACATCTATGCCGCTATCTGCGAGTGCGTCGACGGGCCGGTGAGCGCAGAGGCGGTGAGTATGGACAGCGCCGGCATGATCCGGGAGGCGCGTGAACTGGCGCAGATCCATCGCAACATCGTGGTAAAAATTCCCATCTGCACCGAAGGGCTGATCGCCGTTCGCCGGCTCAAGGAGGAGGGCATTCGCACCAACGTGACGCTGGTGTTCAACGCCCTCCAGGCGCTGGCGAGCGCTAAAGCAGGCGCCGCCTTTGTTTCGCCGTTCGTCGGCAGGCTGGATGACATCGGCGAAGCGGGTATGGAACTGGTCGAAAAGATCGTCACCATCTACCGCAACTATACGCTGCCAACGCAAGTCATCGTTGCCAGCGTCCGCAGCCCGATGCATGTGCGCGATGCAGCCCTGATCGGCGCCGATATCGCCACCATCCCCTATCGGGTGATCGAACAGATGGTCCGGCATCCGTTGACCGATTCCGGCGTACAGACTTTTCTCAAAGATTGGGAAAAGGTTAAAAGCCGATGAGCGGATTCCGGCTGTAATCCGGCCGAGCGAAGCGAAGGCGCAATGCGCAATAACCAGCGGCACACTTGTAAATACGTCATCAAACCCTTTGTAGAATGCGATACCTATTGAGCAAAAAACCGTTTCATCGTACGCTGTTGCTCGGCGTGGCTGTTCTGACTGCCTGGCTCTCCATTTCGGTGTACGCCGGAACCGACAACCAAGCGAACGCCAAGGATCGCTGGATGCGATCATCGCGCGATTCCCTGGGATTGGGCGCCGGCCGCACCATCGGCGACGAACTTGATCACTCCCGCAGCAATGCCATCACCCGCGCCGTCGCCGAAGTGAGTCCCGCGGTGGTCGGCATCAACGTCACGCAAGTACAAAGCTTCTATCAACGCAATCCATTTTCCGACGATCCCTTTTTTCGCCATTTTTTTCAGGACGGAATTATTAAAAAGCAGGTCAAAAGCCTGGGCTCCGGTTTTCTCATCTCCGCCGAGGGCTACATCCTGACCAACCAGCACGTCGTCGATCAGGCGACCGAGATCGTCGTCACCTGCGTCGGCGGCAAACAATACATCGCCAGGGAGATCGGCGAAGACTACACCTCGGATATCGCGGTGCTCAAGATCGAAGGCGAACCGTTCCCCTATGCCCGCCTGGGCGATTCGGACGACGTCCTCATCGGCGAATGGGCGATCGCGCTGGGCAATCCGTTCGGTCTGTTTGATGTCAGCACCCGCCCCACGGTCACCGTCGGCGTCATCAGCGGCAAGGATCAGGACTTTGGCCGGCAGAGCAACGACCGCATTTTCGAAGACATGCTGCAGACCGACGCGGCCATCAACGGCGGCAACAGCGGCGGACCGCTGGTCAACGCCAACGGCGAGGTCATCGGCGTCAACACCTGGATCATCTCCGGCTCAGACACAAAATCCGCCAGCATCGGACTGGGATTCGCGCTGCCCATCAACCGGGTCAAGCGCATTCTCAATGACTTGATCAACTACGGCCGGGTCAATCGCAGCTTCTGGACCGGCATTCATTACGACCAGATGAATTCGACGATCGCGCGCTATCTCGGCCTGTCCAGCAGCCGCGGCGTCATCGTCACCGACATCGACCGCAACAGCCCGGCGCAAAAGGCCGGCCTCGAGGTCGGTGATGTCATCGTTCAGCTGAACGGCAAGGACGTGAACGCCTTTACGGATGTCGAGGCCATCATCGGCAATCTGGACCTAAAAGAGGGTGATCGGCTGCAGCTGCGCGTGTTTCGTAATTCGGGCTTTCGCAGCATCCAAATCGTGCTGGAAGCGCACCCCAAAACCCTGCAGAGACGGAAGACATGATCAGCCGATATACCAGACCCGCTATGGGCGCCTTGTGGAGCGACGAAAACAAGTACCGCACCTGGTTGCGGGTGGAACTGGCCGCCTGCGAAGCGCATGCCGAACTGGGAAACATTCCCGCTGAAGCGCTGCAGCTCATTCGGGAGAAGGCCGGCTTTGACGCAGCCCGGATCGACGAGATCGAAACACAGGTCAAGCATGACGTCATCGCCTTCCTGACCAGCGTGGCCGAACGAGTGGGAGCGGAATCTCGCTTCATTCATATGGGCATGACTTCCTCGGACCTGCTCGACACCAGCCTGGCACTGCTGCTGCGCGAAGCCGGGGCGCTTTTGCTCAAGGACCTCGATCAGCTTCAAGACATCCTCAAGACGCAGGCCCTGCGCCACCAGCACACCCCCTGCATCGGCCGCAGTCACGGCATCCATGCCGAGCCCACCTGTTTTGGCCTCAAGTTCGCGCTGTGGTTCGATGAGATGCAGCGCAACCGCCTGCGCCTGCTGCGGGCTGTGGATGCGGTCAGCGTCGGCATGATCTCCGGCGCCGTGGGCAACTACACCCAGGTGGATCCGATCCTGGAACAAAAGACCTGTGCCCGGCTCGGCCTGCGGCCCACGCCCATCAGCACGCAGGTGATCCAGCGCGATGTGCACGCCGAGTTCGTCTCCACGCTGGCGCTGATCGGCTGCACCCTGGAAAAAATCAGCGTCGAACTGCGCCACCTGCAGAGGACCGAAGTGCTGGAGGCAGAGGAACCGTTTACAAAAAATCAAAAAGGGTCCTCCGCCATGCCGCACAAGCGCAATCCCATCGGCAGCGAAAACATCTCGGGCCTGGCGCGCGTTCTGCGCAGCAACGTTCAGGCGGCCATGGAAAATGTAGCGCTTTGGCATGAACGCGATATCAGCCACTCATCCGTGGAACGCATCATTCTGCCGGACAGCTGCATTCTGTTGGACTATATGCTGCAGCGTATGTCCGGCATTCTGGAAAACCTGGTGGTCTATCCCGAGCGCATGCGCCACAACCTGCAATTGACCCGTGGGTTGATCTTTTCCCAGCCAGTGCTGCTGGCGCTGATCGGCAAAGGGATGTCGCGGGAAGAGGCCTATCAGATCGTCCAGGAACATGCCATGCGCTGCTGGCAATCAGGCGAAGATTTTCAGCAGGCGCTGGCCCAGGACCCCCGCATCGGTGCGCGACTCTCCGCGGACGAACTGGCGAAATGCTTCGACGCATCGACCGGGCTGCAGCATGTCCACACCATTTATCGGCGGGTTGGCTTAATCGACGAATAACCGCGGGGGCGCCACACGATGAAAACAAAAGCGACGAGTAGCACGGGGGGCAAAAAGAAGACCGGCAATTCACGAAGGCGACTTTTCGATGATCACATGCATGAGGAGAAAGCCTTGAAAAGAAAAAAAATCTTTGAGGGCAAATCGAAAAAAGTCTATGAAACAGAAAACGAACATGAATGGCTGCTCGAGTTCAAGGACGACGCGCGCGACGCCAAGGGACACAAGAAAGGCGTGATCAAAGGCAAAGGCGGCGTCAACAACCAGATATCCACTTTTCTGTTCAAATTACTGGAAAGCTACCACATCCCCACCCATTTCATCAAAGAGGTGTCGGATAAGGAGATGCTGGTAAAAAAGATGGAGATGATCGGCGTCAAGGTGGTGGTGCGCAACATCGCCGTCGGCCAGCTGGCCAAACGGTTCAATGTGCCGGACGGCAAGGAGCTCGAATGCCCGCTGCTCGAGTTCTATCTCAAGGACGGCAATCGGGACGATCCGATGATCAACGAAAGCCACCTCATCTCCTTCGGCCACGCCACGTCGGAAGAGATGCGCGAGATCCATCGCCTGGCCTCCAAATGCAATGCGGTCATCAAGGCGTTCTTTCGCCGTCGGCTGCTGAATCTCGTGGAGATCAGACTGGAATTCGGCCGCCATCACGGGCACATCGCCGTGGGAGACGAGATCAGTCTGGACACCTGCACCTTTATCCGGCTCGATCAATCGCCAAACGCCAAAGCCCAGGTGATCCCGGTGACCGAGACCACGCTCGCTGAATTAAAAAAGAAATTGTTGGCTTTGTAATCCGTACCGGGATTTCAGGATTCGCCGTAGGGGCGGCCCCGCCGCTCCTACCCGGGTGGAAAAATCATTCTGAAAAAGGATTTTTTCACCCTGAGATTCAAAACCTTATAAAAGCAAGAAAGGGTTCGCGCCGGGGTGAGCGTGATCAGAAAAATGCATGCCCATTAAAAAACGCAGCAAGAGCGTCAGGCCCCGAAGTGTTTACATGACCGTGCCCAACCTGTTTACCGCACTGAATATTTTTTGCGGCTTTCTCGCGGTGCTGCAGGTCCTGACCGAAAAATACACCAACGCGTGCTGGCTGATCTTCATCGCAACCGTTTTCGACGCCCTGGACGGCCGCATCGCCCGGGCCACCAAGACCGGCAGCAGCGCCTTTGGCCTGCAGATGGACTCGCTCAGCGATCTGGTCTCCTCCGGCGTAGCGCCGGCCGTGCTGGTCTATCAACTGCATCTCAAGGATATGGGTTATGTCGGCCTGATCCTCTCCTTCTTCCCCCTGCTCTTTGCCGCCTTTCGGCTGGCACGCTTCAATGTGCTGACCATGGCGCAGGGAAAAAGCAAGGACTTTACCGGATTGCCGGCGCCGGCGGCAGCGGTGACCCTGGCCGGCCTGGTCATGCTCTATCAGGAGGTGCAGCTGCAGGCGCTGCTGCGTGTACTCGTGGTCATGGTGCCGCTGGTTAGTCTGTTGATGGCCAGCAACATCCGCTACGACGGTTTTCCCCGCGTCAGCCTGCGGGAACGGGGCGTCAACCGCATCAAACTGGCGATCATCGCCATCACCCTGTGCCTGCTGCCCATTGTGCCCCATTTTGTCCTGTTTCCCTTTATGTTGCTGTTCATTTTACACGGATTGCTAAGGGCCGCCGGCGCCCATCTGCTCGGCCGGCAGCGGAGCACCGCTGCAGCAGCCGGCGCTCCGTCCACTCCTCAAACGCCGACGCACAAGTCAGAGTAGCCTGCGCTGCGGCCCAAACGCAGAGTACATTTGCACCCATACATCAAGCGGACGAACGGTTCGCAGAACTTGAGGATGAAATGAGAACTAGACTTTCCGTGGCCTGGATACTTTTGGCCATTGTGCTGGGCGCTGTCATCGGTTCAGCTTTGGGGGAAGTCATCGGCCTCGCCCTGCCTGACGGCGTGGTTCAACAATTTTTCACCAAAACCGCTCACATCGGATTTGATCCATTCCAGCTCAATCTCGGCATCATCAGCCTGACGTTGGGATTCTATTTCCGGCTGAACGTCATCGGCGTCATCGGCATTCTGCTCGCCGCCTACATCTTCCGTTGGTACGCCTGAGATCGGCGCCCGACCTCAGATCCCGGCCGCGCTGTTCCGCAGAACAACAAATCACTTGCATCTTAAAAAGCCGGTGGGTATATTTTAATTCGCAATAATTCCGGCATAGGGCCGGAGTCTGTTCTAACATCACTTTAGCAGGAGGCTCGCCTATGTTGCCCGGAGTGGGCATGGACGAGATGGTCGTAATCCTGGTCGTCGTCCTGATTCTGTTCGGCTCCAAGCGGCTGCCGGAACTGGCGCGCGGCTTGGGCAAAGGAATACGTGAATTTAAAAAAGCCGCGGAGGATGTCAAACGCGAGATGGACATCTCCGACGATTTTCGCAAATAACCTTTATTCTTACGAGTAGGAGAAGAAAATGGGAATTGGAGCTCAGGAATGGTTTATCATCATTCTGGTGCTGGTCGTCTTGTTCGGCGCAAAAAAGATACCCGAGCTGGCCAAAGGGCTGGGGCAGGGCATCAAAGAGTTTAAAAAAGCCGCCAACAGCGCCGCCGAAGATGATGAACCGAAGAAACAGAATCCGGCTTGAACGAATCCAGGAAAGCCTTATTGGAAAACCGGAATAGCATTCTCTCGTCGTTGCAGTCCCAACTCGCCAAGCAGGAAACCAGCTGTCTCCAGATCACTCGAGGCTGCCTGGAACAAATTGATAAAGGCGCTCCCATGAACGCCTTTATTGCTGTACAGGCCGACCGGGCTCTGCACCAGGCTCAACTGGTCGACGAGAAAATTCGCCAAAATAAAGCCGGCAAACTGGCAGGGCTGGTGGTGGCGGTTAAAGACAACCTCGCGGTGTTAGGCGAATCCGCCAGCTGCGGATCGCGAATGCTGAAAAACTTTGTCCCGCCCTATCAGGCCACGGTCATTGACCGGTTGCTGGCGGAGGACGCGATTCTCATCGGCAAGACCAATATGGATGAGTACGCCATGGGTTCTTCCACGGAAAACTCGGCGTTCGGCCCGGTTCACAATCCTCACGACCCTACGCGCGTGGCCGGAGGCTCATCCGGCGGCTCCGCCGCAGCAGTGGCGGCAGGGATGTGTACGGCCGCCCTGGGTTCGGACACCGGCGGCTCCATCCGGCAGCCGGCGGCGTTCTGCGGCGTCGTCGGTCTTAAGCCGACCTATGGCCGCGTCTCGCGCTACGGGCTGATCGCCTACGCCTCCTCCCTGGATCAGATCGGGCCGTTCAGCCGGGACGTCTATGACTGCGCTTTGCTGTTGGAGGTGATCGCCGGCAAGGATCCCAAAGACGCGACCTCCTCTGAAACTCCCGTGCCGGACTTTCATACCGCAGTGGGGCAGCCGGTGAAAGGGCTGCGCATCGGCGTACCCCGCGAATATGCGGGCGGCGGCCTGCAGCCGGAAATCGCGCAAGCCCTGCGCCAGGCGGCTGACCGCCTGACCGATAGCGGGGCTGAGGTGTGCGACGTCTCCCTGCCGCACAGCGAATACGCCATCGCCGCCTATTATGTGATCGCCACCGCCGAGGCCTCCTCCAATCTGGCGCGCTATGACGGCGCTCATTACGGCTTTGCCGCAAACCGGCGTTCGGATCTCGAGGAGATGTACGTCCACACCCGGAGCCTGGGCTTCGGCGAGGAAGTTAAAAGACGTATCATGCTGGGTACCTACGTGCTCTCTTCAGGCTACTATGACGCCTATTACCGCAAGGCCTTGCAGGCGCGCACGATCATCAAATCGGATTTCATCGCCGCCCTGGATCAAGTGGATTGTCTGCTGACGCCGACGACCCCGACCACCGCGTTTAAAATCGGCGAAAAAATCGACGATCCCCTGACCATGTACCTGTCGGATATTTTCACCGTCTCGGTCAATCTGGCCGGCCTGCCGGCGATCTCGTTTCCGTTCGGCAGAGATCAGAATAACCTCCCCATCGGCTTGCAGTTGATCGGCCGGCCTTTCGATGAATCAACCATACTCCGGACCGCCGGCTTGCTGAGCGAACTCTGAAACAGAACAAGCGGAATCCTTAACGTATCCTTCATCACGGAAAACCATGGCCGCCTTTGAACCAGTCATCGGACTCGAAGTCCATATCCATCTCTCCACCGAGTCTAAAATATTTTGCGGCTGCAGCACCCGCTTCGGAGCTCAGGCCAACACCCAGGTCTGTCCCGTGTGCCTGGGATTGCCGGGAAGTTTGCCGGTCCTGAACCGTCGCGCGGTGACCTTTGCCGCCCGGCTGGCCTTGGCCACTCACAGCGCCATTCGGCCGGTCTCCACCTTTGCGAGAAAGAATTATTTTTATCCGGATCTGCCCAAAGGGTATCAAATATCCCAATTCGAAGAGCCCTTTTGCGAAAAAGGCCATTTGGATATCACACTCAAAAACGGCGAAGAAAAACGCATCCGCATTCATCGCATCCATCTGGAAGAGGATGCGGGCAAATCGATGCACGCCGAATCCTATGTCGGCGGCGATGAGACGCTGGTGGACATCAACCGCTGCGGCGTGCCGCTGCTGGAGATCGTCTCCGAACCCGACCTGTCGTCCGCGGAAGAGGCTTACGCCTATCTCGCCCAGATCCGCCGGATCGTCCGCTATCTGGATATCTGCGACGGCAACATGGAGGAGGGCAGCCTGCGCTGCGACGCCAACATCTCGGTGCGTCCGGTGGGCAGCGCCACCCTGGGCATCAAGACTGAAGTGAAGAACATGAATTCGTTCCAGAACGTGCAGGATGCCATTGATTTCGAGATCCGCCGACAGCTGCGGCTGATCGAACAGGGTCAACCGGTTGAACAGATCACTCTGCTCTGGGACGCCCATCGCGGAGTGGCGGAACCCATGCGCAGCAAGGAATACTCGCACGACTACCGCTATTTTCCAGAGCCCGATCTGCCGCCCATTCAGATCAGTGAAGCGTGGATCGCGGAGATCGCCCGGGAGATGCCGGAGATGGCGGATGAAAAGACACGGCGCTATGTGGAAGAATACCAGCTGCCGCTCTACGATGCCCGGGTTTTGACCGAAGACCGGGAGATCGCGCTTTACTTTGAAGAGACCATTCGCACGGCGGAGGATAAAAAATTGGCCTCCAACTGGATCATGGGCGAGGTGATGCGCGCGCTCAAAGAGAAAAAAGGCAGTCTGGCGGATCTGCCGGTTACCCCGGCCCGTCTCGGTGAGCTGCTGAACTTGATCAGCCAAAACGTATTGAACCAAACCACGGCGAAAAAAGTATTCGACCGAATGCTAAAAACCGGAATCGCTGCCGGGCAGATCATGAGGGAACAAGGGCTGGAACAAATCAGCGACCAAACCGAACTGGAGTCCCTCGTTCAGGCTGTGTTGGCAGAACGGTCGAAGGAAGTCACTGCGTTTCACCAGGGCAATACCAAGGTCTTTGGCTTTCTCGTCGGCGAGGTGATGAAAGCCAGTTCGGGCAAGGCTAATCCCAAAATGACCCAGGAAGCGCTGCGTCGCCTGTTGCAGACAAAGCAACCGGATTAGTCGTCAGAGAGGAGAATCCATGCGTGCCCAGAAAATACGCGAACTTGTCAGGATCCTGGAGGAAAGCCAGGTCCATGAGCTGGAGATCACCCACTGGTGGGGTAGAAAAATCCGCATCAGTAAATCCGCAGCGCCGGCGCAGAGCAGCGCCGCTGTCGGCAAGGCGCAAGCGAATCAGATAGAAATTGTCACCACCCCGGCACCCGGCGCCGCCCCCGCGGCCGCCGCCGCGGCGGAAGCCAAATCCACACCCTATCTCGAGATCCGGGCGCCGATGGTGGGCACGTTTTACCGTGCGCCGGCGCCGGATGCCGCGGTCTATGTCAAAGAGGGCGACCAGGTGAGCCCGGGAAAAGTGCTGTGCATCATCGAAGCGATGAAACTCATGAACGAGATCGAAGCCGAGGTCAGCGGCCGCATTGTTAAAATTATGGTGGAGAACGGCAGACCGGTGGAGTATAATCAGACGCTGTTCCTGATTGACCCCCAATGACCACCGGCGGAACGCGGCCGGCCGCCGCAGCCCAAGGTTCGGATGACGTCATCGTGAAGGATTTCGATTGTTTAATAAAATCTTGATAGCCAATCGGGGTGAAATCGCCCTGCGCATCATCCGCGCATGCAAAGAGATGGACATCGATACGGTCGCTGTCTACAGCGAGGCGGACGCCGACAGCCTGCACGTGCGTTTTGCCGATCAGGCCGTGTGCATCGGTCCGGCCAGCCCGGAAAAAAGCTATCTCAACATCCCCCACATCATCAGCGCGGCAGAGGTCACCAACGCCGAGGCGATCCACCCCGGCTATGGCTTCCTGGCTGAGAACGCTCATTTTGCCGAAGTGTGCCGCTCCTGCGGCATCTACTTTATCGGCCCGACTCCGGAGATGATCGCCCGCATGGGCGACAAGGCGCTGGCGAAAGAGACCATGCGCCAGATGGGCGTTCCGGTCATTCCCGGCTCCGACGGCGTGCTGACGTCGGTGCGTGAGGCCACCGCCGTCGCTGACGAGATCGGCTTTCCCATCATCCTCAAAGCCGTGGCCGGCGGCGGCGGCCGCGGCATGCGCATCGTGCGCGAGGCCAAAGACATGGCCACTGCTTTTGCCACCGCACAGACCGAAGCGCAGAACGCCTTTGCCAACCCGGCGCTTTATCTGGAGCGCTATTTCGAGTATCCCCGCCACATCGAAGTGCAGATCCTCGGCGACCGCCACGGCAATGTGGTCTCCCTGGGCGAACGCGAATGCTCCATCCAGCGCAAACATCAGAAACTGATCGAAGAATCGCCGGCGCCGTCCCTCAGCACCAAGTTGCGCAAAGCGCTCGCCGCCGCAGCGGTCAAGGGCGCCCGACGCGTGGGGTATAACAGCGCCGGCACCATCGAATTCCTTCTCGATGAACAAAACCGCTTTTATTTCATGGAGATGAACACACGCATTCAAGTCGAACACCCGGTGACCGAAGCGGTCATCGGCCTCGATCTCATCGAAGAACAAATCCGTTCAGCGACCGGCGCCGAACTGCCGAGCAAGCTGAAATTTTTCAAACCGCGCGGCCACGCCATTGAATGCCGAATCAACGCCGAAGACCCTGACAACCACTTCCGTCCCTGCCCGGGAAAAATTACCAGCTTTCATGTTCCGGGCGGACTGGGCGTGCGCGTCGACACCCACGCCTACGCCCATTACGTCATCCCGGCTTATTACGATTCGCTGATCGCCAAAGTGATCACCCACGGGGCCAACCGCGAAGAGGCCATCGTCCGGATGGAACGCGCCTTGAACGAGTTCGTCATCGAAGGCATCGCCACCACCATCCCTCTGCTTAAAAAGATATTGCGCCACCCCCATTTTCGCCGAGGCAGCCTGAACACAAAATTCCTGGAAACCGCCAAACTCAATTGATGGAGGCACATCATGAAAATCCTGAAAGATCTGCTGTACACTGAAGAGCATGAATGGGTCAGCGTCGAAGAAGACGTGGCGACCATCGGCATCACCGATTATGCCCAAGGCGAATTGGGCGACGTCGTTTTCGTCGAACTGCCGGCCGTGGGCGCAGAGGTGAAACAGATGGAATCCTTTGGCACCATCGAAGCGGTCAAAGCGGTGTCCGATCTCTTTGCCCCGGTCAGCGGACAGGTGGTGGAGATCAACGAGGCGCTCACCGATCAACCCGAGCTGGTCAATAAAGATCCGTATGTGGACGGCTGGATGATCAAAATAAAGTTGAGCGACCTCAGCGAACTCGAAAGCCTGCTCAAAGCCGATGCGTACAAATCGCTGATCAGCTGAGCATGGCCCCTTCAGACCAGGCCGGCCGCTGCGCCACGGGTTGATCCCAAAAAGGACACTCGATTCAATATTGCGACAGGCTGCCGTCTGACACAGGGCGAACGCCAAATTCAGCCTTCAATCTAAGTTCAAATATTATCAATAATTTGAATCCATGAAGCCAACGCAGGTCAATCCTGGTACGATCTTTGATGCAGCTGATAAATAACACTTGCGTTGATTGAAATTTCTTCTTATCTTTATTTGTTAATAAAAATACAAGAATAGACGGGAGAGCAGGCCTATCGCAGTTCGTTAAAGATTTCCAAATTTTTTGATTTTCGCAAAATTATTTGGTGACGTGGCTATTCTTTAACGATCTGCTAGGACTCGTGCTCTCCATTGACCATTTTTAAACCGAATGTCATGGTAGAGCCCAATACGTGGGAGCGCCGGCATTCGGTTTTTTTTATCTCCAGCCGATCCATGGACTCCCCGGCCACTAACATGAGACACAATTTCCAACGAGGAGGCTTTAATATGCAAACCCTGTTCAAGCTGTTAGCGTCTGCTCTGATCCTGCTGACGGTCGCTGCGCCCTCTTTTGCGGTCAGTGAATCCGGCGTGGTGTTTCTGCTGATCTCGCCGGGCGCCCGCGCCGCGGGAATGGGCGAAGCGTTCGTCGGCCTTGCGGACGATGCCACCGCCGTCTACTGGAATCCGGCCGGCCTCGCGTTTCAGACTGGCAAGGAGATCACCCTGATGCACGCCAACTGGCTGCCGCAATTCGATTCGGATCTGACCTATGAATTCGCCGCCTACCGGCACACGCTGGAGGGCATCGGCACGCTGGGCGCCAATGTGACCTTTCTCAACCTCGGCAAACAATATCAGACCCTGGATACCCCGGAGCCGGTCAGCGAGTTCTCCAGCTACGAAATGGCCGTCTCTCTTACCTATGGAACCCTGCTGGCTGAAAACTGGGGCGTGGGCATCGGCGCACGGTTTATCCGCTCCAGCCTCGCTCCCATGGGCGCCGGTTCAGAACGGGGCGACGGTAAAGCGGACGCCTTTGCTTTTGACGTGTCCACGCTGTACCGTATGCCTTTCGCATCCAAGCTGAGCCTGGGCGCCAATCTATCCAACATGGGCCCGAAAATCACCTACATCGACGCAGCCCAGGCTGATCCCTTTCCCACCAACCTCAAAGTGGGTTTGGCGTATAAACTGGTCAACAACAAATACAACAGACTTACCTTTGAGGAGGATATGAACAAGCTGC
>DAIQOA010000068.1:0-21079 GCA_036788095.1 bacterium | reverse complement strand
TGTTTCCACCTTAATTTAATACCCAAAAAGTCTATTTTCAACTGAACCTTAACACAGACGCTTTATCATGTTTCACCATAAACGCCATCCCGCAGATATGGGTGAACCCGAAATCGTAGCTTTCCTCAACCATCTGGCCAACAATTGCCATGTATCTGCTTCAACCCGGCAGCAAGCCCTCAATGCCATCGTCTTTCTCTATAAACAAGTTCTCGATAAGACACTCGGTGAATTCGCCGGTTTACAGTGGGCTAAAAGGTCAACCCATCTGCCGGTTGTGCTAACGCGTCAGGAAGTCCATGCCATTTTATCACAACTGCATGGGCGCGACTGGATCATGGCCTCCTTACTTTATGGCAGCGGCCTTAGGCTCACAGAATGCCTGCGGTTGCGCATTAAGGATGTTGAATTTGAGAATCGACAGCTTATCATCCGCTCCGGTGAAGGTGGCAAGGATCGTCGGACCATGCTCCCCGAATCCAGCATTGAGCCGCTCGTACAATACTTGAAGTATGTTTCTTTACTACATGAAAAAGATCTGTCAGAGGGTTTCGGCGCTGTCGAACTCCCATACGCACTTTGTAAAAAATATCCCAACGCCGCCAAAGAATGGACCTGGCAATACGTCTTTCCGGCATCACAGCGCTCCATCGATCCCCGCTCCGGCATTGAACGCCGACATCATCTGGATGAAACAGTGCTGCAAAAAGCGGTCAAAGCAGCCGTCAGAAAAGCAGGCATCCACAAACACGCCGGCTGTCATACCTTCCGGCACTCATTTGCCACCCATCTGCTGGAAAACGGCTATGATATTAGAACCGTCCAGGAGCTTCTCGGACACTCCGATGTGCGCACCACCATGATCTATACCCATGTCCTCAACCGCGGCGGATACGGCGTGCATAGCCCCCTGGATGCCCTGAAATAGAAAAAGCGCAATCCAGCTCTGTGAACGAGATTGCGCTTTCACTGCCATACGCCCCCTCCCAAAAATGACCATTGGTTTTTATGATGTTACAAAAGAAATTGAAAAAATGCAATGGAAATGAAAAAAACTGAATAACCTGCCTACGGATCAGGATCAGCAAAGTGGCTGGAGGCCCGATTATATGCTTCGCTCCCATTCTTATCCGGTGCGCCGAGACGGCAACTCGTACGATCATTCCGCCGGCCGGCCGATGACGGCGAATTCATCGAACACCGCGTGCATGATGGTCGTTCTCTCGTTCGTCGTATAGATGATGTGGATCTTTTCATCGCGGGTTTGAATGGCATAGGGGTAGGCAAAGGTGTTGTCGCCTCCCGCGATGTCCCGTCGGTAGGGGTAGCTCTTGTCGTTGTCCACGGACACCGCCACGGTCAACGGCGTGCGTTCGTTCATATTGTCGTTGTACACCAGCAGCAGATGGCCGTTCTGCAGCTTGATGAAATCCACCGCTGAGTTGGGATTGTGAAAGGAGGTCGCCACCGCCTCGCTCCAGGTGTGACCGCCGTCGTGTGATTCAGAGCGTAGGGTGTAGCCGTGATCCGTGGGCAGAAAATTGCCGCCGCGGCGGATATAGGCGACCAGATAGGTATCCGTGAGCTGGACCACCTGCGCCTGCAGGTTGCCCATGGCGGATTTGATTCTTCCTGTTTCGCTCCAGACTTTGGTTTTTGGATTGTAGCGCATAAAGTAAGAGCAGGTAGAGGAGGCGGTGGCCTCGCGGTCATCGCCGGTTTCGTGGTACAGGGGCAAGAGATAGTCGCCGTCCTTCAGCACGATGGGCTGGCCGCGCACCATGCTGCCCTCTTCATAGGCGAGCATGAATGAATCCGACCAGGTTTCCGCTCCGTCGTCCGAGATCTTGCCTTTTACCCTTGCGTTGGACCAGGTGTCGCCGGTGCGATTGTTATAGAACAGCCACACCCGTCCGTCCGGCGCCTGCCAGACCACCGGGTTGCCCTCGCCCTCATCGGGCGTATCGGCGATGACTTTAGGATTCGACCACTGGCCGGCGCCCTTTTTGAGCCTGCTGCCATAGACCGCTGTATCGTTCCCGTATTCACCAGTGCCGCCATAATAACTGAGGTAAAGATCGCCGTTGGCCAGCTCGGTGATGGACGCGGGATGCTTGTATTGGCCCGGGTGCTCACATCCAAAGACACGATACGTCTCGATGTTGTAGCTCTGACCATAGGCCAGGGCGGCACAGAGCAGTACTAAATAAAGTTTGTCTTTCATCGTTGTTCTCCTCGATGCTGGCGGACATTTTCGACCGGATGGGAATCGTACATGTCTTGCAAGCCGGTGCGGATCAGGAATCCGACGCTGTGATTTTCCCGCCTTTTTCAGTGGCAAAAATCATAGTCTCGCCCTCTTGAATCAATCGGGCCTTTTTCAGCTTCCAGTTTATTTTTCCGTTAAAGGGATTTTTCATTTTCAGTACGCCCCCTTGCTCTGCGACGATTTCAACCCTGGTGATGCGGCCGTTATTACGTTGCGCAGAGACGATAAACGCCCCTTCAGCGCGCAGACCCTGAAAAGACGCCTTCTGCCACGAGGCGGGAACAGCCGGCATAATTTCGATGAGGTCGTTATAACTTGCCAGCAGCATCTCCTGCAATCCGGCGGCCGCGGCCATGTTGCCCTCCAGGGTGAACGGCCGATAGGTAAAGCGGCTGTATCCTGATTGGGTCTGATCGCCGTTGAGGTGAAAACTGTTGGGCGAGCAGAAGGCTTTGCTGAAAATTTCCAGCGCTTTCTCCGCCCGCTCGCCCTCCTTGGCCCGTGCCGCCATGCTCGCCTGCCAGGCATAGCTGTAGCCGCACCAGTAGTCGGGTCCCAGCCGTTCCATTTCATTCAACGCTTGCCGGATGATGTTCTGTGCTTGCGGCCCGTTTTCCCAGCGGATCATTCCCAATGGATGAATCGCCAGGAGATGGGAGAAATGGCGATGAGATTCTTTTAACGGCATACCCGGGGCGATCAGCAGACGGCCGTCCTCCGGACTGACGCTCAACTCAGGGAGCTCTGACAGAACCTGACGCCACTGTTGCTGCTCCTCGCTGAGCCCGAGCTCCTGCGCCATCTCGGCTGCGGTGGTGAACAACCAGCGCATCAGCGCCAGATCGTAATTGGAGGTGGGAGGAAGCCAGGCCTCGAGCCGGTTGTCGTTGATCTCTGGAGACGAGCTGAGCGGCAGGAACCGTTTTCCTTGGCTGTCTTTTTCCGTCACCGCGGCCAAAAAAACCGCTGCCTCTTTCAGATAAGGGTACGCCCGGTTTTTAAGAAAATCGCGATCCATGGTATAGCGCCAGTGCAGGTAAAAATGGTGTGACAGCCAGGCTGTGGTGGAGGCGCTGTGGGTGTATTGATGCCAGCCGCCGATCTGTTTGCCCTCCAGGTCTGTGGTCATGGGCACATTGATGCCGGGCATCTGAAAAAAGTTTTGCGCAAATTTTTTCGCTTCGCCTCTGGTCTGCCATAGCCAGTCGATGTAGGCCAGCCCCTCTTTGAGATGGTTGGCGCTGTAGCAGGGCCAATAGGAGAGCTGGGTATTCAGATCATGATGAAAATCGCCTTTCCAGGGTGGAAGGGCGCCGGTGTCCGCGGTCCACACCGCCTGCAGACTGATGGGCGGGCAACCCTGATGGCTGGCGCTGCCGAATTTGTAGGTGTCGAGATACCATTGTCTTTCTATGAGCTGATTGGGGACTGTGACGCTGCTCTGCCGCCAGTAGGCAGTCCACCATTTTTTATGTCTAAGGAGTGTTTTTTTAAAACCGTTTTTCAGCGTTTTTTTTACACGCAGGTCCGCTTCGTTGCGCGGATCCCGACCTTCTTGGTTGGTTGCAATGCTCCAAGCTATCTCCAGCGTTTTGTCACGTTGTTTCCAGGCCGCCGCTATGCTGAAACCGAAACCGCCCCAGCCCTGCTGAACAAAGCTTTGGCCCGCGGTTGTCTGAAATGGTTGCGGTGCCTCATAGCCCAGCCGCGCCAGGCTGCCGGTCTTTAGCGCGGTGGTCTGTGCCAGCGTATCTATGGGGCCGCCGAAGGCCGGCGCGACCAGCAAGATCTTTGGATGCGAGGGACCGGCGATGCGCACCAGACCCACTGGATCATCAGCGCATTGGATGATTTCGATGAGCGTACCGTCGGTCAGGGTCACGCGCGCGACTGCAGAGGCGATGTCCAGTTCGCTGGATTGCACGCGTACAGGAGAAGGGAAATAGAGCTCCAGGCGACCGGCTGGGATTTTGCTCGGCCCAGCGTTATGATCATAAGGATCGTCATAGAGACGATGCAGATCATCGATGCGTCCTTCAGCCACCCAGCGCCGCATGGTGGCATAGTTGTAATCCGGCGAGGACCATTCCGGCACCGGCCGCAGGTCCCAGAGGTCGGCGCGATCCAGCGACAGCTTGAGCGGCTGGCCGTCTCCCCAGACCAGGCAGCCCATGATGCCGTTGCCCAGCGGCAGGGCCTCGTCCCAGCGGGTGATGGGAGCGGTGAAATGCAGATTATGATCAGCGGCAAATAGCGATGCGGCAAACAGAAGAACCGCCAAAGGTCGTAGGAGTGATTTCAGCATGTATGCCTCGATGAGAGAAATGAGAGATGTGAGGAAAAATAGGCAGGATTTGAGATAGTTTCAAGCAAAAAACAAGCCGAAAAAAGCCGGCTTGCCGCCGGCTAGTAAAGCAAAACGCCACGATTGATAGGGCTTGTCGCGTCAATCGTGGCGCAGGCAATTGTTTTTGCGACAAGCCCCCCCCTGATACTGTGGTGGTCTAATCTTTAATGCAACGAATTGAATTGCCGGCGGTATAGACCACGTTCAATCGGTAGACCAGTGCGTCGTTATAAGCCAGGCCTCGTGTCCATGCGCTGGTTGCATTCATTTCAGACGAACACCAGAATAGAGCATTGATGCCCTTATCGGCAAACGCGCCATCCGTGTTTCTACGGCTGCCTGCAGGCAATGCTGTAAAGCCGGATGCATTGGTGGCGCCTTCATTGGGACCGGCCCAATGTGTTGCGCCCGTCTCCTTCAGCTTACCGCCTATGCCGTCCCCGCGTCCCCAGGTGCCCTCAATGTCGGCCGGGCTCATGCCAAGAGTTGTTTCCAAAGTCTTCCATTCCGCGTCAGTAGGCACGTGCCACCCTAGCGTCGCCAGTTTGCTGACATCTGTGTCGGCGTACCAGTTATAGAGATGCCCATAGATCGCCGCATTGCTCGCATCGTTTTCATAGTTGCAGTAGGCGCCGGTGTTAAGGGCAATCCACCCCGCGTTGTCCGTTACTTGAGGCACTGCGTCGCCGTTGCGATAATGCGTCGTTTTCAAGTTTTCCGCCATCCACCATTGGTTGCCGATTTTGATGGTTTTGTAGCTGTTGCCGTCAACATCCGCTAAGGTACCCATCTCTGCCACGATGATCGTGTTCACGGCTGTGGTGAGGAGATCTCCGCTGTCCTTTACCTCCAGCTTGATCGTCTTGGCGCCCAGAGTCGTATAGCGATGAGAAGCGCTCTTCGTCGCCTGATAATCGGTATCCCAGACCCCATCGTTTTCCCAGTCCCAGCGCACCTGCAATGCTGAGCCGGGATCTTCGCCATCGTTGCTCTTTGAAGCGTCGGCTTGAAAATCAGTTTCCAACGAACCCATCACCGGCAGTACGACAAATGACGCAGTTGGCGCGCTGTTTTTTGATTCGGTCGGAGATTTTTTATCGCCGCAGCCGCTGATGATAAGCAGACCGCACACAGCGATCATCATCCGCTTAATACATCGAGTCAAGTTCATCATGCACTCCTTTCAGCTTGGGTGGGATTTGTTTTTGTTCTGAGCAGTTCAAAAAGTGTGCCAGTACAGCACGATCGGTATGGGCAGGGTAATGTTTTGATTTTTATAAGCGGTTGCCGCCGGCTGTTAAGAGCGGGAGCTATGCGCCAGAAGATTTTTTCTTAATTTTGACCTTACTACGGCGGCGACGAGGTTTTAAATGACTTTAGATTATTATTTTTGGGAATAGATTTGATTGTTTTACCAAAGGTGGTATTTTTCCCAGCAAATCCATTCATTGAATGAGAAGAATTTTTTTGCGTGCAGCGAGGTGTGTGCTTATCGTTTGCGGTGTTTGGCTTGAAGTGGAGTGATTGAAAAAATCCCGAAGCTGCCGCATGAGCAACGGCAGCCCCGGGATCTGGTTGGCGTCAACACTGAAAGATTAAGCCGGAAAAGGAGTTTATCTTTTTCCTAAAAGTTGACCTCCATGCCCAACCGCATGGCCATGGGCGGTTGATAGCGCGAGGCCAGGCCGTAGAGCGGATTGGGATTGATGCTCTGGCCCTCTTCATCCAGGTTATAGTAATGGATCTGTTCATAGTTCACCGGGCTGCGCATACTGCCGATGTGGAGGATGTCGAGAAGGAGCCGTGGTTTCAGCGACAGATTGGCGAAGCGATCCAATGAGTAGGCCAGCCGCAGATTGAGCTCCCAGATCGGTGGGGTTCTGCCTTTGGAGCCCCGTGATCCGATAAATCGATTGTATGGCGGCCCCATCTCGGATCCGCCCAATTCGCTGAGCGGCGTACCGCTCTGCCAGATGAACCACGCGCCGGCCTGCAGATTTTCAGACACGCCCATTGAGCCGGAGAATTTGGCCACATGGGTGCGATCGTTGGGCAGAAGGCCTGTGGCATTGATGGTGGTCTCCAAGATGTCCCAGGATCCATTGGTATTAGGGAAGGAATAGTTGTAATCGGAATTGAATAATCCGGGGTAATTGCCTTCTGTTCTGGACCAGACATACGAAGCCAGGAATCCTGTTCGACCATCAAAAGATTTCTCCGCTCTCAGTTCAACGGCTTTATACTCACGCTTCATTTTTGGATAGAGTGCCAGTGCGCCTTTGCCCGGATTATGGAACCAAAAGTCTCCAGTGTTCGGATCCATGCCATCCTCAAGGCCCTGACGTAATGTGTTGTAAACGCCGTGCACCCCCAGTTTTATTTTATCTGTTGCCTGCAGTTCATAGCCGAGAGCCCAGCCATCATAATATTGGCCACCCAGATCCTTCAGCTGCGGACGTGAACTGATTTTGGAATCAAATCCATGGTCTGGATTGGCCGATGCCTGTCTGGGATCCGCCAAATAATATTGAAAAGAGGTTATGGCGTCGATCATCAAATAACCGACGGAAAGCCAGGTGTTGAGTTCCTGATAAAAACGGCCAAAAGAGAAATACAGCTTTTGCGGAGTTTCTTTTCCAGGTCGATAGATGATCCCCAGTCTTGGTTGATACTGGTTTGTGATGCTTTGGCCTAACTTACCGGTGGACGCCATTAAATACTGTCCGTCCCAGCGCAGGCCGGCTTGGAGTTGCAGCCGATCGGTCGCCTGCCAGGAGTCCTGGATGAATGCTGCCGGGAATCGATGGCGCACTGTGCCGTTTGCGTGATTCTGCCAGACGAAATAATTTTCTTCTCCGAATTGCTGGATCATGTTTCCTTCGAGAGTGTGATGCAAACGATTGTCACGGTACTCAATGCCGGTTTTGAACGTATGGCGGGTGATCGTAAAAGTGGCTTTTAGGCCCAGAGTGCCGACCGTGGACCGGCTATCAATTCGACTGGGGGGGCCGCCTGACCACTGGCCGGAAACATCCATATACAGCGCTTCCATAGAACCTCTGTCGGTCGCGGGCACATTTTTTTCCAGGCGCGATAATCGCGACGCATAGGTTTCCAGCAATAGTCGAGGGCTAAGGGTATGGCGACCCAGGTAGGAGGCATTGAAGCCGCCCCGTTGAATATCCGACAAATAGGGATCCGGGTTGGCCAGGGTGGTCGGCGTGCCGAAAGAGCCGAAGGTGTCGCCCACGCCGCGCCGGTTTTGCGGGTCGCCGAGCAACGTCAGCGTCAGATTGTTTTTGCTTCCGGCTTGCCAGGTTAATTTACCGGCAAAACTGTGGATGACGGAGTGATCGCTAAAATAGGCCAATCCCGGGATCTGCACCTGCTCACGCTCAAAAGTTGGGTTGTAGGCGATGGAAAACCAGAGTTGATCGCGCACAATAGGGCCGCCCAGACGAAAGCCGGCATCATATTGGCTGTAATCTCCTTTGGGCGGTTTGATCATGGGTTGACGTGGTTCGCCGGCAATCCGGTTGTTGGCAAAAAAGCCGAACGCCTGGCCGTGAAATTCATTGCCGCCGGAATAGGTGATCACATTGATGGTGCCGCCCAGGGAACTGCGATATTCCGCTTGATAACCGCCTGTTATGACCTCTACCTCCTGGACGAAATTGTAGGGCAGATTGGTGCCGGTGAGATTGCGAAAGGGATCGGTCACATCCATGCCGTCAATGGTGTATTTGTTCTCAAGTCCGGTTGCCCCCGCCATATTGAGGCCATCGCCCAGATAGCTCGTGTTCACCTGGGGCAGAAGGGTGGCCACGCTGCGATAGTTGCGCTCAACCGGCAATTGTGCAATGGTCTTCGCTGAAAGATTGCCGCCGTTCACCGTGCTGGTTGGATCTATGGAATAAGAAGCGCCGGACACCGTTACATCGGGCATAGCAACGGACTGGGCCTGAAGGCAAATGGTGCCGAGAGACGTTGTTGTTCCCAGTCCAATGGCGATAGGCTCCACCGATATGGGCTTGTAGGCTACATGATTGATTCGCATCGTATACTCGCCGACTGGCAAGGCAGCGACGCGAAGCCAGCCATGACGATCGGTGATCGTTCCACGTTTGCCTTGCAGCGCTTCACCGCTCAATTGAATATTGACGCCTTCAACCGGTTTAGAGGCGCCGTCTATAATCCGGCCCTCCAAACATCCACCGGTGTTTTGTGCTGGTACCGGCCCGTTTGCCAGCAGATAGATGATTAGGCCTAGACAAAACCAGTTGATCTTCATGGCAGCCTCCGCAAAAAACTTTTTTAATGGCATGCTGTTTTTCTTTCACGCCTACAAAAAATATGCCGCCTTTATCAACAGGGTAAGTTGTTGTTTTTTATGTCGGCTTTTCCGGCCAAGCTGCTTGCGTCTTTAATCGGCTGCGAAATTTTATCGGTTTTGGGAAAGGTTGATGGGATCACTCAGTTTTTATTAATGTTCGAGTTTACTGTTTTGGTAAGAAAAGCTGCCTGTTTCCCCGATTCAGAAAAGCCGCGACTGAATTACGCTCAAGTGGATTCCCCTTTATCCCGACGTTGAATGTTCAATTTGACCATTTTATTGTGCAGGGTTTGAACAGGAATTTTCAGTGCACGCGCGGCGCGGGTCTGACTCCAGTTGTTGTTTTTCAATGCCAGGCGAATGAGGTTCGCCTCGTAGACATCGACCTGTTCACCCAGCGATGGTTGCACTGCCTCATCCAGATCGATTGAAAGTTTAGCGATGAATTCCTGCTGCAGGTCCGGTGGCAGATCCGCCTTGGTCAAGGTGGTTGTTTCTGCGTTCACATGGGTCATCAAGCGTTCGACAAAGTTCTCCAGCTCACGGATATTCCCCGGCCACGGCCTGGATTTGATGAATTCCAGCACCTGGGCGCTGAAGGCGCCGACTTTTTTATGCTGTTCGGCGGCAAATTTTTTCAGGAAATGGCCGGCCAACAGTCCGATATCTTGCCCCCGTTCCTGCAGAGAGGGTACTGGGATGGGATACACATACAAGCGATAAAAAAGATCCTCACGGAACAGCCCCTCCTGAACCCGTTTTTCCAGCGAAGAGCTGGCTGCGGCGATGACGCGCACATTGACCTTGCGAATTTTGTTGCTGCCCACCGGTCGAATTTCACCTTCCTGCAGAACGCGTAACAGTTTTGACTGCATCTCCAGAGGAAGATTGACTATTTCATCCATAAACAGCGTACCTTGGTCAGCCTCTTCGATCAGTCCCTTTCGATCCATCGTAGAGCCGGTAAATGCGCCCTTGACATGGCCGAGAAGTTCGCTTTCAAACAAAGCGGACGGAATGGCGCCGCAATCGATAGCCACAAACGGCGCGTCGCGGCGTTCACTTATTTTATGAATGGCGCGGGCGACCAGCTCTTTACCCGTGCCGCTGGGGCCCTGCAGCATCACCCGTACATCGCAACGACTGGCTGCTTCAATCGCTTGCAGCAAGGCAATGAACTTTTCACTTCGGCCGATCAATCCGAGATTGGCATATTTTTTTAACAGCACCGATTCCGGAATGGGATGCTCAAAGAAGATTTGCAGCTGCTGAATATTGTTGAAAAAGGGGGTTATAATCTGGCCAAATTTCATCAGGTATTCAAGGTCCTTCTCGTCGAAACGGCTATCCCCTTTTTTATTAATCAACACGATAGAGCCGATGACCGTATGGCTGCTGCGGAATGGAATGCCGAGAGCCGAACGGTAATCGTCGCTCTTGAATTTGATGCCGGAAAACCTGGCGTCATGAACCAAATCGCGGCTGAGCAAGTTGTTTCCCGAGTGCATAATGTAGCCGCTGGTGTGAAGTTGAATTTCGTGGAGGAAAGCATCGTGAGATTTCGGACTCAAGCGGTTGACCGTGCGGAGGGTTTCCCGGGTGCGCGGATTCACCAACAGAAGGATGGCGTTTTCCGCCCCCAGCAGAAGGGATGCCTGTTCCGTTATGATGCGTACAATTTCCGCTATATCGTTTTGTGCATTCAAAACAGCGGCCAAATCGATTAATTCGGAATACGATGGCAGGGTGCCTGTTCCTTGCTCCGCCGCCTGATGATTCTGGCTGTTCATTTTACGCTCGATAAGGCTGTGATCACTATTTCGACTCATTCGTTAAAAGCTGGGCAAGCCGCGCCTCAGCTTTTTGAGTCATGAATTTGAATTCAGAATCGCAGTCTTGCCACTGCTGTAAAAACCGTCGATACGCTTTGATGGCCTCGTGCGGCTTGTTGATTTTTTCATAGATCTCGCCGCAGTGCAACAGGGCCGGCGCACGATAGGGATAATCCATAAACCACACCTCGCCGATGGACTGGTACCAATTTAACGCCTCCTCATATCGGCCGAGACGGTTCAACGCTTCCGCGCGAAGATACCGCACAAAGGCGTTGTTGAAAATAGGGTTCGTATAAAGCGGAAATCTGATTATGAAGGGTTCTTTTTCTAGAATGCCCAGGGCGACGGCGCATTGATTCTGTCGCAGGGCCTCCAGCGCCTGCAAGGTTCCGGCCCAAATGCGCAGGAGCGAACCCGCTTCCTGGGGTGAAGGTTCTTTCAGCAATTGCTGAGTGAAAAAGAATGTCCGGCTGGAATCGCGACGAAAATGGTTTGCTAATCCTAATGTATACAATTGAATAGGAGTGATAAATTCCGGAACTTGTTTGAGGTCCCAATCCGTTGCGCCCGGTAGGGGCCTCCTTTCCACCCGCCATTTTTCCATGGCTGAAAGCTCCAAGGCAGGATCGGGATCGGCTACATGATAAAAGAGGAGGGGGCTGAACAACGAACGAAATAATCTTCCATACCCACTGCGATAACTGTTCATGCTATCCAGCTTGCCCTGAGCTGCTTGCCATCTGCCGAGACTCATGTCGAGTACGGCGAGGTATAAATAGCCGTATGCCTGGGCTTTCTCTGAACGAGCTGGATGCAAAAGGGTGCGCGCTAAAGGCATGACGCTGCTTAGTCTGCTTGCATTGACAGCGCTGTTCTCGATGCCGCAAAATAAAAGGATATCGTCCTGGACCATGGCTTCCTGAATGATCTTTTTCTGCATCACAGAATCCTCGTCGAGGAATGCTCGAGCGGCAAGGGCGGGCCAGGCCCAACTGTGATCAGGGCTGAATCGTAGAAGTTTGGCGATGATGGAATCGATTTCCGTTCGATCCCCTCGCTTGAGTGCGGGGATCAGACTTTGCTGATAATAAGCGCCGTTTTCCGGATCCAGCGAGAGCAATTTTTCGAACAGCGGATAGGTTTCGTGTATGGAATGACCCAAAAAATTCGCCCATTGAAGCCAATTGCATGCCACGCTCTCCCAACCGAAAATATCATCCGGATATCTGGCGACGATCTGTCGAAATTCGCTCATCGCCTTTTCGCATTCACCAGAGATGCTGGCCTGTTGCGCCTGCATCAGGAGCCGATCGTGCTCCGATATCTTGGCGTTGCTGTGCAACGCCCGGTTCAGGTCGGATTTTGCTTCTTCGACATTGATCAGAAAACCATAATTTATCAGACTGCGACGAAACCAGGCAAGTGCGAAGGACGTATCGTACTGCACCGCTTGGCTGTAGAGAGTATGCGCGTCTGCAAAAAGGCCATTGCGATCCGCCTTCAAGCCCTCCAGGTACGCCTTGAGCGCCGGCAGAGAACGAGTGGTTTTGTTTTCCAGCAGGTCATTGCGCGCCGCCAGGCTTTTAGAGTATCTGGAGAGAACCTGCAAACTCACTCCGTCCACCAATTCAAACTGCCGGTCTGCCGGGTGATCGGCAAAAAGGGGAATGGAGCGGTTGTTTTTGGCATTCAGATCATATAGCGTGGCGCTTAAGCGCAGCCGACCTTCAGCGGCGAACAGGCTGCCGAGAATAAAATAACCGGCGCCGAAAAAACGAGCAATTTTTTCTGCCTCATCAATAGTGACCTCTGTTTTTCGCAGCAGCTTGATCTGGTTCAGCAGGGCGCGTGGGTCAACGCTGCGCAGATCGCCGGCGCTGTTCAGGTTGGTATACAGCAGGTCCATCATCCCTTCTTCCAGGTAGCTGTAATCAGGAGCGCCACGCACGTTGAAAGGAAAGATGGCAAATACTTTTTCCGAATTCGCAGCCGTCGGTTTTTTAACTGAATTCCAATGCGGCGCCAAAAGGAACAGCATAAAAATGCAAACCAGCGCGGCGACCCCGACCAGGATCTTTTTCTTTTTCAAGGCGCCGGGTCGTTTGTTTTTTCTCATCGCACCGGAAGGCGGCACAGCATTAGAAGACTGGCAGGCCTGCAAGGCTTGAATGAATTCCTCCGCGGTCTGGTAGCGATCCTCCGGATCCTTTTGCAGGGCCCGAGCAATAACACCGGCTAATTGCGCTGAAACATCGGGACGGAATTTTTTCACCGACTCGGGCTGCAGATTGACGATCGCATAGAGAATGGCCGCATCGCATTCACCGTTAAACGGCAGTCGACCGGCCACCATCTCATACAGTACCACTGCCAACGACCAGAGATCGGTTCGATGATCATTCTCTTCACCGCGGATTTGTTCCGGCGACATATAGGCGATCGTGCCGGGCGTTGATCCGGTTTTGGTTATCCCGCTTCGATGGGCCAGCTTGGCCAGGCCAAAGTCAAGAATTTTGACCATACCGCTCTTGGTGATCATGACATTGGCAGGCTTGATGTCGCGATGGATAATGCCTTTGGCATGGGCGCTGACCAATCCCTGCGCGATTTGGATGGCGATATCGATGATTTCTTCCAGGGATTTTAGGCGATCCGTCGACGGGGGAGTGGATGAAGAGCCGGTCTGTTCACTGGATTCAACAGAGGCGCGAATTTTTTGCTGCAGCGTGGCGCCTTCATAACAGCCCATGGCGATGTACAACTGGCCGTGTTTTGTTTCGCCTATCTCATGGATGGTGCAGATGTTGGGGTGGTCAAGCGCGGAAGCGGACTTGGCTTCAACGATAAATCGTTCTTTGGCTTCGGCATCGTTGGTGAGTTCCGGCGGCAGAAATTTCAGCGCAACCGTTCGATCCAGCTTTTTATCCAGGGCCTTGTAAACTATGCCCATTCCGCCGGCGCCTAACTGTTCGACTATCTTAAAATGGCCAATTTGTCGCCCGAGCATGCAGATTCCCCACGATAGAGCAGATAGTCCGTTGCAGCCGTGGTTGGCATTGGTTTGGCGATGAGGCGCAACAGGGCTCGGATGAAGTGGAGGCGGAGCGGATGAGCTCGAGTCAGGGGAGGTGTGGATTTATGTTGCGCTGTGATATGCCACGCAAATATAATAATTTTTCTTGAAAAGCAATAGCAAATACTGATTTCGATTCATTGAAGGGTTTCCTCGACGACTTGAACAACCTCGCCGTTTTTCTCCGGATGCATAACCACCGGCCAGTGCCGCTTGTTCGCCAGCCGTAACAATCGATTGGACGGATGAACCGCGATAGGCCTGGCCCGGCTTAATAAAAATCGATCAGGCCAGTCATTAGCAATAGCCACCGTTTCCTCCCAGTTGACGCCCTTTGCCCTCAGCCACTCCTCCGCATAGATCAGCTTGAGCCGGGATCTAGGATGCGGCCGCAGCAGCCGTCCTGTGTAACGCCGGTCGACGATTTCCGGTTCAGCGCAGAGCGCATCACTGATCTGAAAATGGCGCATGAGCGGTTCGGCCAGTGGCCACGGCGTACCGCTTAAAAGCACGATTTGGGCGTCGTGGGATTTGAGCCATTCGATGGCCGGGCCCCAGCCGGAATAGATGCGGCGCTTGATTTCAGAATTCCAGGCCTCCTCGATCCAACTTTGAACCTGGTCAACGGCCTGTCCCCGCAGGTAGAACAGTTTGCTGTTTTTCGCCCGCAGCGGCCAGCGCAAAAGCAGAAGGATATTTTTCATCAAGCCGATGAGGTTCAGCCGTCTTGTTTTTAGCGAATGCCAGAGAAACCATTGTTCCAGGCTACGAGGAAGCAGCGTGCCGTCAATGTCCAGCAGGATGATCGGTCGCAGAGGAAGCCTCCTTTTCCTGGATCAGGCGCACGCCCTCTATAATCACCGGAATGCCGCGCAGAAGACAGACGGCTGCGGTTACAATGGCCAGCAGGGCGCCGGTTTTCAATCCGTACTGGATCCAGGTGGATGGAATCCAGGTCCAATAGCGGTGCACCTTAGCTAGTCCGGAGAAGAGTAGTAAAGAGCCGAAGGTCAAAGCTTTGAGGACCGCATAACCTGTGCGCATGATCGGAGAACCGGTGAGAAATCGTCCGATGGCGCTGCGCATCATGGTTTTTTCGCTAAAGCCGGTATAGCCGAACTTGATGACATAGTTGCGAATGCTGTCGGTGAAAATACCGCGGGAGATGACCACAATGGGGATCCATATGCCGATCAGGCGCAGATCCGCGAGGCAGATCCACAGTACGTTTTCCACCACGCGATCTCCGGCGATGTCGAGCACGCTGCCCAGGGCGGTGGACTCTTGCAGCTTGCGCGCCAGAAAGCCATCGAGCCAGTCCATGATGATGACGATGACGGCGAGCAGGGCGGCGAACAGACGGGCCCAGATGAACTGGTTGTAGAGTAAAAACACCAACACGAACAAAAGCCCCACGCGCAATAGGGTGATGCGATTGGGCCAGGTGAGACGACGGATCATGACCAGGTCTTTCTATTTAGGTTTTTCAACATAATAAAATAGCCATTTTCAGCTCGATAAGCAAGCGATGAAAAATGACCGCTGTAAGCTGCATGCACAGTCAGGGCGGTTCATGTTCGTGAGCAGCGAAAGGGGCGCTTCGCGCAGCACAGGAAAAGAATGATGGGCTTGCTTTTATCAATTCAAATTGGTAAAATGGAGAGGTTCTCGATGGCCTAAGCATCCGCCGGCTTGATAAGCATACCTTCTCGGTAAGTGAATAGCTGAACGCGTAAGCGTAAAAAGGAATAATAGATGAACTCTTTCGATGAGCGCGCCGCTCAATGGGACGAAAATCCGGAACGATTGATCCGGGCGCAGGACGCCGCACGTTCCATTCGGAACCATGTGCCCCTGGATTCAAAATGGATCGCCATGGAATACGGCTGCGGCACCGGTCTGGTCGGTTTTATACTGCAGCCTTTTCTCGGCCATCTGGTGATGGCGGACAGCTCTTCCGGCATGCTCACTGTGCTGCAGGAAAAGATCAGCCGGGCCGGGGTGACCAATATGACCTGTATCAGACTGGATCTGGCGACCGATCCGGCTCCTGCAGCGCTGTTCCATTTGATTTTCACCTCCATGACGCTTCATCATGTGGACGATACGTTGAGTCTGCTCAACCGTTTTTACGATCAGTTAAAAGACGGCGGCTATCTGGCGGTTGTCGACCTGGATGTCGAAGACGGCTCGTTTCATGGTAAGGGCTTTACCGGCCACAAAGGATTCGATCGCACGGTCTTGGAGGGCCAGGTCCATCAGGCCGGTTTCGAGCGTGTTGTCTTTTATGATCTTGCTCCGCTGACAAAAAATACCGAAATGGGGATGCGGACGTTTCCCCTATTCCTGTTGGTGGCGCACAGGTAACCGCCATAAGGTGTGGAGAACTTGTACAGAGCCGCTCGAACAGCTTGATGGAAGATGCACTTAAGAATGGTTTAATGCGGTTTCGGTGACGGCCGCTTTATTGGGCAGATGCATTTACAAGGAGAGGCACTATGCGACGCCTACTCGGTCTCTTGCTTTTTTCAGCCACTTTAGCCTTTGGCGGTCCCGGCGAGAATTTGATTGTTAGCCGTTGGCTGGCGCATACGGACGCGAACAACGCCCTATACCATGAGCTGTGCCGCGAGGCCTTTCATCATCTGGACCTTCGTCAGGAACGGGTCCGCAATATTTGTGATGGCGCGAGCTGGCAAGACTATCGCGAGGAGATTCGAGCGAAATTGGATCATGCGATTGGACCCCTGCCGGCCAAGACGCCGTTGAAGCCAAAGGTCACCGGCCGTTTGAAAGGGGATGGCTACACGATCGAAAAAATCCTCTTTCAATCGCAGCCTGATTTTTACGTGACCGCCTGCCTTTTTCTCCCGGAAAAAAAAGGCAAGCATCCGGCTGTGGTCTATTGCAGCGGTCATTCCAATGAGGGTTTTCGCTTGCCTGTCTATCTGCTGCCGATTCTGAATCTGGTGAAAAAGGGCTTTGTGGTGTTGGCGTTCGATCCTGCCGGCCAGGGGGAGCGGCTGCAGTATTACGATCCGCAGACGGGCAAATCCGCTGTGGGCGGGCCCACGCGGGAGCATTCGTATGCCGGCGCACAGTGTTTTCTGGCCGGCTATTCGCCGGCTGTTTATTGGATCTGGGATGGCATTCGCGCCGTCGACTATCTGGTCAGCCGTACTGAAGTGGACGTAAAGCGCATCGGCATCACCGGCCGGTCCGGGGGTGGCACCCAGTCTGCCTATATCGCGGCGTTTGACGAGCGCATTCGCGCTACAGCTCCGGAATGCTATATTACCAGCTTTCGCCGCTTGCTGCAGAGCGTCGGGCCCCAGGACGCAGAGCAGCACTTTTATCACGGCATCGCCGAGGGCATCGATATGGCCGACCTGCTGCTGGTGCGAGCGCCCAGCCCGGCCTTGGTGATCGCCACCACTCGGGATTATTTCAGCGTGCAGGGCGCGCGTGAGACCTTTGCGGAGGTTTCACGGATCTATCGAATGCTGGATGCCGGCGATTTGCTGCAAATGACCGAGGACGACAGCGTTCATGCTTCGACGAAAAAAAACCGTGAGGCCATGTACGCATTCTTTCAGAAACAGTTGAGCCAGCCGGGTTCAGCCGCTGAACTGGAGGTCACGATCCCGGACCCAAAGGCACTCCAAGTGACTGCGACCGGTCAGGTGGCGGGCCTGGCGCAATCGGAAACCCATCACTCTCTAAATGGACGCCGGGTTCAGTTAAAAACCGAACAGCTGGTCACATCCCGCACCGGGGACGGCCATTTGAACCGTGTACTGGAAAGAGCGAGAACGCTGTCCGGGTATCGATCGGTCGCGGACAGCGGAATCCTTCTGTTTGCCGGCCGGCAGAAAAAAGCGGGATGGGTGTGGGAGAACTATTTGTTGCAGCTCGACCACACAGCGCTGCCGTTCATCAAAGTCTATGCTGATCAACGGCCGGTCCCTGACCGAAGCGTCGTATTTTTGCATCCACAGGGCAAGGCCGCCCTATGGGAGGAGGAAAAAAACTGGCAGCCGTTTGCGCGCAAGGGATATGCGGTGATCTGGCCGGACCTGTCGGATATGGGCGAGCTGGGCGCTGGCGCACTCAAGGGCGATTCCTATGATTTCCTGCAGGGTAAGGGCGCTTATAACATGTGGTTCCTGGGCATTCAGGTGGATCGAAGCCTGGTTGCCATACGAGCCCGGGAGCTGAACGCGCTCATTTGGCAGCTGAAAAATCCCCTGGATCCGCCGGGCCGCAGCGTTTCCGCCGTCGCTTTTACGGAACTGGCGCCGGTGTTGCTCCACGCCGCAGCCTTTGACTCATGCATCGACGGGTCGGCGCTGATCGGATCGTTTGTCAGCTATGCCGATCTGGCAGGCCGCCTGTATTATAAACCAGAGTATATGAGTTCCGCGGTGGCCGGGTGTCTGGGCGAATACGATCTGCAGGACTTGGCCGCCCTTGTGGCGCCGCGCGCGCTGGCCTGGTTTAACGGCTGTGACGCCAACGGTCAGGCGTTAACTCATGAGCAGTGTGAACAAGCATGGAGCTATGCCAGACAGGTGTACAAGGCCGGGGGGGTGAGCGACCGGTTGTTGATTCACGTCAGTGCGGAATCAACGCCTGGCGAAATTCTCGCCGACCTGTGGTAAGTATTCCGAGCGGACGATTGAACGGCTGGAGAAATCAATTGAGGGTTGAGCCAATGGTGAAAAAGATATTGCGGCCTCTGTTGCTTTTGGCGGCGTTGCTTTTGCTGCACTGCAGCGAAAAGGCGGAGATGGCGCCCTGCCGTTTGTGGTATGATCAGCCGGCCAGGGAATGGATCGAGGCGTTGCCGCTGGGCAACGGCCGGCTGGCAGCCATGGTCTTCGGCCGCGTGGGAACAGAACGCATTCAATTGAACGAAGAGAGCCTGTGGTCTGGAAAGCCGATCAACACCATCAATCCGCAGGCGCAGGTGTATCTGTCGCAGGTGAGGCGGCTGCTGTTCGCCGGCCGCTTTTTGCAGGCCACGGATATGGCGGACGCCTATCTGATGGGCATTCCTGAGCGCATCAAGCCGTACCAGACGTTGGGCGATCTGATCATCGAGTTTCCGGGCGACAGTACGGTTACGGACTATCAGCGGGCGCTGGATCTGGATACGGCGGTGCACACCGTGCAATTCAGCAATGGGGGCGTCCGCTACACCCGCACGGCGTTTATCTCTGCGCCCGATCAACTGCTGGTGCTGCGGTTGACGGCGAATAAAAAGAAAAAAATCAATTTTACCGTTCGCCTGTCCCGTTCGCAGGATGCGCATTTGGGCAGTGCCGGGGACAACATGCTGATTCTGCGCGGCCGGCTGGATGAGGGCAAGGGCATGGCCTATGAAGCGTTGTTGGCCGCTGCCAATGAGGGGGGTGAGCGGTCTGTTCCCGGCAATCGCCTGACGGTCAAAGACGCCGATGCGGCGACGCTGTATCTCACCGCCGCAACCGAGTTTCGTGGAAAAAATCCGCGCGATGTCTGTCAGGCTATGATCGAATCCGCCAACAAGCCCTATCGGAATATTTTGGCCGATCACGTGAAGGAACATCAGAGCTGGTTCCGGCGCGTGCATCTGGATCTTGGTGCGGAACCAAAACCGGATCTGCCCACGGATCAGCGCTTGCGACGGGTTCAAGAGGGCGGTCAGGATCCGGCGTTGATGGCGCTTTATTTCCAGTATGGCCGTTACCTGCTCATCGCCGGCTCACGGCCCGGCTGCCTGCCCGCCAACCTGCAGGGCAAGTGGAATGAATCGATGATGCCGCCGTGGAATTCCGATTATCATACCAACATCAACCTGCAGATGAACTATTGGCTTGCCGAATCCACCCATCTCTCGGAATGCGCTCTGCCACTGATCGATTATATCGAGTCGCTGGTGGAATCCGGCAGCATGACCGCGCGTATGCACTATGGCTGTGATGGATGGGTGGTGCATCATCTGTCCGATATCTGGGGTTTTACCACTCCGGCGGATGGTGTCTGGGGCATCTGGCCCATGGGCGCGGCCTGGCTGTGTCAACACGTATGGGAGCACTATGCGTTCACCGGCGATACCGTCTTTTTGCGAACACGCGGTTATCCGCTGATGAAAGGAGCGGCTGAATTTATTCTGGATTATCTGACGCCGGATCAAAACGGCTTTTTGGTCACCAATCCGTCTCATTCGCCGGAGAATGCGTTTATAACGCCCGACGGTCAAAGGGCGATGTTTTGCGTGGGCGCGACGATGGATTTCGAGATCATTCATGATCTTTTCAACCACTGCATCAAGGCCGCTCACATTCTGAAGTTCGATCCCGAGTTTTGCGGAGAATTGGAGCAAGCACTCAAGCGGCTGCCGCCGCTCAAGATCGGCCGGCATGGGCAATTGCAGGAATGGATGGAGGATTATGAAGAGGCGGAGCCGGGTCACCGTCATATGTCACATCTGTTTGCGTTGCATCCCGGCCGGCAGATATCGCCGCGAATCACTCCTGAACTAGCGCAGGCGGTGCGAACCACCCTTGAACGGCGGCTGAGCCACGGCGGCGGCCATACGGGCTGGAGCCGCGCCTGGATTGCCAATTTTTATGCGCGACTGCTGGATGGCGATGCGGCGCATGCGCATCTGCAGCAGCTGTTGCAGAAATCCACCGCCGGCAATCTGTTCGATCTGCATCCGCCGTTTCAGATCGACGGCAATTTCGGCGGCGCGGCGGCGATCGCTGAGATGCTTTTGCAAAGTCATGAGAACGAATTGAGTCTGCTGCCTGCTTTGCCATCCGCCTGGCCGAACGGCTCGGTCCGAGGCTTGCGCGGCCGGGGCGGATATACCGTTGACCTGCGCTGGCAGCAGCAGGCGCTGTCCGGTTTCAAAATACGTTTCGACCGCCAGGATTCGGTTTTACTGCGCAAACCCGCTTCTATGCCGGCCCTGACTTTCCAGAATGCGTCCGGTCAGGTAAAGACCTGGGAAGGAGAAACCGTGATGATCAGTGGAGTGGCTGGAGAGGAGTTTGTGGGAAAAAGAAAATAAAAACAGGGCGAGGAATCTATCGTCGCGCAGGGCCATGAGCTTTCGCATGCCCCGTTCGTCGCTAGATCCTTCGGCGCTCAGAGTCTGTAAACAAACGCGGCAGTTCGCTGTTTTGCGCCTCAGTTCCTATATTGAAAATGCCCCCTCGCTGTAGTATATTAG
>DAIQOA010000067.1:0-21139 GCA_036788095.1 bacterium | reverse complement strand
GCATTCGCGAAAAAGAGACCTTGGAGGCCCAGGATGAGCTGATCCGAGTCTTTGTTCGCGAGCGTTACTCCGAGCTCGCCGGAAAATCCCTGAGCAGCTGGGAGTTCAACCGGCAGCTCGGCCTGTGGGCTGCGGAACGATCCCCGCATCCGGAACGCAGCTTCCTCGTCGCTGCGGCCAAAGGATCAGTGCCGGTCTTTTGGGACTCGCTGTCCAACCACTCCATCGCCATGAACCTGGCCAGAACCGACCTGGAGGGATACCCTGTGCTCCTCTCCGGCCAAAAGGACATACTCGATTCCGCTGCCATCAGCTTTACGGCCCAGGCCAGCGGCTTTGTCGAATGGGGCGGCGGGGGGCCGAAAAATTTCATCCAACAGACCGGGCCGACCATCAGCCAGATCCTCGGCATTGACTTTGAAGGCGCTGATCGCGGTCTGCAGATCACCACCGCGGTGGAACGGGAAGGCAGCCTCTCCAGCTGCACCTTCAGCGAAGCGGTCACCTGGGGAAAATACCGCTCCACCGGTGAAGAAAAACTGGTGCAGATCTGGGGCGAATACTCGATCGTCTTTCCGCTGCTGGCGGCTTTTGTCATCAACGAATGCAAACCACGGCCGGCCAAAGCCCTGGCAGAACGGCTGCCGGCTCTCACCCAACAAATGCTGAAAAACCGATGAAACTCAACCGCAAACAGTTTCTTGGCCCTGATCCGGAATTCTGCCGGTTTCAGGACGCCGCAGTGGCCGTGCTGCCGTTTCCCTATGAAGGCGGCGTCTCCTACGGCCACGGCGCCGGTCGTGCGCCTCAGGCCATCCTGGACGCCTCCTGCTATGTGGAATTTTACGATGAAGTGCTCAACGCTGAACCCTTTCGCATGGGCATCGTGACCCTGGCCGCTCCGGCCATGCCCAAAACCCCTGCAGCCGTACATCAACTTATGGTTCGGTCCACCCGAGCCCTGCTGGAAAAAAATAAATTCGTCGTAGTGCTCGGCGGCGACCACTCCATCAGCAGCGGCTATTTCAAGGCGCTGCAGGAGAAATATCCAACCCTGGGGTGCGTACAACTGGACGCGCACTCTGATCTGCGCGACAGCTATGAGGGCAGCCGCTTCAGCCATGCGTCGGTGATGGCGCGAATTCGCGAGATGACCCCGCACACCCTGCAGCTGGGCATTCGCGCCATGTGCAGCGAAGAAGCAGACCGCATCCGCCGGGAAAACATGGCCGTGTGCACCATGCACAGCCTGCGTAAAAAATTATGCAACTGGAAAAACGCACTGCAGAACCTGCCGGAGCACCTCTTTATCACCGTGGACGTCGATGCCTTTGACCTCAGCGTCATCAGCAGCACCGGCACACCGGAACCCGGCGGATTCACCTGGGACGAAGGGCTGGACATCCTCCACACCGTGTTCCGCACTAAAACCGTGGTGGGCTTTGATGTGGTTGAACTGGCGTTCAACCGCATGGACCGCAACTCCCCTTTTAACGTGGCCAAACTGGTCTACAAGATGCTCGGCTTTAAACTGCAGAAAGAGGTGGCCTCCGGCCGCATCTCCTGGCCAACCCAACCTTCGCAAGGTGGTAACCTTACGAAGGTTCCTTAAATAGATAGCAGCGCATTTTCTCCGCCAGCTGCTTTTCCGCCTGATACTCATCCATGAATTTTTTATACTCTTTCGGGCTGGAGAAATAGTTGCGCAAAAAATCCGCATTGAACATGCCCCGTTCACGTTTGCCGATATATTCGAGATAGTTGGAATAAGGCCACAACTCTGGCGCAGAGACCAGCTTGGCGTCAACCGGGTTATAATGAATATACCGCATCAGGTGGATCCGGTATCCATCCTTATCCACGTCTCTGCGCTTGGCCCGACCGAGGAAAAGAGTGCCATGACGCTGTAGTTGATGGTTGAGGGCCTGAGAGTAGCTGTTAAAGATGCTCTGGATCCAGGACGACAGGGATGTCTCAGAAAGCTGGCGGACAAAAAAATGATAGTGGTTTGGCATCAGACAATAAGCGATCAGGTCCACCTCATAGTCCCACAGGGAGGAGGCGATTTTCCCTAACAGAAAATCATAATTCTCTGAAGTATAGCAAAGGCGTAGGCCATCGATGCTGTGATTGTAGATGTGATAATAGTGATCTTTAAAAAAGCGTGGCGACATGGCGGGCATCCGTCTGCACATCCTGCGCCGGTCGCCCACTGATTCGACTTGACCTCGGAGCGAAATCCCGCACCAGGATGCCAATCCAAAGCTCATTCGACTTGTTCTTTGCAGAGATTTTATCCCTTTATGGGCAAACTATCAAGGGACAAAATCGCCACAGACGCCACCTTCGTAAGGATACCACCTTCGTAAGGTTAGGAGCGCGCCAAGTCTGCGATCTCTAGAATCCGGTCGGTGGTGGGCAGATGCTGGGTACAGGCCTCCTCGCATAACCGGCATTGCGTGCACGCCTGCAGGATCGGGTCCTTTTTGCCGATGGACCAGTGCCAATTCAGCCGGTCCAGCAGCGCCTGCTTCTCGCCCTTGAGCAGATAATGGTTGTACGCGTCCATCAATCGCGGCACCGGAATGCCCTCCGGACAGTGATCGCAATAACCACAGCCGGTGCACAACTCGGTGAATCCCTGCTTGATCTTGGATTGCATGACCGCGATCTGATCGGGGGAAATCGGCTGATAGTCCTGCACCGCCAGCAGGGCCTCCTGCAGATGCTGCGGCTGGCTGAACCCTACCAGCGCCACACTGATCCGCGGATCGTTGATGAGAAAACGCAGTCCGGCCTGCACCACGGTCTCATTCTCCCGAGTGCGAAGAAAGGCAAAGCGGTCGGGATGTTGCGGGATCAGGCCGCCGCCCAGGGGATTCATCACCACCACGCCGGCGCCGATGCGCGCCGCCGCTTCCACCGCCTTTTCCCGGTAAGAAAAGTTCATGGCCGAATAGCCCAGCAGCACACCCGCAAAGGGAAAGTCCTGCAACACGGTCTCCACCTCCTCGCCCTTCATATGCGATGAGAGGCAGATATGCCGGATCAGCCCCTCCTGGTGCAGTCGTTCGAACTCCCGCAGCGCGCCCTTGGCCTTACGGTTGTTATAGTCCTGCAGCGACATGACGCACCAGACGTGATAGAAATCGATGGTCTCCAGGTTCATCCGGCGGAGGGATTGTTCCAGGTCTTTACGAATGGCCGACGGTTCGGCGCGCAGGCTTTTCGTCGCCACATAAAACGGCCGCTCTTTGCGGGTTTTGTTCATCTCTTTAAAAGCGACGCCGAACAGTTCCTCTGACTTGCCATAGTTGGGCGCCGTATCGAAGTAGGTGATGCCCGCCTCATAAGCGGAGCGCACCAGGCCGGCGCAGGCCTCCACATTTCTCTGATTGTTGAAGCGCATGCCGCCGAATCCGATGACGGATACCTGCTCCGTCCCTTTGCCGTAGTTGCGATAGATCATACGTCTTACACTCCTCTGCCCGGCGGAGCGCAAGCCGCCGGACGATAAAATTCATTTTGAAAAACACAAAAAAACGTTAAATTGATCGTGTTTAATTGACTGCACTCTCACTGTTTGGATGTCCCTATTATGCAAAAAACGTTGGACCAGAAAATCGCCCGCATACTGGCTGATTCACATTGCAAGGATTTCATGCTGGCTGATGCCAAAGATGCCGATATGGCCTTCGGCATTGCAGCCCCGGGCAAAAGTCCCGAGCATTATAGCCAGGAGGGAAAATACCGCACGCTGGCCGAATATCGCGAGCAGATCCGTCAGGTCATCGGCCAGGCCAAGGTGGACATCGTACTGATGTCCGCCTCCACCAATGAGCTGCTGACGATTGAAGAGCGTCTGTTCGACAACAGCCCGATCACGCCGGCGGCGCGGGCCAATGACGCCACCGATGTGCATGTGATCACCGGCGGCCATTATATCGATCATCCGGCGCGGCCGTTTAGAAGCGCCACCATCGATCACATCCAGTGCGGAAAATACACCTGTCAACCGGAGGAGCGGAAACTGGGCGCAAATCTGGGGCTGTATTCAGTGACCTTTACCAACGATCTGCAGGCGGATCTGCACACCCTGGAGATGTTCAAGTCCTTCCGCCTCGAAGCGGAACAAAAAGGATTCCGCTATTTCCTCGAAGTATTCAATCCCAACGTCGGCCAGGCGGTGCCGCAGGAAAAGCTGGGGCAGTTCATCAACGACCACATCGTCCGCGATCTGGCCGGGGTCACCAAAGCGGGCCGTCCGCTTTTTCTCAAGGTGGTTTACCAGGGGCCCAAGTTCATGGAGCAGCTGGCGAGCTATGACCCGACGCTGATCCCCGGCATCCTCGGCGGCGCCTCCGGCACCACGCTGGATGCTTTTCAATTGCTGGCGGACGCCAAAAAGTACGGCGCCCGCATCGCGCTGTACGGCCGCAAGATCAATAACAGCGAACACCAACTCGCCTTTATCTCTTTTTTACGCCTGGTGGCTGACGGCGACCTGGCGCCGACCGAAGCGGTGGAAGCGTATCACGGCGTGCTGCAAAAGCTGGGCATCAAGCCCTACCGCGGCCTGCAGGAGGACCTGCAGATCACCAATCCCGCGGTGGCCTATGGCGGATCGTCGCATCAGGTGACGGTACCTGCACCGGTGACGGGCAACGCCGCGCCGGATTTCAGCAAAATGACGGCCAAGGAAAAACTGGAGTATCAGCGCAAACGGTTGCGCGATTAATCCGGGACTAGTCCAGTTCCTCCTCTCATGTATGCGGCGGCAAGCAGGCGAAAGGCCGCCTGTACCGCACGTACAGCCCCGGTTCGATCATTTCCTTTTCAACACAAACGTTTTTATCTCATAGGGCGAATAGCTGAAACGCAGCAGACCGGATTTAAACGACGCCGGTTTGGCATCCCGTTCCATGAGGTTGCACTCTTGCACCGCGGCCACGGGAAAATGAAACTGCACGGCCGCGTCGCCTGCCATGCCCTGGCTTTCATACACGCGCAAAATCACCTCCTCTGAGTCCTCCGCCTGTTTACAGGTTTCCACGCAAACAGAATCACCCTTGGCGATTTCAATAAATCCATACCTTCCTGGCAGGGTGAGACCTTTGGCTGCCGGCTTGCCCGCTTTGGGCGCAAACGCGGTCAAGGGCGCATTCAATTCGCTGCCGCGGCGCACCACCCGGCCTTGCTGCCATCCGCCCGAATGCGGATACAGGCTGTAGGTCAGATGATGAACGCCGTCATCCGTCGGTGCGCCAAATTGCACATGCCAGGCGGGTTCTATCGGATCCGGGCAGTAACCTGAACGCAGCAAGGTCAAGCGCAGCAGGCCCTGGTGCGCATCATAGCCATACTTGCAATCATTCAACAACGCCAAACCGTACTGATGATCGGAGACGTCGGCCCACCGTTGCGCCGACACTTCAAACTTGGCCTTCTCCCAGGAGGTGTCTGAACCGAGGGTCCGTTCCAGGGCGCCGAATTGAATCTCATAAACGGCTCTGGCGTTGGGCGATGGGATGGGAAAACCCACCTTAAGAACCGTGCGCCGTTCGTGCCAGTCCACCTCGGTGCAGAAATCGATGCGACGCAAATGCCGGTAAAAATAGATGTCCTGCGAGATGCGTGAATCTTTGCTCTTGTGCCCGACCCGCAGAATGGTGCAGATCGGCCCGGAGGCGACCACCTTGACGGATTCCGGTTGAAACAGCGCCAGCGGATGGTCCCGGTAATCGTCGTCCAGATCCCAGGCCTCATATTCATTGGGATAATCCAAAAAAGTCTGAAAAACATTGCCCGGCTGCTGGCGGGTGAACAGCTCCCGCTCCTGTTCCACGTCGTAGAGCCGTTCCAGCTGTCCCTGTTCGTTCCACTTGATCTTGTAATAGGGCGTTTCCACGCTCTGAATCGATACGCGATTGCCCGGTTCAGCGGATTTCTTGCGCCCTTCCCGCACACGATAGGCCGCATAACCGAGAGAGGGCGCCTCTTTAGCCAGAATCAGGCAGGTGACGCGGTTTTTTTCCACCCGAAGGATTTGCAACGGCACCGGTTCGTCTTGGTCGTCGACGATGTGAAATTTGTCATCGCTGCGGTTCAGCGTCAGCTGAACGACATCGGTGCGGGCCCAAGAGAGCGAATTGAACACGAGCACCGTGTTCTCGGCCGCAGGACATCGTCCGGCGATAATCTGCTGTGCGCTCTTGCGGACCGCGCCGGCCGTTTGCAGCACCTCATCATAGATCGCCTGGCTGTCCTGGTATACCTCCGGGATCGAGCTGCCGGGAATGATATCATGAAACTGGGTGACCAAAAAATTGCGCCAAGTGTCGGTCAGCTGTGCTTTGGGATAGGCGTAATGAGGACCGGCGAACACGCTCCAGATCTCCGCCTCGCGCAGGGCGACCTCGCATTTGCGGTTCATCCGCTTGGCCAGAGCGTGCGATGTATAGGTGCCGCGGTGTTTTTCAAAGTAGAGCTCATTGGACCAGACCGGCAGGGTGCGCGCCTTTTTGCTCAGGGTCTTGAAAAAAGCTTTTACCGAGCCGTGATGCAGAGAGGGCAGTCCGGGCATTTTACCCAGCCACGCCATGCTCTCCAGATCCTTGCGAGTAGTGCCGCCTCCGCCATCGCCGTAGCCCACAGGCATGATCACGTTCTCCACCTCGCCGCGTTGCCGCACCTGATCGTCCATTTCGGCCAACTGCCGGGCCACCATCTGGCAATTGTAGGCGGAGGAGTGAAACAGCAGACCGGAGAGCACCCGGGTGCCGTCGACGCCCTGCCACCAGAAAACGTTGTAGGGAAACTGGTTCACCTCATTCCAGTTCAATTTGGTGGTAAAGAAATAATCGATCTCGGATTTTTTCAGAATCTGCGGCAAGGCCCCTGAATATCCGAACACATCGGGAAGCCAGAGCGTGTTCACCTTGACGCCGAAGGCTTTTTCGAAATAGCGTTTACCGTACAGCACCTGGCGCACCAGCGATTCTCCGGAGGAGATGTTGCAGTCGGCCTCCACCCACATTCCGCCCACCGGCTCCCAACGCCCCTCATGCACCTTTTTTTTGATCTCCTCGAACAGGGTTGGATAGCGTTTCTCGGTATAGTCGTACAGCACCGGTTGGCTCTGGACAAAGCGAAAATCCGGGTATTCTTCCAGCAGACGGATCATGGAAGAGAACGTGCGCCCACATTTTCGCTGCACCTCTTTCAGGCGCCAGAGCCAGGCCACGTCGATGTGGCTGTGTCCCACCGGCCATACCGCCAGCGGCCTTTTGGATTGGAACTGCGACAAACCCTTTTCGAAATAGATCAGCGCTTTTTCCAGAGAGGCGAGAAAGGCCTCGCTGCCCGGCTGGCGCGGATCGATGTGGGCCACGGTCCCTTCGATAAATTTTCGCCAGTTCACCCGTTCCGCGCTGTCCGGCGGCAGCAGTTCCATGGTTTCGATGGCGTTTTTCAATGCATGGTACAGGGACCAGCCCGCCGGATGGACGATGCGCAACTCGGCGCTGCGAAAGACGCTCTGCTGATGCATCCGGCCGCTATAGCTCTCGATGGCCAACGTAAGCCGCGAGCCGTCGCCCTGCGCATGGTTGAGCAGGCACTCCGGATGGTTCTCATCCAGTCCCTGATAGGGCCGGCCATTGATGTAGAGCAGCGATTCGGTGGATTGCACATACAGATAGATCTTTTCGCTGCGCCAGATCTGCGGCAGTTTTACATCACAAAAAAACCAGCCGGTCTGATCATATCCACCCCAAAGGAAAGGCGTTTCAATCGCGGGCAATTTTTTTATGTTAAAGCGGGCCACTTCGGAAGGTTCTATTTCACCCGCATAATGATGCCAGGTGGACAGCGGCATGCGCGCCTTCCACAAGGCGGTTTCCAGCTCAATTAACAGTTTGGTAAAACGACGCATTCGTCCCTCACCTTTCAAGATTCATGTTCATTGCAGAGCCTGATCGTATACTAAATGTGTCTCAGTGAACGCACCATCCGCTCCTGGTCATGATGCCGGCCTGAAGATCAGGCCAACCGTTTCCAGGTTCGAACGGCCTCACCGATGAGAATCACTGCAAGCAGGAAAAGCACCATGGAGATGACGCCGATGGTGGAAAAGTGGTACTGACGGATCAGCAGCCCCAGCGCCCAAAGGGTCATGCCATTCATGAAAATCATCGGCGCCAGAGCAAAGAAAACCGGTTTGCCGGTTTTCTTTAGCCACACCACCACCACCAGTAGAGCCAGGCCGGCCAGCAGTTGATTGGTGGCGCCGAACACCGGCCAGATCACCTTCCATGCGGCCACGGGATGGCCGGCGGCATCATGCAGCGTGATGAGCACAAAAAACGCGGGTAGAACCAACGTGGCCAGGGTCGACAGATACCTGGTATTCTTCCCCGAGAGACCGAAAAACTCCTCAAAGATATACCGCCCCAGGCGCGTGGCCGTGTCCAGTGTGGTCAGAATAAAAGTCGACAACGCCAGCAGGCCGAAGGAGAAACCCAACTTTTCCGGTATGCCCAGAACCGCCAAAAATTTGCCCATGCCGCTGCCATAGATCATCAGCGGCGTCTTGCCGGTTTGCGTATCTCCCTTGGCCAGCATGGCCACTGTGGCCAGGGCGATCACCGCCACCAGCGCTTCGATCAACATGCCGCCGTACCCCACCATTCTGGCATCCTTCTCCTTGTCCAACTGCTTGGAAGAGGTGCCTGAAGCAACGATCGAGTGAAATCCCGAACAGGCGCCGCAGGCGACGGTGATGAACAGTATGGGAAACAGAGAGCCCAGCGCCGGATCGTGCCAACCGGCAAAGGCAGGATAGGCAAGCGTGAACCCGCCCAGCAGCATGCCGATAAAACCGCCGAGCACCGAGCCGTACAACAGAAACGATGAGAGATAATCCCTCGGCTGCAATAAAAGCCACACCGGCAAGGTGGAGGCGATAAAGACGTAGGCAATCAAGATGAGATCCCAGGTCTTGGACGGATCCTCGCCGATCAGCAGGGGCATGTTCTCAGCGGTCAGCGGGATCAGATGACCCACCCAGGTGGACAGAAAGACCAGGGGAACGAACAGCAAAGAGGACCACAGGATCGGTATTTTCAGTTGATAGATGAACAGGCCAAAGCCCACCGCCAGAGCGATGAACAGCAGCGATGAAGTGGCGACGCCTCCATCCTCCACAAAGGTTGTCGAGGTGAGATCCATGAAAACCGTGAGCACATAGACCAGGGTCAACCAGATAAACGCGAGCATCAGCTTGTACGCCAACGGCGTCATATATTCTTTGGCCACTTCGGCGATGGAGCGGGCTTTATGACGGATGGAACCGATCAGCGAGGCATAGTCATGTACGCCGCCGATAAAAACGGCGCCGAGCAGCACCCACAACAACGTCGGCAGCCAGCCAAAGGCTACAGCGGCAATGATGGGGCCGACAATCGGACCGGCGCCGGCGATGCTGGAAAAATGGTGTCCGAGCAGAACAAAACGGTTGGCCGGAACCCGATCCACTCCATCATAATCGCTGTGGCTGGGAGTAGGCCGGTCATTGCGGATATCAAACCGTTTTTCCAAAAAACGACCATAGAGGACATAAGCAAGCGCCAAAAAGAGCGCGGAAACCAACAGCACATACACTAACATATTCCATCTCCTTTTAATCCAATCGCACAAGCGCCGGCGAGACTGAACCCTTATTCATTCTCATCCGTTTCAACAATGCGGATGCCCATACGGTGCAGCTCGCTGAGCACCGGAAGGTAAATTTCCGGATCGAGCGGAATACGCACGCCGGTCAAGCGGATGCGCTTCAGCCAGATCCATCTGGCGGCCACAGCCGCGGGCAGGCCCACGGTGCGCGACATGCTGGAATCGCCGAACGGGACACCGTAATCGATCAGACGCGCAGAGGTATGCCGGGGCGTCCGGCCGTCGAACTGCACCTGAAAATCATGTTGTAGGACCACCATATCCCGCTCGCCGGGCTGATAGGCCATTCTGCGCTGCATCGCCTGCGTCAATCCGTCCAGCAGGGAATCGGCGCCGACCGGAGTGGAGCTGAACAGACCCAGCCACTCCAGGCTTGAAAAAACGCGCCCTTCCGGCGATATCTGCAACGCCGCGGCAATTCGGGATGCAGGGGCGTCGTCCGTCAGCCCGTATTTATCCATCCACACTCGGCGCCAGGATTTTCCAGCCAAATCCTGACGGAAAGAGTCATCGAGCAGCCCGGCAGCGGCGAGGACAGCCAAGGTCTCACACCAGCCTGGATAGCGGAGCGTACCGCGAAAGACCGTGTGCGCCTGCTCCAAGCCATACAACCTCTGATAAGGCATTGCATCGCGGTTGGGATAGACCTCCAGATCGCCGACGCCTGCCACGTTTTTCAACCACGTATTTTGAAAAAGAGCCTGCGCAGGGATCTCTATCACTCGGCCCTGTCGCAGATACCGGGCCGTATTGCGGCCGGCCAGGAGCACGCCGCGAGGACTCCAGGAAAATTTATAGCGAAACGGATTATCCGCCGCTTCCGGCGCCGGCAAACCGCCGCAATAACTTTCAAAAGCCAGGATGCTGCCGCCCTGATCCTGCACAGTGCGAATGGTCTTCATCGCCGACATGTGATCAATGCCCGGATCAAGGCCGACTTCGTTGAGCAGCAGAATCCCCCTGGCCACCGCCTGATCGTGCAGCGCCTGCATGGCCGGACTGACATAGGAGGTGGTCACCAGCGAAACGCCCTTTTCGACACAGATGCGGCCAACGGTTGGATGAAGCACATAGGGCAGCAGACTGACCACCACGCTACTCCTCTCCACCCATTGCCGCAGCAACGGTTGATCCGCCTCCACGTCGAGTTCGATGGCCTGGGCGCGCGGATGATCAGCGATTAACTCAAGAGCCCGCCGGTGGTCGTTGCCGGCCACCACCAGCTGTGCGTCGGTCTGCTCCAGCAGATACCGCACCAAAGGCCGGGCCACCAGGCCGGAGCCAAGGACCAGTATGCCGTTTTTTTCCGTATCAATCCTCTTTCTGCAGATACTTTTGCAAATAGCGATAGCCGGGAGTCAGAACGCCGTTATAGAGAATCGTCGCACGCTGCAACGTCTCTGGTAAACCGCACTGTGCCAACGGCGCGTGAAAATCCACCGCCGCCAGATCGGCCAGCAACGGCCAGAGCGCCTGGCTGAACCCCATGGAAGCGGCGCGCGGCAATTCAGCCGGCAGATGATCCACAGCCAGAATGGACACGCCGTCCGGCGACAGGCCGGTGTGCCAGGTTCCGGTCAGGGGTTGCCAGGTCAAGAAAGGATTCTCCGGAGTGGTGATACTCTCGGTGCACTCGATGGACCCGTGGATGTCGCAACTGATGTCGCCAATGACCTGCAGACGCAGGGGCCCTTGCTGTGCCAGCTCGCGTAATCCTTTTTTGCTGACCAGCCGCGGATATCGTTTGTCCCAGTAGATGCCGTTGATCAGCACCGTTAAAAAAGGCAAATATAATTGAAAGCGGGAACAGTAGTTTTCCGGCTGCTGATAATAATCGGTCAAAGAAAAAAAGGCGCCGGGGGTGCAGGGCTCCACCATATCCTCCTCGGTGAAGACTGTTTTGTAAAAACCCGCGTAGGGGACTGCGGCTGCCAATTCCTGCGGCGCCAAGGTGCGAACAGGCAGCAGATCAAAAATTTCCTGCGCGCCTCTGGACACCTGGCCGTAGCCACTGAATCCGACGATCACCGGGGTGGTGCGAAAAGGCCCGCCGCCATGGCCCGCGATGCGCTCTCCGATGGAGCGAACCTCGCTCTGTGCGGCCTCCAGCGAATCATACTCGTAGACAGGCTTGAGCTCCGCCAAAGGGGTGGATTGCCCCTGCATCCGCCAGCGCAGACCAAGTCCGCGCAGGGTTTCCAGCATGCCCGCCAGACCGGCATAGCGGCCAAAGAACACCAGCCGTTTCCCCCGGCCGTCGGTGATGCATTCATAATCGATCAAGCTGCATCGTTGCTCCATGAACCGGCGCAACATGGGCAAATTGTGCGGCTGTCCCTTGATAGTGTGCGAAAAAAGCAAATAGGTTTTATCAGCGAGAATTTTCGCCGGCGGCACCTCTTTGACGTTAAGGATCACCTCACAATCGTCCAACTCCTCCTGGATCACTCCGCCCTGCTGAGCATACTCGTGGTCCTGAAAGACTCTGAGCGAAGAGGGTTGCACCACGATCCGCAGGCCGGCGGTTTGCATCAGCCGTGCGGCGTGCTCCGGGATGATGGGAACCCGACGCTCCCATTCATTTTTATCTTCTCTGCGAATACCGAGGCTTTTAATCATGTTACGCATTTCCTCGAGAGCCTGAACCGCGTTGCCGTCGTTTTACCAGGGTCAGGTGCGCCTGATCGCCAGTTGCCCGCAGGCAGCGGCGATGTCCGCCCCCTTGCTCCAGCGGACGGAAACCGGTGCGTGCAGCGGCAGCAGCCGCTGAACAAACCGGTCCACCGTTTGCGCATCCGGAGTGCTAAATTTTTCAATAGCCGCGTTATAGGGAATGAGATTGATTTTGCAGGGCAATCCTTTGAGCAAGCGCACCAGGTCTTCTGCATCCTGCTCGCTGTCGTTGACCCCGGCCAGCAGCACATACTCAAAAGTCGGATGCTGTCTCGCTTTCTGCGCATAGTAACGGACAGCCTTCATCAGTTCCGCTAGAGGATACTTGCGGCCGATGGGCAGCAGGGTTTTGCGTTTTTCATCCGTCGATGCATGCAAAGAGATGGCCAGGCGAAAAGGATGGCCTTCGTCCGCAAAACGATAAATCGCCGGTACAATTCCTACAGTGGAAAGAACGATATGGCGGCCGGCGATGGCCGGACCGTCCGGGTGGTTTAGGAGACGGCAGGCCTTGATCACCGCATCATAGTTCTGCAATGGCTCTCCCATGCCCATCAACACCACATTGGTCAGGTCGACGCCGGCTTCCCGTTCGATGAACAGAACCTGGTCGACTATTTCGCCCGCCGTCAGATCGCGGTGAAAACCCATGGCGCCGGTGGCGCAGAAGGAGCATTTGAAAGCGCACCCGGCCTGGGTGGAAAGGCAGCAGGTGCGGCGCCCGGATTCATGGATCAGCACGCTCTCGATCGCATGGTTGTCCTGCAATTGAAAGAGATATTTGACGGTATTCGATTCATCGGACTGCGTACGGCCGGCCAAATGCAGGCAGCCAAGGGCGGCTACGGCGTCCAGTTTTTCGCGCAACCCTTTGGCGAGATCGGTCATATCGCCAAAGCCGGTCGCCCTCTTTTCATAGATCCAGCGGAACAGCTGGCGGCCGCGAAATTTCTTTTCTCCGATGGATTCGGCGAACTGTTCAAGGTCCTGAAGGGTCAGGCCGGTTAAATTTTTTTTATCCAACTTCATAAGTTTATCAAAATAATAAATTGCAGAATAAAATGCAATTGCAAATGACGGACTTTAGCGGAAACTCGGTGATTCGTCCATGGCTGCCTGCCAGGGGCAATCGTCTGCTCAGGGACCGAATTAATTGTTGCTTCACACCGTTTTTATTGTTAACATAAATGTTTAGCGACCCTCGCACAAATGGAATGATATGAATAAATTACTCAAAATTTTGCGCCTGGCGGGTAAAAATCCCCCGATGGCGGCGGCCAAAGCGGCCATCACCTGGCGAAACCAGGTCAGCGTCAAGCGGGATTATCGCCGTGAGGATGGCTCCAGCCGGCCGCCTGCCACCCTGTGCATCAAGCTGACCAACAGCTGTAACCTGGCGTGCAAAATGTGCGGACAGCCCAGGGAGAACCTGGCGCAAGATGATATCAAATATGCGCCGGAAACGTTTTTCCGCCAGAGAGTGGCGGTAAGCGGCTACCAGGCGCTCATCGATGAAGTGCAGCGGTTTCGTCCCAACCTCTATCTATGGGGCGGGGAGCCGTTCATCTATGCCGATATCTTTGACCTTATCGAACATGGGAAAAAACGCCGTCTCACCTGTCAGGTGAACACCAACGGCCTGTACATCAAAAAATATGCCCGCGAGCTGGTGGACTCGGGGCTGGATGATCTGATCGTTTCCATCGATGGGCCGGAGGCGGTGCATGATCAGGTGCGTGGATTGCCCGGCGCCTTCCGGCTGGTGCAGGCGGGGCTGCAGGAGCTTCAGGAGGAGAAAAAACGGCGGGGGGCGACCAAACCGATCATCCGGGTGCGCGGCACCATCAGTCCGGAAAATTTCGAACACCTCCATGCGCTCACCGGCATCGCCCGGTCATTGGGCGCCGACAGTCTAAATTTCAACTGGACCTGGTTTACCACCCATGCCACCGGCCTCGCTCATCAGCAGCTGATGAAGCGGCTGTTCGACATCGAAGCGCTCTCCTGGCGGCCTTTTGAAAGCGACCTGGTGATGGATCCGGAGAAACGCCGCAGACTGGACGGCATCCGCGAACAGCTGATCAAATTAAAGAACAACCGGGAAAAATTTCTCATCACCCTATCGCCCAACGTCAGGCCGGAAGAGGTCGAACGCTACTACACCGACATTCGCTACACCTTTGGCTCAGACCGCTGCTATGCGGTGTGGTTGAAATCCTACATTCTGCCCAACGGCGATGTCACGCCGTGTCCCGATTACCCGGATTTCATCGCCGGCAACATTCTGCAACAGCCGTTTATGGAAATCTGGAACGGCGAACGCTATAAACATTGGCGCCGCGAGTTGAGAGCGCGCAAACTTTTTCCCGTGTGCTATCGCTGTTGCGATTTATTCCTGTCCAACATCGCGGTGGCTTAGGAGATTCCATGCGTGTCTTTTTCATCAATCCCCCCTTTCTGGGACGTTTCAGCCGAAGCCAGCGCAGTCCGGGGGTCATCAAATCCGGCACCATGTATTATCCCTACTGGCTTGCGCATGCCGCTGCGCTGGTCGAAAAGAATGGACACGAAATCCAGGTCGTCGACTGTCCGGCGGCCGCGCTCTCTGAGCAGGCGCTGCATCAGGCGGTGCTGGAGTTTAATCCTGATCTAATGGTGCTCGAGTCGGTTGCGGCCAGCTGGTATGCGGACTGCGAAACCGCCGCCCGGCTGAAAAAGCTGTTGCCCGACAGCCGCATCTGCCTGGTGGGAACCCATGTGACCGTGCTCTGGCGGGAGACTCTGGAACGGGAGCCGCTCATCGATTTCATCGCCATCGGCGAATACGACTATACGATTCTCGAGCTGACCGAAAATCTGCATCGCCCCGATCGTCTGGCGCACATCAGGGGGCTGGCCTTTCGTCAGGGCGCTGATTCGCAGCGCACAGAGGATCGGCCGCTGATCACGGACCTGGATCAGCTGCCCTATATCGCGCCGATCTACAAACGCTTTTTCAAGGTGGAAAACTATTACTTTAACCTCTCCTATCATCCCATGGTGATGTTGATCGGCGGCCGCGGCTGCAATTCGCTCTGCTTTTACTGCGTCTATCCTCAGGTCATCCACGGCCACTCTTATCGCCATCGCAGTCCCGAACATCTGATCGGTGAAATGTGCTGGGTGCAGGAGAACATGCCCGAGGTGCGCGAGATCACCTTTGAGGACGACAACTTTGCCGCTGACCGCCGTTTTGCCCGCCGGTTTGCCGAACTGGTGCGCGAACGAGGCGTACGGCTGCCGTTTTTCGCCAACCTGCGCACCACCGTGGACCATGAAACCCTGAAAGCGTTGCGCGACGCCGGGCTGCGCAACTGCGCCGTAGGATTCGAGTCCGGCGACGACCGTTTGTTGCGCACCATGCGCAAGGGCCAGAACAGCGACATCCAGGCCCGGTTTGTCGGAGACGCCCATCGGCTGGGGCTGCTGGTGCACGGCTGTTTTATGGTGGGTTTTCCGGGTGAAACCCGGGAGACCATGAACAAAACGCTGGACCTGGCGTTCAAGATCAAGCCGGACAGCGCTCAGTTTTATCCGGTGATGCCCTATCCCGGCACCGGCGCTTTTGCCTATTATCAGCAGAACGGCATGCTGGCCACAAATAACTTTCGCCAATGGTTGACGGCTGAGGGCGGCCACCGCTGTGTGCTCAATCTGCCGGATCTGTCGCCGCAGGAGATCGAAGCGTTCTGCGAGCAAGCCTTTCGGCGTTTTCATTTTCGCCCACGCTACCTCCTTTATAAAGGGATGCAGCTGCTGCGCCATCCCCGGGAGGGCTGGCGCTCGCTGAAAGCGGGTCTCATTTTTATCTGGTACACGCTGACCAACCGGCGCGAACGTCAGGAGCCGTTTGCCGTGCCGGCCGTCCCCGCGCCGGACCACTGGCTGCAAGAGATCCGCGTGCCCATGGGCCGGATGGAAAAATTAAAACGAGGTGACCTGTCATGAGACACATCTTCGCGGTCCTGGCCCTTCTTGTATGGGCTGTTCCGAACCGCACAGTCGCTGCAGAGGATGGCTGGATCCCCATATTTAACGGCAAAAACCTGCACGGATGGACAGTGAAAATCGCCGGGCGAAAGTTGAACGACAACTATCGGAAAACCTTCCGCGTCCGCGACGGCGTACTGCAGGTCTGCTACGACGGCTATAAAACATTCGACGATCATTTCGGCCATCTGTTTTATAAGCAAAAGCTCTCCCACTACCGTCTGCGGCTGGACTACCGTTTCATCGGCCAACAGACCAAGGGAGCGCCCGCCTGGGCGTTGCGCAACAACGGCATCATGCTGCACTGCCAGTCTCCACAAAGCATGAGCAAGGCGCAATTTTTTCCGGTTTCCATCGAAGCACAGCTTTTGGGCGGCGATGGACAGACGGAGCGGTCCACGGGCAACGTCTGCACCCCGGGTACCCATGTGGTCATCAACGATCAATTGATCACCCAGCATTGCATCGAGTCCATTTCTAAAACCTATGCCGGGGATCAGTGGGTCACCGTGGAGGTAGAGGTGAACGGCCATGGCCCCATCGTCCATTTCATCAACGGCGAGCGCGTCCTGCAGTATGAAAAGCCGCAGCTCGATCCAACCGATGCGGACGCGCAAAAACTGATCCGCGACGGCGTCCTGCGGTTGGATGAGGGGTATATCGCGCTGCAGGCTGAAAGCCATCCGATCGAATTCCGCAACATTCTGCTCAAAATAATCCAATAGCAATCACCAACGGTCCTGGAGGACGGATGTCATCGACCCAACACCCCAACGACGTGGAACTGGTCCATCGGTTTAAAAACATACACAGCGCCCTAACCCGCGAGATCGGCAAGGTCATCATCGGCCAGAACCGCGTGATCGACGAACTGCTGATCGCTCTGTTCAGTCGCGGCCATTGTCTGCTGGTCGGCGTTCCCGGCCTGGCCAAAACGCTGTTGATCAGCACAGTGGCGCGGGTTCTGAATCTGAAATTCAGCCGCATTCAATTCACCCCGGACCTGATGCCCTCGGATATCACCGGCACAGAGGTGATCGAGGAGGATAAAAGCAGCGGACGGAAAACCTTTAAATTCGTCCAGGGGCCGGTGTTCGCCAACATGGTGCTGGCGGACGAGATCAACCGCACGCCGCCGAAAACCCAATCCGCCCTTCTGCAGGCTATGCAGGAACATGAGATCACCGCTGCCGGCGCCACCTACAAGCTGGCGGAGCCGTTCTTTGTTCTGGCCACACAGAATCCCATCGAACAGGAGGGCACCTATCCGCTGCCGGAAGCGCAGTTGGACCGATTTATGCTCAATTTATGGGTGGATTATCCGAATGAAAAAGAAGAACAGAACATCGTCAGCTCCACCACCAGCAATTACCAGGCTGACCTGAAAACGGTGCTTAACGCCGACGAAATCATCGGCTTTCAAGATTTGATCCGCCGTGTGCCGGTGGCGGACAACGTCATCGCCTACGCCGTCCGCCTGGCGCGCAAAACCCGTCCGCTTTCCCCTGAAGCACCTGCGTTTGTCAAAGAATGGATCACCTGGGGGGCTGGACCACGGGCTTCGCAATACCTGATCCTCGGCGCCAAGACCCGTGCGGTGCTGGACGGCCGCCCTACTCCGGACATCGACGACGTGCGCGCCATGGCCAAACCGGTGCTGCGCCATCGCCTGGTGACCAATTTCAACGCCGAGGCCGAAGGGGTCACCACGCTGCAGATCATCGAGCGCCTGAGCGATGAATAACCCCTTTGTAAAAAGGCCGGATAACGTGACCGGAGCGGACTATCGGCGCTTTTTAAAACCCGAAGCGGTCTCCAAGCTCAACAACCTGAGCCTCATCGCCCGGCTGGTGGTGGAAGGCTTTATAACCGGATTGCACCGCAGTCCCTATCACGGCTTTAGCGTCGAATTCGCCGAACACCGCCCCTATATGCCGGGCGACGATCTTCGCCGTCTCGACTGGAAAGTGCTGGGCAAAACCGATCGTCTCTATCTCAAAGAATACGAAGAGGAGACCAATCTGCGGGCCTATCTGCTGGTGGACGCCTCCGCTTCCATGGGCTACCGCTCCGCCCAGGTCAGCAAACTGCAATACGCCTCCTGGCTGGCCGCCAGCCTCTCTTATCTGATGTTGCGCCAGCGGGACGCGGTGGGGCTGGTCACCTACTCGGATCAGATCCGCAAACTCTTGCCGCCGCGCTCCATCAACAGCTATCTGCACGTCATCCTGCAAGAGCTGCACAACACCGCCGGCCAGGGTGAAACCCGCATCGGCCGCATCTTTCACCAGCTGGCGGAACGCATGCCCCGGCGCAGCCTGATCATCATCTTTTCCGACCTCTTTGATCACCCGCAGGAGATCCTCTCCGGGCTCAAACACTTTCGCCACAACCACCATGAGGTGATCGTGTTTCATATCCTGGATCCGCTGGAACGCCGCTTTGATTTTAAACAGGCCGGCACTTTTATCGATATGGAGACCGGGGAAAAGCTCGCCACCCAACCGTGGCACATCCGCACGGAATACGGCCGGTTGATCGACGAGTTCATCGATACGCTGAAAAAGGGGTGCCGCGAACAGCGCATCGATTACGCGCTGATGGACACGGCCGAGGACTTTCACCGCCCACTGTTGCAGTATCTGATCAAACGGAAACGCATGGGGGGATAAATGAGGAAAGCGGGGGCGGGTTCTTCGTCCGGCGGTTTACACCGGTCGTTCATGCACACGACAGGCGATGATCAGCGAAACATGGCCTTGATGCTGCCCCAAGTCTCACGCGCGGAGGAGATCTGCGGACTGACGACCAGATGGCCGTAATCGGAAGTAGAGCCGTCCTTGTCGAGGATTTGCAGCTTGTAGTAAAACGTACGACCGGTCTGCTTGAACACGCTGGCATCCACATAAGAATAGGTGTGTTCATTCAGCTGGTCGGTTTTGACCGCGGCGATCAGCGAGCTGATCTTTTCATAGCTGTTGTCATCCAGGCTGCGCAGCACATAGTAGCCTCTGAGGTTGGATTCAGCGGTGACCACCCATTTCAACTCCACCCGATTCAGGCCGGTTTCACTGGTAAAACTAGAGATAATGGAACCTGCGCCCACCACGCTCGCCAACAGCACTGCCAAAAGAACAAACGCAATGAAAAGATATTTCATGATCCAGACCTGTTTTCTGTTACGTTACGGACAGCCGAGATTATCAGGCCCTGCGCAAAACACCACGGTCCCATCAGCCCAGAGGCCACCCCACCCTTATCACCCCTGTGAGCCTTCTACGACATCTAAATATACTATTAAAATCAGAAAAGTCAATTTCTTTTTTTCATCTATTTAATTATTGACATTATTTTTTTAATTTATTATATTTTAGCACGTTATAACAACCAAACCGAGGGGAGCTTGTGTGTTAAGACGTACGGTTGTTCGCAGTCCTGAATCCCGCGAAGATTCTTTGGACCGTTATCTGCGCGAGATCAATGCCATCCCGCTGTTAGCCCCCCATGAAGAGGTGGACCTGGCGCGCCGCATCCACCGTGGAGACCATCAGGCCCTGGAAAAACTCACCCGTGCAAACCTGCGATTTGTCGTCAGTGTGGCTAAGCAGTATCAGAATCAGGGGCTTTCCCTCGCCGATGTGATCAACGAAGGCAATCTGGGGTTGATGAAAGCCGCCACGCGTTTTGATGAGAGCCGGGGCTTCAAGTTCATCTCTTACGCCGTCTGGTGGATCCGCCAGTCGATCCTGCAGGCCTTGGCCGAGCAGTCACGCATCGTCCGCATACCACTGAACCGGATCGGCGTGATCTGCAAGATCGAAAAAACGCTGTCTGAGCTGGCCCAGTCCTTTGAACGAGAGCCGACGGAGCAAGAGCTGGCCCAGGTGCTGCACATCACCCCTGCCGAAATCGAGGATCTGCTGCAGAACAGCGGCAAGCACATCTCCCTGGACACCCCGCTGGACGAGGAGGAGGACAGCCGTCTGATCGACGTTCTCGAGGCGCAGGACGCACCAGGTCCGGATGCCCGGCTGTTGGACGAGTCCCTGGAAAAGGAGATCGAACACAGCCTCCACTCGCTGGAGCCGCGCGAAGCGCAGGTAATCCGGCTATATTTCGGCCTCGGGGCGGAAAGGCCATTAACCCTTGAAGAAATTGGGGTTAAGCTAAAACTGACCCGTGAGAGAGTCCGTCAGATCAAAGAAAAAGCCCTACGCAGGCTGCGCCACTCCTCGCGCAGCCTGCTTTTACGCAAATATTTGGGCTAAAAGGGCCTGCCTGACGGTTGTCGTTGAATTGTGCCTTTTGTCAATTTTTTTCTTGACAAAACTTGATATTGTCCGTATATTTTTCTCGGCGTCTAAGCCTGCCGCTTGATGGGCCCCCTCCAATTTTTGTGCTGGTTGCTGAAAATTGAGACGAAGAATTGTCAGGATGCTGGAACCCAACACTCCAAGGGAACTGTAATGCAAAACAAGCGGATCAAACTTATCTATTTCTCGCTGGGGGACAGCAGTATTAAAGAAATCAGTCTTGGGTGGAAAAAAGTCGTCGCATTAGCGGTCGCGAGTTTTGTTGTCCTTTTCATCTCTGTGTCTCTGATCATCGGCGCGGTCTCCTCTCTGTTCGGCAATCTTCAGGTAACCCACCTCAACCGTTCCAATCAGCGTCTGAAACAAGCCTTGACGGAAATGAATGGCCAGGT
>DAIQOA010000066.1:0-21249 GCA_036788095.1 bacterium | reverse complement strand
GGCGGAAAAACGCGGTTTGCTGGGGGTTGGGTCGGTCATGGCAATCCGTAGGATTTGGCTCTCAGGCAAAGGTCGCCCATTTTTCCATCGCTTTGGCCATGCGGTTGGTCAACCCCCGATAGGTTTTTTGCGGCGGCACCAGCAGCACCAGAACCGCCGGCTGTTCGAACAGGGTTAAAAAACGAAACACGACTTTGGCGCTTTGCCGGCTTTCGAGCAACAATTCATGCACAGACTCTGCGGCGCCGAGTTTGCACATGACGCGCGCCATTTTGCTGATCATCACCACCCACTGCACCACTTGCAGTTCGGACACGTGCGGGTCTGCGGATGCGGTGTGTGCCAGGGGCAGTCCTTCGGGGCTGTACAGGTAGGCGGCGTCAAAACCGCCCACACGGATCAATTCATGCAGACCCGCCTCCGCCTGCCGCTGAAACGACGCGGTGGCGCCAGGGGGTTCAGAGGGAACGGTTGAATAGGGATTCATCCCACAGGCCTTACGCTTGGAGTAACAGGTTGATGACGCCTTTCAAAGTTTCGATCACGCCCACCCCGCGGTTGGCCACCGCCTGATAGGCGGGCGCCTTGAGAAAATTCAGCGATTGCTGCAGCCGATCGATGGAGAGGATGTCGGGCAGATCTCTCTTATTATATTGCAGAACCCAGGGGAACCGGGCCAGAGTTCGTCGCAGGCTGATGAGTTTCTGCTCCAGGTCCACCAGCGTGTTCAGGTTGTCGTCCAGGCGCGAGGCCTGTGAATCTGCGACAAAAACCACTGCATCCGCCCCGCGCAGAAGAATACGGCGGCTGTGTTGATAGAGCGCCTGACCGGGAATGGTGTAGAGTTGAAAGCGGGGCCTTTTGCCGTTGATGCGGCCCATATCCAGTTCCATAAAATCGAAAAACAGCGTCCGTTCTTCCCGGGTTTTCAACGTGATCAGTTCTCCCCGGACCGAGGGATCCAACTGCCGATAGAGATACTCCAGATTGGTGGTTTTCCCGCCCAGGCCGGGACCATAATAGATGATTTTAAAAATGATCTCCTGCCTGTGCCAATCAACATACATAAACGGCCACATTCATCCTATCGAGTGCGCAACCATTTGGCCGGTCTCCCCCTCAGGACCTAAAACGAGGGCGCATGCGCCGCACGGGTATCGGCTCAGGAGCCGGAACGGGCCCTGAGCTTGTCATCCAGCTGCCTGCTGAGTACATCGCGAAATTCAAAATCCAGAAACGTCTTGGCCTGTTCTGAGGTCTGCTGCAGCTCTTTGATATAGCTGCTGATGCGCAGGAGCGCCTGGTGCGTCAGCAAACGAATGAGCCCCAGCGCGACCTGCTTTTCGAACAGCACGATGAGGAAATAGTCGTCGCCAACGCTGCAGGTGTAGGTATGGTAGACGCCGCCCTCCTGATAGATAAAACGAAAACGGGATTCGTTATTGATCAGGCGTGCAATCTCTCCGCTGGCGGCAAAGGAGCCGGCGGCCAGAGCGGTCAGCGTGGACAGGCTTTGCGCTTTGATGTCGCCGCGATGGACAATAGGGTATCCGTTCATATCGGCGAACACCACCAACCTCGCCTGGGAACGCTTCAACAGCTCGGAGAGGATAAGCGCGATTTTCGAAAAAGCCGTTTCGGAAAACACCGTTCGCTTCAAGGGAGGATTTTCTTGCATGGCTTGGTCCATTTTGGTTGCATCGCCCGTGTTGGATTTTCGTGTTTAATGGCCAAAGGTCAATCGGCGAATCAGAAATTCCGGAATCTTGAGTTGCTGCATGGCCCGCTGGGTGGCCTGGATGTCATAGGCTACGCGCACCCAGCGCACCCGTTGATCGTCGACGTCGTGCACGACAAAGCAGGCGTCTGGATTGCCATCGCGCGGTTGGCCGACGCTGCCGACGTTGACGAGATAGCGTTCGCTCGGCCGCAGCAGCAGATCGTCAGCGGTCCGCTGCACCGTATGCCGTTGAGCGGTTTGGCAGATCGCCATCGGTCTGTGGGTATGACCGAAAAAGCAGAGGTTCTGAGAAAACGCGTTCCACTGGATATCGACATCGTAGATCGAGAGCAGATACTGCCACGCCTCCGGGTCCAGCGGGGTGGCATGAACACAAAACACCTCAGCGTCCTGCCAGGTGAGCGGGCTGTTGCGAAGTTGCTCTAACGACGATTCGGTCATCAGCGGCGCACTCAGTCTGAGCGCCCGGCGCGCAAATTCGTTAAACAACTCGGTGCTCGTCCTTCCCAGCAATCCATAATCATGATTGCCGGCCAGAACCACCGCACTGTTGCGGTTGATCAGTTCAACGCACTCGCTCGGAAACGGGCCATATCCTACGCAATCACCCAGGCAGAGGATCCGGTCGCATTTTTCCAGCTCAACGCGACGTAAGACCTGATGCAGGGCCTCTAGATTGCCGTGAATGTCGGATAAAATGGCCTGCCGCATGCTCCTGCCTCGTGGATCGTGCCAGCAGAGAACGTGAACGCAATAGTTTGATTTGAATCAATATACCATTTGTTAAATCGCGATGCAAGGACATTTTTCGACTTTTTGATTGATTGTTTGGCCAGAGTTGCCTAATTTACACTGTGATGCAGAAAAGCAACTTGGCAAAGGAGCGCCATGGATCCCACCCCCCTCAGTCAGGCACAGGCGGTTGCGCTGGCTGTAAACCTGGAGATCAAAGGCCGCGCATTTTATCTGCAGGCGGCGGAAAAAGCTCAACATCCGTCGGGCAAGGCGTTGTTCCTAAAGCTGGCCGAGGAAGAACAGCACCACTTGGCCGCGTTTCAGGCGATGCTAAAGCGGGAATTCGATGGATGGCCGGAGCCGGGGCAGCTGCGCGAGACGCGAGCGAAACCCGTTCTACCCCTTTTCGATGAAAAAGCGGCCGCCTCCTTTCGACGCGCCACCGCGGATGAGATGAGCGCGCTGCGCATCGCATTAAAGCAGGAAAAGGAAGCGATCACATTTTTCGAAAAGGCCATCGCGCTGGCGCAGGACGACCGCGCCCGGCATATTTTCACCTTTGTCAGAGACCAAGAGAACTTTCACTATGCGCTGTTGCAGGCGGAGTTGGATCACATCTCCGGAACCGGATTTTGGTTCGACTCGCCGGAATTTCGCATGGACGGAAAGGCCTGAGTTCCCCTGTTTGATCATCCTGCCGAAAAACCTTGTCCATCCAAGGCCATCAGTCGCTCTGAGCGTCCAAAGCAGGTTAAACGATGTGGAAACGCCCGGTCTAAGACCCCAGCGATCACATGAAGGAGGATATCGTGCAGATTGAATTTTTAGGCGGTGCGCAATCAGTGACCGGCACCTGCCATCTTATCACCGTCAACGGACGTAAAATTTTGTTGGACTGCGGACTGTATCAAGGCAAACGCAGTGAATCCTTTTCCCGCAACCGCGAGCTGCCCTTTGACGCCGGCGCCGTAGACGCCATGGTGCTCTCCCATGCGCACATCGATCACAGCGGCAACATCCCCAATCTCGTCAAATCCGGATTCAGGGGTACGATCTACTGCACCCACGCCACCCGCGATCTGGCCAGTATCATGTTGCAGGATGCAGGCCACATCCAGGAAAAAGACGCGGAATATGTCAACAAAAAACAGGAAAAAAAGGGGTTGCCGCCCATCGAGCCGATCTACACGGTCAAAGATGCGCTGCTCGCCCTGGAGCAGTTCGTCAGCCTCAACTACCACCGGCCGATCAAGCTCTTTGAAGATATCACCGTTACCTTTTATGACGCCGGCCACATCCTCGGCTCAGCCGTCTCGTTGCTGGAAATCCGCGAGAACGGACGCGACTTTCGTCTGGTTTTCAGCGGCGATCTCGGCAGACCCAACATGCCCATTCTGCGCGATCCCGATGTTCTGCTCGACGCGGACGTGCTCTTGACCGAAAGCACCTACGGCGGCCGCTATCATGACGATTACGACACCGTGCACGATAAACTGGCGAGGATCGTCAACGAGACCCATCACCGCCGCGGCAAAGTGATCGTCCCCGCTTTCTCCGTGGGCCGAACCCAGGACCTGGTCTATGCCCTCAATCAGCTGACCATGGAAAATAAAATCCCCTCGCAGCCGATCTTTGTCGACAGCCCGCTCTCGGTAAACGCCACGGAAATTTTCCGTGAACATCCCGAATGCTACGACGACGAAACGCGCGAGATGGTGAACAACAACCGGGATCCGTTCGGCTTCAGCCGTCTGCAGTATATCAAGGATGTGGAAGAATCGAAAAAATTGAACACGATGAGCGAGCCCTGCATTATCATCTCCGCATCCGGCATGTGCGAAGCCGGCCGCATTTTGCACCATCTGGCCAACAACATCGAGGACGAACGCAACACGGTTCTCATCGTCGGCTTTATGGCGGAGAACACGCTCGGCCGGCGCTTGGTGGAAAAAAATCCTATCGTCAAAATATTCGGCGAAAGTCTGCAGCTGCGGGCGCAGGTTTCCAAGCTCAACGCCTTCAGCGCCCATGCGGACCACGACGAGCTGCTCGCCTACATCAGCCGGTTCGACCGCGAGCGGTTGAAAAACATTTTCGTCCTGCACGGCGAACCGCCGCAGTCCGAAGCTCTGGCCGAGGGTCTCGGTTCAATCGGATTCAGCCATATTCGCATTCCCAGATTTGGTGAAAAAGTCGAGATACTCAATTAATCCATCCCCACACACCCGAGAACCCCTACATAAAACCGCCGGGACCACTAATACACTCTGTGGTCCCGGCGGTCTTTTTTTTCAAGCTCCTGCCGCTGTTCCGCTCTGTTCACCCCTGTGGCGATTTTGTCCCTTGATCCGTATGCCCAACGCTGGTTATCATGAATAGGGACCGCGCCGTCGTTTCGATCTGCGCTCAGTTGTTGAGGATATCCCGGTAGATCTGGGCGTGGCCCGGATCGATCACCATCAGCGTGCGTAGAGGGTCTTTGTTGATGGCACGGCGAAAGATCTCCACCATCTCCATATAATGCGCATCGACAAATTTTTTCGCGTACTCGTTCTCCGGATCGTTGGTCAATATCTTGTCCAACATCGAGATCGCGGTGGCGCAATGCTGACGAGCGCGGGCGTTGTCCTCGCGGATAAAGCTCAAGCCGTAAAAATAGTAATCCACCATTTCACGATAGGGTCGGTGCCGATCTCCGAGCAGATAGGTGACCAGATCCAAACGGCGATCCCACCCCTCGATGAACCGGCCCATGCCGAACTTGGCCTGTTCGGCGATGCTCTTGGCCTTTTCAAAATAGACCTGACCGCCCAGGGTTGACCACTTGTCAAACTCACCGCCCAGGATCAGATAGATGTAAAAATCCAGGACGCTGGTAAAAGAGTCCAAACCGTTCTCCTGATGCTGCAGGTTGGTTTCGATCATGTAGGTGTAGCTCCAGCGTTTGTCGAAAAACTGCAGATCATAATTGTTGTGGATTAAAATCTGTCCGGCATACCGGTCTTCCGCATTGGTGCTGCGGTCCTCCAGAATCAGCTGCACCTGCAGCATGACCTTGGTTCGCCAGGGATCGTCCGTCCACCGGTAGCTGTTGATATAATGCATGACCCGGTCGGCGAATTCGCGCAATTTTTGCTGTTTGTCGATCGGCAGGGTGCGCAGATCCGTCTCCACCTGGGCTTCCAGCTGCTGAGCGAAAGAGGCGGCGGCGAACAGCAGGCAAAAGAGCAACAACCATGCTAATAGATATATTCGAGGTCGAACGAACATGCTTTTCTCCCAAAAACTGCCTCAAAGCTGCTTACTTTTAAGCAATTTTCAACAATTTTGCCTTTTAAGCAAGCACTTTCTGCACTGGTTACGCTGCTCCGGCGTAATTGGTTCCCTCCTTCTGCTGCCCTACGGCGGCAGCCTTTTCATTTGCCGCAGCGCTTTTGCCCAGGCCGTGCGCTCCTACAGCACTGCCCGTATTTTGGCATTGGCAGGCGCTGAAACCTGTGTGACCGGCTGCGGCTGCGCCAACGCCAATCCCGCAGCGCTGAGCGTCGGTCGCCGGATGTACGCCGAGATGTCTGGCCATTCGCCTTTTGGCATGAAGGAGCTGACCGTGTGCCGGCTGGAGATCGGCCGGGTGCACCCGGGCCAGGGAGTGGCCGCGGACATCGGCTATATGGGGTTTGACCAATATCAAGAGGGCAGCGCTTCCTGCAGAGTCGCCCGCCTGCTGTGGACCAGGATCGCCCTCGGCGCGGCCTGGCGCTACACCTGGTGGCACATCGTCCGTTACGGTCAAAGCGGCGGACATTCGCTGGAGCTGGGACTGCTTCATCAGTGCTCGCCCTCCTTCAGCTGGGGCGCGGTGATCAAGCGGCCGGCAATCGGCAAATCTGTGCAAACTCAGCCGGATGCGTTTTGCTCCTGGACAATCGGCTGCCGCTGGTCCGCCGGGCAACCGGCGGATTGCTATCTGGAATATCATCGGCAAACTCCGTGGCCGGCTCGCCTCCGCATGGCCATGGAGATCAAGTGGAAAAACATCCTGCGGCTACGCTGGGGGTGGGCTCTGGAGCCTTCCATCCTCTCTTTAGGTTTCGGCATTGTGCAAAAAAAGCTTCGCCTGGATTATGGCGTTTCCGATCATCCGGATCTGGGCCTGACGTACGCAATGACTTTCTGCTTTTGTCGGGAGACGCCATGAAAAAGATCGTCGGCTGGCTGCTGGTCTTTGTTTCGCTCTCGGCGCAGGAACCGGATTGGGAAAAAATGATCGGCGCTGAGCAAGAGTCTGACGACGATCACCTGGTGTCAGATCATCTGGAGTCCTTATTGCGATCGCCCATAGACCTCAATCACGCCTCTGCCGTAGACCTCGAATCATTGCCCTGGATCACACCGCAGTTGGCTCATGCCATCGTCGCATTCCGCAACCGCTTTGGTCCTTTTCACTCCCTGCAGCAATTGACCCTGATCAAAGGCATGGACGAAACCACTCTGGCGCTCATCGCGCCGTTCGTCTTTTGTAAAGATCAACGGCGCAGGGCACATGCGGGGGGCGGCATCCGCTATCTTTATACCCAGCCACTGCAACAAAGCCGTGGATTTATTGAAAACAAATACAACGGGTCGCCGGAGAAAACGCTTATTCGCGCGCAGATCCAGCCGCTGGATTGGCTGCACCTGGGCTGGCTGATGGAAAAAGACAGCGGCGAACGTTCTCTGCAGGATTACCGTTGCGGCTATGTGCAGGTGCAACGATCGCACCCCGGAATCTCGCTCCTCCTCGGCCATCTGACGGCGGAAAGCGGTCAAGGCCTGGTCTTCAGCCATCCCGGACAGTGGAGCGACGCATGGGATGGGCTGACAGCCGCCAAGCGCAGAATCAAGACGGTGCGGCCTTATCTTTCCACCGACGAGAATGCCGGCTTATTCGGAGGCGCGCTGCAGTGGGAGTCGAATCGACTGCAGGCGGCCTTTCTATGGAGCCGTACCCCAGTGGACGCCTCGTTGGAAAACGACTCCATCCGTTCTTTCATCGCCACCGGCCTGCATCGCAGCGAACCGGAACGCGCCACGAAAGACCAGGTGCAAAAAACCGCGGCCGGCGGCGTGGTGCGCTGGCAGCCGTCAGCAGGACTGCGTCTGGGCCTGTGCGTGCAGCAGCTGGAACTGAGCGTGCCGGCCAAAAAACAGGACCGGCCGGATGCGTTGTTTGATTTCACCGGCCGCTCCGCTCTCGCGGCCGGTTTGAACTGGGATGCTATGGTTGGATCGGTAAACTGGTTCGGCGAGTGCGCACGGATCGGCCAAGCCATCGCAGTCACCAGCGGCGTATGGTGGCAAATGGCTCAGTGGCGCCAGGTACTGACGCTGGAGCTTATTCCCACCGGTTATGACAATCTGCTCTATCCGCACCTGAGCCTGCCGGAAAAAAATCGTCGCAGCTTGCGCTGGGCGGTGATGTGGCAACCGCTGCCGAGCCTTTCCCTCTCGTTTTCCGCTCTGCACACGTTGCATCCCTGGTTGCGCTACCGGCTGGAATATGCCTCCACGCTGTCGGAAAGACAACAGATCGTAGCGGTGCTGTCCGCTAACAAAAAGCTGACCGTCACCATGCGCTGTCAGCGGACGGGAACTCCCAGTAGTGAAATCCTGACGGCGGATGAAAAGATAATCAGAAACCGAATCCGCAGCGCGGTTCTGGGCCAGATCGATTACCAGCCGGCCAAAAGCATGAGCCTGCGCAGCCGGATTGAATGGAATCGTGTAGTGCAGCAAAAAACGCTGGCGATCATGGAACAGAACAGCGAGGCGACATCCCTGTATCAGCAGGCGAACTGGTCCCTTGCCCGGTCCGGTTCGCTGTGCGCACGGTTGAACTGGTTTCATGCGCCCGAGTACGACAACCGTTTTTTTGCATATGAACAGGATCTGCCCGGCCGCCTGCGGATAAAAATGCTCTACGGCCGCGGCTGGCGCTGGTTTATCCTGGCAGGGCTGCACCACTGGGGCCTGCACCTGACCGCCAAGTATGAGGAGACCATCTACCGCGACCGGGATCATACCGGCTCGGGATGGGACGAAGCGAGCGACAACCGGGAGCGCTGGATTTCACTGCAGGCTGAACTGCGCTGGTGAGCGGCCGGCGCCGATTCCACCCGGGCCGGAATTGGCTGTTGACTGCAAAAAGTAAAATGAGTAAATTGCTCGAGGGGGTATCAGGCATCGAATGCTCGTCACAAGATAACTGGAACAGCATGTCTTTTCAATCGATTGCACAGAACCTCGGCAGAAGGTGGTTCCTTCGCACCGCCCATCATGAGCCGACCGTGGTCACATTGCCGGCCCAAATCGTCCGCACCCAGCGGGTGTTGGTGCTGCTGCCCGAGAACGAACTCGAGTATCGCCGGGCGATCCAGCAAAAAAACCTCAACTCCCTGCAGGCCCTGTTTCCGCATGCCCGGCTTCAACTGATCAAACAAAAATCCCTGCTGCCCGCCGCAACCATCCCGTGTAAGGAGTGGAATTCGACGGATCTGGATTATTGGGGTTTGCCGTCCAGAGAGATGCGAAAACGCCTGTTGTCCGAGTCCTTTGATATCGTCCTGGATCTCAGTCTGTCTTTCGCTTTTATCAATCTGGCGCTGGCGCATCAAGCCAAGGCGCCGATCAAAGTCGGTTTTGCGGATCCTCAACGGGAAAAAACCCACAATTTCATCATTTCTTTTTCCACCTCGCCGGCCTGGGACCAGGCCTTTGAAGTGTTGTGCCGCAAGGTTTCCGGATCCATGGCAACGGACTAAGCAGGAGAGCCGCAGCCTTGACAAGCGAAAACGAAAGAGAATCCTTCCTGCCATCCGGCAGCGGAGAGATTCTGCGCATGGTATACGGGCTTAAACGCCGCGTGCGCAATCTGGAATGGTTTTTAACGCTGGCGTTTGACCTCAACCGGACCATTGACCGGAGTGAATCAATCAATCTGATCCACCGCTTTTTCAAAGCCAATCTGGAGACAGACGGTTTCTCTTTATGGCTGATCGCCCCGGCGACAAGAAAATTCGAGGCCGTCGCCGCCTCTGGCGTTCCGGCCAAAGAGTATCTCAGCCATTTGCAGGCGTCCAGGCTGCAACCGCCGTTCAAGCTGGGCCAGTGCCCGGAAGGGTTTCATTACTTTGCCGAACTGCCGGTGCAGGCGGAACAGGCTGCAGGCGGCAGTCTGCTGATATTGCCGCTGATGCCGGAATCCTCCGGTTCGGTTCTCGGTTTTCTCGCTTTGTTCCGGCAGAAAAAAGATGCGTTCAGCACCAGGGAAAGAGTGCTGCTGCGTGAAACCAGCCAGTTCATCGCTCTGCACCTCCGCAAGATCACCCTCTTTCACACCACGCGGGAACTGGCCTTTGTCGACTCTCTGACCCAAATCTTTAACCGCCGTTATTTCGATCAGCGATTCGCAAAAGAGATCGGCCGCGCTCAGCGCTATCAACGCGCCATGTCCGTACTCATGATCGATATCGATTATTTTAAAAATTACAACGATCTTCTCGGTCATTTGGCCGGCGATGAAGCGCTTCGTCAGGTCGCGGATCTGTTGGAGAAAAATTTACGTAAAGCCGATGTGGTCTGCCGTTATGGAGGCGAAGAGTTTGTGGTGATTCTTCCCGAAATCAGCGCGGAGGCGGCGGGCAAAGTGGCGGAAAAATTACGCCAGGCGATCGCAGCGGCGGGCTTTAGCGGCGAAGAAAACCTGCCGGATAAACATTTGACCATCTCCATCGGCGTGGCCGCTTTTCCGGAAAACGGTAAAAATGCGGAAGAGATGCTGAGGCGCGCAGACCAGGCGCTGTATAAAGCCAAGCAGTCGGGAAGAAACCGGGTTATGCTCTCGCTGCAGCAGGACGCTTGACTCTTTCACGGCCAGTTCTGAAAATCGCCGCGGGCCCGCAGTCAGTTGAGCAGAGTGATCTTGCGCGTTAGAGCGACCTCGTTGATGCGGATACGAAGCCAATACACGCCGGAGGGGAGCACCCGACCCCTTCCATCTGTGCCATCCCACTGCCAGCGCCGGTTCTTGCCGGCCGATCGTTCCCCCTTCCAGATCAGCGCGGCTCTCTGTCCCAGCACGGTATAACTTTCGATCTCCACCCGGCTGTTCTCCGCCAGATCAATGACGATCTCCAGCCGGGAATGAAGGCGGGGCGAAAAGGGGTTGGGGAAACAGCCGACCCATTGGCTTTTTTCCGGCAACGGCTCTGGACCGCCCCAATAGTTCACCGCCGCAAAGGCATCGAGCAATCCATAGCCATAGAGCGTGTCCGGATGAGCCGCACGGTCAGCGGTCCTGATGAGCGCTTCGCGCACCTGCATGGGCGTCAAGTCGGGATGCGCTGCCAGCACCAGCGCCGCCGCGCCGGCGGCGAGCGGCGCTGCCGCGGAGGTCCCTGAAATGGAGGTGTATCTGTCGCCCACATCTTCGCTGCCCGGAACCGCCACGCATTGAATGCCCACGCCCGGCGTCACCACATCCGGCTTGATGCGGCCATCCGCTGTCGGTCCGCGGGAAGAGAACGCCGCAATCTGGCCGTTGCTGTGTACGGCGCCCACTGCCAGAACGCTGTCGCCGTCCGCCGGCGCCAACACATACTTCCACGAGGTATCGCCCTCATTGCCCGCAGAGGCGACCACTAAAATGCCTTTTTTGACCGCTAGATCCGCGGCGATGGTGATCGGTGCGGTGTTCCCGTTCATGTTTATGTAAATATACCAGTCGTTGTAGCCGACGCTGGTGCTGATGATGTCAGCGCCCAGGCTGTCGGCCCATTCAGCGGCGGCGATCCAATAATCCTCCTCGATGGGTTTTTCCGATCCGGTGTCCTCGGTCTTCGCCAAAAGGAATTCACTTGCAAACGCCGGGCCGATCAGACTGCCCGGGCTGTAGCCGGCGAGAACCGAAAGCACCTGGGTGCCATGGTAGATCTGCGAAGAGGCATCCAGCGTCTCCCAATTGGTGTTCTGATCCCGCTGAATAAAATCGTACTGCGCCAACACCCGCAGCGTGGCGAACGCTGCATGGTTCAAGCGAAATCCGGTATCGAACACCGCAATCAATACTCCTTCCCCGTGAAGGTTGTTGGCGTGCACCTCCGGAACTTTGATCATGGCATTCTGCCACAGCGAAGGCCCATAATCCTCTGAGGACTGCGTCGTGGGTTTGAGCAATTCATTTCTCTCCGGCAGCGGCGCTCTTTTAAAGCCAAGCACGGGCGCCCGCTTGACCACAAAGGGCAGAGCCTGAATCTGCTCCAGCTGCTGCGCTGTGCCACTGACGCTGACTGCGTTGAGCCATTTGGAAACCGCACGGATGTGCACACCCCGGCGCATCAGCTCCTGCACATAGCCGCTGTTCACCGGAAGGTCGCTCGGATCGACCAATCGGTCCGCGGGCAGTACTTTGGCGCGCCGTTTTTTCGCCCGCGCTGTCAACTTGGACCGGGCGGCCGTCAACGCCCCCCGATCGCTCATTCGCAGTCCTTTATCGGAAAAGAAAATCCACACCGGATCATCGGCTGCAGCAGCACCAACTGATCCGAGCATACAGAAAAGAGATAGACACAGAGTTCTGACTAGGTGGTTCATGAAGGCTTTACCGGTTTAAAAAATAGCGCGCCAAGCTGCGCGGTAAAAAAATAAACGCCGGGAGTCCTGATTGCGCATGGACTCGCGGCGTATGTTCGAAAGAATACGATCTAGTTCGCCTGCATATAGGCTTTGGTGATCACCACCGGCTGAACCGGGGCATCGCCCTCGCCGGTCTGCACCTGGCCGATCTTTTCCAGCACTTCCATGCCCTCCACCAGCTGTCCAAAGATAGTGTATTGGCCGTCCAGATGGGCGGTACGCTCCCGCCCCAGGCAGATAAAGAACTGGCTGCCGGCGCTGTTGGGATCCGCCGACCGGGCCATGGACAGAATGCCCTTGTCATGATGCAGATCGTTGAACTCGGCAGGCAGGCTGTAGCCGGGGCCGCCGGTGCCCTCATTGCCGATAATGGCATCCTTGCTGTTGAGGTCGCCTCCCTGGATCATGAAACCGGGGATGACGCGATGAAAGGCGGTGCAATCATAATAGCCGGCAGACACCAGCCGCTTGAAGGAGGTGCAATGCATGGGCGCCTTGTCCGGGAAAAACGCCAGCACCATTTTGCCGTAATTGGTCTCCAGCACCGCTTTTTCGTTGGCCCCGACCGGTTCCATGGGCGTTTGTTTCACTTTTTCCAGCAGCTGCTGAATCTGGGCATCGCTCAGCGGCTGACAGGGGGCTGCCTGCTGATCCTGACGGCCGGGCGCCGGCTGTTCCTTTTTTCCACAGCTGAAGAATGCGCACGTCAGTGCCAGCAAAACAAATAATTTTTTCATAGAACCTCCGTGTTCCACGATGTTCGTCTCACCCTGCAGGGTTTTATAATCCAGTAATTACAAAAATTTCGTAAAAATCGCAAGCAGTTTTTGCCCGTCTGAACCAGGGGTTTTCTTTTCAATTTGCTTTATGCACGGGAAATGGTTACTTTAAAAAATGGAAAAACCGTTTGCAGAAATTGTCTTCCCGATTCCTGTGGGTCATGGCTATACCTACTCCATTCCGGATAAATTCCAGGGCGATGTGGCGCCGGGCATGCGCGTGCTGGCGCCCTTTGGCCCCCGCAAAATGACCGGTTTCATCGTCAGATTGGCAGACGCCTGTGAGCGGACGGATGTCAAGGCGATCGAGGAGGTGCTGGATCCAGTGCCCCTGTTCACCACAGAGGTGCTGGAGCTGGCGCGGTGGATTGCAGACTATTATCTGTGCGGCTGGGGTGAAGTGCTCAAGGCGGCCCTGCCCAGCGGCATCCATCAAAACTCGGTCAAGACCGTCCGGTTGACGCACAGCGATCCGGAACGGCTGGCGCAGCTGATCGAATCGCGGGCGCCCCGCCAGGCGCAAATCGTGCGCCAGCTGATGCGGCAGAATCCGATGCCGCTGAACAAGCTGGTGGCTGCGCTGGACGCTTTCAATATCTATGCAAGTCTGCGCAAATTACGCCAGGATGGTTTTGTCCGCATGGAGCTGGCATTGCCCAGGCCCAAAGTGGGCGCACGCTATGAAACCCGCTACCGGCTGGCCGCGCCGTTTCGCGGACAGGCCTTGGAAAAACTGATGGAGGAGCTGCAGTCATCAGCGCCCAAACAGGCGCGCGTTCTGGCAGCCTTGTTCGAGGAGCCTGAAGCGCTGATCGCCGGTTCAGATCTGCTGCAGCAGGCCGGCGCTACCTGGTCGGCGCTCAGCAGTCTGACAAAAAAAGGCGTGCTGCAGCGTGAACGGGTTCAGGTGGAACGGCAGTATGATCAGGGCATGGAGATCGAAACGCCGACGCCGCTGACGCTGAACCGGGACCAGGCAGCGGCCTTGGCGGCCATCGTTCATCAGATCGATGCCGGCAAATTCAGCACCATGCTGTTGCACGGCGTCACGGCCAGCGGCAAGACGCAGGTGTATATCGAAGCTATCCAACATGCGCTGTCGAAAGGGTTGAATGCCGTGGTCATGGTGCCCGAAATCGCCCTGACCCCGCAGATGGTGCGCCGATTCCGCGGCCATTTCGGCGACCGGGTCGCGGTGTTTCACAGCCGCATGTCCCCCGGCGAGCGCTATGATTCCTGGCGCCGTACCTGGGAGGGCAAACATCAGATCGTCATCGGTCCCCGCTCCGCGATTTTCGCGCCGCTGCCCCGGGTCGGACTGATTGTAGTGGACGAAGAGCATGAGCCCAGCTACAAGCAGAACGATCTGACTCCGCGCTATCATGGCCGCGATGTGGCGGTCATGCGCGCCAAACTCAACCACGCGGTGGTGGTGCTGGGTTCGGCGACGCCTTCGCTGGAGACCTATTATAACACGCAGGTGAATAAATACGCGCTGCTGTCGCTGCCCAACCGCATCGATGACGTGCGCATGCCGGCCATCCACGTCGTCGACCTGCGCCGCGAGCCCAAGATCATCGGCAGCCACGATCCGATTATTTTCTCCCGCCTGCTGCGGCAAAAGATGGATGAAAAACTGGCCGCCGGCGAGCAGATCATTCTTTTTCAGAACCGCCGCGGCTTTGCCACCCTGTGCAAGTGCACCACCTGCGGCTATATCGCCCGCTGCGAACACTGCGACATCTCGTTGACTTTTCATCTGCGCGGCCGCCTGCTGAAATGCCATTATTGCGGGTATCAGCGCAAAGCGCCGGAACAATGTCCGCAGTGCCAGAGCCGCGACCTCTATATGCGCGGCATCGGCACGCAGCGCATCGAGGAGGAGCTGCACGCCCTGTTCCCCGGCGTTCCGGCGGTGCGCATGGATATGGACACCACGCGCGGCCGGCACGGCCATGACGCCATCCTCACCCGCTTCGGCCGCGGGGAATTCCAAATCCTGCTGGGCACGCAGATGGTGGCCAAGGGACTGGATTTTCCTCGAGTGACCCTGGTGGGCGTCATCTCCGCGGACTCGGAGCTGCTGTTTCCCGACTTTCGCGCCGGCGAGCGCACGTTTCAACTGCTGACCCAGGTCGCGGGCCGCGCCGGCCGCAAGGACAAAGAGGGCGAAGTAGTGATCCAAACCTATACTCCGGACCACTATTCCCTGTTCTACGTGCGCAGCCACGATTATGAACACTTTTTCAAAGCTGAATTAAAGGATCGGCGCGAGCTGGATTATCCGCCGTTCAGCCGGATGATCAACATCCTGTTCCGCGGCCCGCGCGAGGAGGCGGTGGTGCGCGTGAGCCGCCAGTACGCAGAGGGCCTTCAGCCGCAGACCTGCTTCCGCATGCTAGGCCCGGTGCCGGCCACGCTGTCAAAAATAGAGAACAACTTTCGCTATCAGATCCTGCTGATCAGCAGCAAACAGAACGATCCCGGAGGCCAGAAAACCCGGGAGGCGGTCCGCGGCGCCATGGCGCAGTTCAAAGAACGCCATCGCAGCCGGGAGGTGCAGGTTTCCATCGATGTGGATCCGACTTCCATTCTGTAGAAATAAACCGGCGCCAGACTCTGTTATATCATCGGGGTTTTAACAGCCAAGCCACGCACGATCAACCGACAAGGACGTTTCATGAAAAAAGACAAACTGCTCGACCTGTACCGCATGATGTTGTTGATCCGTCGTTTTGAAGAACGCACCGCGCAGATGTACGGCATGCAAAAGATCGGCGGTTTTTGCCATCTCTATATCGGCCAGGAGGCTGTGGCCGTGGGCACGGTCGCCGCTTTGCGCGACGACGACTATTTCATCGCAGCCTATCGCGACCACGGCCATATCCTCGCCAAAGGCGGGGATCCCAAGGCGGTGATGGCGGAGCTGTTCGGCAAAGCCGGCGGCGTGTCAAAAGGCAAAGGCGGATCCATGCATCTGTTTGATGTGGCCAAGGGTTTTTACGGCGGCCACGGCATCGTCGCCGGCCAGATCCCCGTGGCCACGGGCATGGCGTTCGCCGCCAAATATCGCGGCGAAGACCGGGTGACCGTCTGCTCCATGGGCGAGGGCACGGTGCATCAGGGCGCTTTCCACGAGTCGCTGAACCTGGCCTCTCTGTGGAAGCTGCCGGTGATCTACCTGATCGAGAACAACCGCTACGGCATGGGCACTCCCCTGGAACGGGCGTCCGCTGTCTGGGATCTTTCGCAAAAGGCCTGTTCCTACGATATGGCGCGCGCCACGGTGGACGGCATGGACGTGCTCAAGGTGCACGAAGTGATGGCTGAAGCGGTCGAACGCGCGCGCAAACTCAGCGAACCCTCGCTGATCGAGGCGCGCACCTATCGGTTCCGCGGCCACTCCATGTCCGATCCGGTGCACTCGCACTACCGCACCAAGGATGAAGTGGAGGAGCAGAAGAACCACGACCCGCTGCTGAAATTCCAAAGCTATCTGCTGGAGAAAAAATATATCAGCGAAGACCAGATCAAAGCCTATGAAGATGAAGTAAAGACGATGGTCAAAGAATCGGTCGATTTCGCCGAGAACTCTCCGGAGCCGGAGCTGGAAGCGATCTATGAGGACGTCTATGCCGAGTGATCGCCGGTCCGGCGACCACCGCGGTCTGATCAGCAGCTGACACAGAAACAGACACAGCCCTTAATCATCATCCACCCTTTGAATGAAAGACAGAGAATATGCCGGAGATTACATTTCGCGAAGCGTTAAACCAAGCCATGGCCGAAGAGATGGAGCGGGACGCCAATGTGTTCCTTATGGGCGAAGAGGTCGGCTATTATCAGGGCGCGTATAAAGTGAGCCAGGGTCTGTTGGAACGATTCGGCCCTAAACGGGTCATCGACACGCCCATCGCCGAACTGGGATTCGCCGGTCTGGGCGTCGGCGCAGCCCAGGTGGGTTTGCGGCCCATTATTGAATTCATGACCTGGAATTTCAGCATCCTCGCCATGGACCAGATCGTCAACAACGCGGCCAAGCTGCGCTACATGTCCGGCGGCGCGTTAAAAATCCCGGTGGTGTTTCGCGGCGCCAGCGGCGCAGCGCATCAGCTGGGCGCACAGCATTCACAGAGCCTGGAGGCCTGGTACTGCAATGTGCCGGGATTGATCGTCATGGCGCCGTCCACACCCAAGGATGCAAAGGGTATGCTCAAATCGGCCATCCGCGACGACAACCCCGTGATCTTTATCGAAAGCGAGGTGGCCTATGGCTACAAGGGCGAAGTGCCGGAGGGCGAACACCTGGTGCCCATCGGCGTCGGCGACGTCAAACGTCCGGGCAAGGATGTGACCATCATCGCCTGGTCCAAGATGATCCATGTGGCGCTGGAAGCGGCCAATCTGCTGGCCCAGGAGGGCATCGAGGCGGAGGTGATCGATCCGCGCACCCTGCGGCCTTTGGACGAACAACTCCTGCTTACCTCCATAGAAAAAACCAACCGCTGTGTGATCGTTGAGGAGGGATGGCCTTATGCCGGCGTGGGCGCGGAGATCAGCCATCGCATCTATCAGAACGCGTTCGATCACCTGGACGCTCCCATTTTACGCGTAACCAGCGAAGACGTGCCGATGCCGTACGCCAAGAATCTGGAGCAGGCTGTGATTCCCAGCGCCCCCAAAGTGGCGGCGGCTGCCAAAAAGGTGTTGTACATCTGATCTCTGCGCAATCCGAACCGACCCGTGAAAAACATCGAGGAGCACCATGGCTATTAAAATTTCCATGCCTAAACTGAGCGACACCATGACCGAAGGCCATCTGGTCAAATGGTTGAAAAAAGAGGGCGATCGCGTAGAAGCAGCAGAGATCATCGCCGAGGCTGAGAGCGACAAGGCAACCATGGAATTGGAAGCCTATGACAGCGGCGTTCTGCTGAAAATTATCGTGCCCGAAGGCGGCAAAGTTCCGGTCGGCGGAACCCTGGCGATCATCGGCGAAAAAGGCGAAGACATCAGCCCGTTGCTGAAATCCGGCCCGGTGGTGGAAACAACCCCCTCCAGCGATAGCCCGTTGATCCCAGACAGCCTACCGTCCGTGCCCAAGGCGGAGGCGATCAGCGCCGACGGTTTGATCACCAGCGGAACCGGACGCATCAAAGCCTCACCCCTGGCCCGCAAACTGGCGGCTGAACGCGGACTCGATCTGCGCCGCATCGCCGGCAGCGGCACCGGCGGCCGCATCATCGTTCGCGATATCAACGCCGCCCCTGCGCCTGCGCCAGCGGCCGTGCCGTCGGCAGTCAGTCAGGTCGTGGCCGGGCGCGAAGATCAGAACCTGGCGCTGTCCACCATGCGCATTGCCATCGCCAAAAGGCTCACTGAGAGTAAAAACACAGCGCCCCATTTTTATCTCACCACGGAAATTGACATGGACCAGGCGGTCGAGTTCCGCACCACCCTGAACACGCTGCAGACCGAAGTCAAGATCAGCTACAACGATCTCATCGTCAAAGCCACGGCCAGAGCTCTGACCCGTCATCCGATGGTCAACGCCTCCTTTCAGGAACAGAGCATCGTTCAACGCGGCCGCGTGGATATCGGCGTGGCCGTGGCCATCGAGGACGGACTGATCACCCCGATCGTGCGCCAGGCGGATCGCAAGAGCATCCTCGAGATATCACAAGAGGTCCGCGCGCTGGCGGAAAAAGCCAGAACGCGCAAGCTGTTGCCCGATGATTACACCGGCTCGACGTTCACCATCAGCAATCTGGGCATGTACGACATCACCCACTTTACCGCCATCATCAATCCGCCCGAGGCGGCCATCCTGGCGGTGGGCAGTGTGCGCCGGATTCCGGTGGTGCGCGAAAATCAGGTGGTCCCGGGCTGGCGCATGCAGGTCACGCTCTCCTGCGATCATCGGGTGGTCGACGGCGCCACCGGAGCGCTGTTCCTGCAAGAGCTGAAAAGGTTGTTGGAAAATCCGGTGGCCATCCTGCTGTAACGCGCTTGCTGACAACCGGCGATCCTTCGACCATCACTGCCCATCCTTGCAAGCAGTAAAAGATGAAAAGATCCAGAATCATTCTATGGGCGGATGCCGGCCTTGTTGTGGTTTGGTGGACGGGCTGCACGAGCAAGAAATCCACTACCGGCGACCTGATGAAAGCCCATGGAACAGAGGTGAAGGCTCAAGCGGATCTCAAAACATCGCTGGCCAAGGATTGGGAAAAAAGGGCTGAGATGGTTAAATCAGGCGAAAAGCGCATTAAAAAAGCAAATCAGAATATCGAGCGGGCGCGTCGCGATTCAGAACGGGGAGATCGCGATATCAGAGAGGGACACCGCCTGATGCAGGAGAGCGAAAGAAAATTTCGCGAAGCATTCCCAGACCTCAACATCACGCCGGGCAAGTAACATACGCCTACGGCGGCCGGCTAAAACGGACGGGAAGGACGCCTGCGCGTGCAAGATAACAGACCGTGTTCAACAGCTCACCGAAAAGCGGAACGTGCTCATCGAGATCGTCGCTGGTATGTCCTGGCTGCGCTGGCGACCATTGCGCTGGGCCTGTTCTCTCGCACTGATTTCAATCTGTTTCCCCAGGCTTTAGGCAAGTATCCCGGCGATGCTTTTTGGGCTCTGCTGGTATTTCTGATTCTTACGATCGTTAAACCTGCCTGGCCCACGAAGGCGCTGGCAATCCTGGCTTTCGGGATCTCCTGCGCCGACGAGGTCAGCCAGCTGTATCAGGCTCCGTGGATCAACTCTATCCGCGCAAATTTTTTTGGCCACATCGTGCTCGGCTCCTCGTTCTCCTGGCTGGATTTACTCTCCTATGCAGTGGGCGCCGGTCTCGGCATTGGCATCGACCTCCTCCTTTTCAGCACGTCGCACAAGGCCGCCAGGCCAATGGACAACGACTCCTGTGGTTGAGTGGTCCGAGAGTATTCGTGGACATGGATCGCAGAGGGATGCGTACGTAAGAGTGGCGTGAAACGCAAACGCTACAACCGGCGCAGTTGACCCTTGTACCTCGCCCGGATATGCAGCAGCGCTTCATCATAGTGACCTGACTTGAAATCCGGAAACGCGTAAGCGCTGGGCTGGTAATGGCCGCGCTCATAGCGCATCGTCAGATCGGCATAGATCCCCAGGTCAAGATATATTTTATGACCATTGTATTTGGCCGAAGCCAAAACCAGCTTGTCGTAATCCATATAGCCCGGGTCGAGATTCACTTTACGCAGGCCGTCGACAGCCAGTTCCTCCTCAATGCCGTTGCATTCGATCTTGATCCGCGCCAGCCGGCCGGGATGCACCAGGTCGTGGAACGAGACAAACTGACGAAAGATGGGCGTGCCCATCTCTGCGTCATAGTAATCGCTGACGTCGAAAAGATGGAGCGGACTTTTATAGTCGATGCGGCCGTATACCTGCGCGGTGCGCTGACGCGCCTGTTCAGCCCGTTCGGCGTCGCTGAACAGAATCCCGCAGATCAGTTTGACCGGCAGCGGTTCATCGGGCTTCATAGTCCGTTCGCCCTTTCGGTTGATAGAATCCGTGCACGCGCTCCAGCGCCTTGTTGTCCGCCAGCGCCTCCTGCGCACGCTCCACCCATTCAGGATCGATATCAAACACCTGTCCCACCACCTGCTGGTAATCGGTCTTGACATGGCGGGTGTTCTTGCCGTCCAGTCCGGCGACCTGCAGATAATCGTTATGCAGATAGACCAATTGATCCTGCACTCTGCGCGTGAGGCAAAGTCCGTGCATGCCGGACTGATAGAACGAAGCCAGCCAGTGATGGGCGAATTCCGGCAAAGGGGTGGGATCGGTAAAAAACGAATAACGGAATTTGATCGCCTGCCGGTCAAACGTGTAAAGCTGATAGCGGCCGCTTTCACCATCGAATTTCAATTCCACGCCGCTGTGCGGCGCCCGGTACACCCGCGTCTTGTCCGGATGAACCCGCATCGGCTGGGTGAGCAGATAGCCGGGGTCGATCAGATAGAGCGCCTCCTGCAGCAACGCGATCAGCGCGCAGTGCACATTAGGACGGCGGTGCATGTCCGCCATCACAATGTGGGTTTGGAATCCCGAGTGCTGGAGAATGCAATGAAGAAAAAAACTGAGGGAAAAACAGGTGCCGCCGAGATGATGGCACAGGAAATCCTCGATCACCTCTTCCGGCAGGCGCAGGCGATCTAGAGTCAGGAAATAGCGGTTCAGTTTAATGATCTTGCTGATGTTCTCATACGGGATCTCGGCAAACGCCCGCAGAATTTTAACCAGCAGTTCGCCGTCGGCGGCCGCGGGTTG
>DAIQOA010000065.1:0-21389 GCA_036788095.1 bacterium | reverse complement strand
TCCTTAAAGCTGTTCTCGTTTGGTGCGCTGGCGAGAGTGAGATGATCGCCGCGCAGTCTGCGGATCTCGCCGTCCACGTAGGTCTGAACAATGGTCTCAGCTGTGGCAGCGATCTGTTTTTCTATGGTCGGCCAGGCGATGGAGAACCACAGACGGCAATACCATTCCCACAAGGGCGGGACGGTTTTATCGCCCTCTGTTTTTTCGCACACCCACCGGCTTTTCGGATAATCGGCGAGCACCTGCTGATACCAGCGATTGGGCGTAGTCTGCGCGGCCTGGGATAAAAGGCCGGCCAGCTGGTCAAAGGCGGCCGCTTTTTCATCCGCGCCGTGGCTCCATTTGTGTTTGGAAAAAAAGAGCGGCCGGATCTGAAAAAGATTGGCGCTGTCCAGCGCGCTCTCCTGATCCAGCGCGGTCATGACCACGGCGGTAAAAGGCCGTTGCGGCGCCTGTTCGTACAAACGGTTCACCACATCATAGCCCTGCAGATCGCTGCGCGGGCCGTCCGGAAACGGTTCGCGGATTTCAATGTCGGTCAGCAGAACGCTGATTCGCGGCTCATCGACCATTTTCTCCAGCGCCGGCTGAGAGCGGCTGAAGGGATGAATGTGCAGGCCGCGCCGTTCAAGCTCTGCGGCGATGGCGCTGAGAAGCGCGGGGTCATCCTCCAGAACCACGATCTCCAAGCGAATGTCTGTCTCAAGAGCTGTTGTCATTTTTTCCATGGCTTGCTTTTCTGCTTTCGGGACACCAGTTGCGGTAAAGCTCTTGCAGCACCAGTCGGGCGTCGCTCATGTTTTCCGCGTTCGGTGTTCGACCTATCTTATCGACCCGGTCGAGTAAATTTTTCAGCTGGGCGATTCGCTCTGCATCGGCCGGCAAATGCTCCAGCCAGCGTTGCAGCAGGCGGGTGTCCTGCATTAACGCCTGCTGATCCGCGGGCGACAGCCGAGTCTCCACAGTGGCCAGTCGGCGAAACCCGCTGCCATGGGTGAGCAGCCGCAACAGGCGCCCCTGCGGATCGCAATAGCTGCGGACCAGGTCGTGCAACCGGAAGCGGTCAGCCGGCTTGGCGTTCATCGCTGCGTGCCGCAAAGCCTGCGGCGGCGCGGGCAAGCGCACCAGCGGATGATGCGATTGAAAATCGAGGATCGGAAACCGGCGGCGCAGCCATTCGCCCTCCATGAAAGAGGCCATCACCACCGGACAGCCGAGTCCGGTCTCCCCACGCAACCGGCACAACATCTCAAACCCATAGAAGGCGCCCGGCGCTTTGCCGGACCAGGTCAATTCCGCCGCCAGGATGACCGCCTGAACCGGCTCCTCCGTCAAACGGGTCAAGAAATTTTCTTGATCGCGACAGACAATGAGGCCGGCCTCCCCGGCCAACCTGTCTGCAAAGGGCTCCTGGTTCCAGCCGCAGAGAATCACCGGATTCATTCCAGCACTCCTTTGAGCAGAATCTCACGCAGGGCGGTCAGCCGGTTCTGGTAATCATCAGAGCCATCGTCCCCCGTCGCAGCCAGTTCCTTCACCAGCGCGTGAATGGTCTGTCCATGTTCCAGGTCGGTCATCAGGGATTCGAGGAAGCTCATTTCAGCCAGCGCCTCCGTCGCCCCCTTCGCGGTCAGGCAGCGATGAAGCAGCCGTAGCCGCTGGTCAAGCACGCTGTCACTGTTGAAATGGGAATGCAGGTTCTGTAAAACGGTCCGGTAGCTATCCTGATCTTTGTGCCGCACACAGGCCGCCAGCTCCATCAGCGCATCATAGACCCAGCCGCAGGAGGCATGTTCGAGCAGAATCGGTTGCTGCAAGCCGGGCAGCGCCGACAGTTTTGTACGCTGGTTTTCCACCCGTAGACAATCTTCTGCGCTGTCGGTTCCGCGGTGCAGGATCACCTGAACGGGCCGCTCATTCGCCAGAATCTGCAACCATTTCATCGCCTGCGAGGTGATGGGACCATCGTAGAGCAAAACGAGATCTGCGATGGTCTGCTGCGAAAAGCGATCCATCGTCGCGGCGGTGGTAAACGCCACGGCGGCTAGATCCTGGTCTTCGTCAAAACCTCTGGTCAATCCCATGGGCTGCAGATAGCCGCGGGTGCGGTCGTTGACGATCGTAGAGATAACCAGCAAAGAGTTTTCTGCAGCGCAATTTTGATCGATCGATGGCACGGCGATAAAAAATTTCCTTATTCCATCAGTGTTTTGCCGAAACCGGCATAGAGAATTTTATTCAAATGATATTTACTGGGTTGTTCCAATATGTATTTGGCCACCAGGGAGTAGGGCAGAAAGGGACGGCCTTTGGGCAGATAGGAGGGGGTGCCGCGTCCGGAGATCAGAACGCAGGCAACTCGGTTCTCGAGATGACTGGTCAGACGGTCGAGCCAAGCCTGGATCGCCTTAGGGTCGGTGCCGGTCAGTTTTTCCACCACTCCCAGATGAATGACGACAAAGTTCAGGTCCTCATGGTCCAGCAGCGTTTTCAGCCAGTGCAGCAGATTGGCTTCATCCCGATCTGTCAAGGTCTGCCGGTTCAGATCGATCTCGGTAGTTGGCACGAACAGCCGCATTTGGCGGTAAATCATCCACATCGGCCGGCGGTCGGTGGTGTCGGACGGCTGCAAGGCCTGCTGCTGCACCCGCTCATCGACCACGGCAATGGCGGTCCAGGCAGCTTCGAGAAATTCACCCACCATCCAATCACGCATCTCCGTGGAAACGCTGTTCAAACCGTTAAGCAGCAGACCGGTGGGACTGGTGCTTCCATACGGCTGATAATATTTCAACTGCGACAACGTTCGCCGGTTCTCCGGTTTTTGCGCCCACTCGCCGTGCAGATCAAAGAGGATTTCCCCCTCGCTTGGGTGCGCCAACTCGTAACGCGCGACCGAGGGCGCCTGGCTGCTTTCGCCCCAGGCGATGCACAGGGCTGGAATTCTTTTCCACAGCAGGCGATTGCGCAACAGCCACAATCGCGCCATGATCGCTTCGGCAGAGTCCTGTTCCAGGATGGAGCGCCAGGCGTGGCGCTCCTCTGAACTGGAAATCTCGATGACTCTGGAAAATCCGCTCTGCCGCGGCTTGGTCAGCGTGTGGTCCAGCAGGAGGACAAACTCGAACTGCGCAGCCGACGGGACGATGGTTCCGTTCGATGCAAGTGCAGTGAAAATGCCGGCTGCGGCCAGCGCCTGCTGCCTTGGTGTCGAAATTTGCCAGTCCGGCGGATGTACGATGAGGAGAAATTGCGGCCGGAACAGATAGAGTTCATAGCAGAGAGAGTGATCGACCTCTACGGCGTGAAGAAGCGGCGGTTCTCCGGGATGCTGCTCCTCGCCGGAGATTTGATCCAGCCGTTCTGGAGGTTCCTGCCGCAAATACGCGGCTGCGATCTTCATCTCCAGCAGTCCCCAATGTCCCTGGTGCAGCGAGCCGTCCTCGCGGATGATGGGCTGCTGCAGTGCCTCGTTGATGCGAAGGATCAAGTTTGGGTCCTGCAGACAGCCGGAGAGATGGTCGCGGATGGCAAGCCGGTAATAGGCTCTGCTGTACTCCGAGGTCCGTTCGAGCTCCAGATCCAACCGCAGTTCGTCCTGGATCCGGCTGTGTTTGGCGCAGTTGCGGATAATGTTCTCCAGGATGACGTAGAGCGCCTGAGCGCCGAGGATGTCGTTGGGCAGGGCGACGATCGGATCGGAATCCAGTTCGTTGAGCGTCAGCCGCCGGCCTTCAAAGTGACCGATCAGGCGGATTTGGTCGCCGGTGAGCGAGGTGCCGCTGATGTGATCCAGCAGCAGCGTCTGCTGCGATTTGAATTCGTGAATCACGTCGCGGTAAAAGCGCTTGGCCAGCATCACGCTGCCGGTGCGGGTGGAGACATCCGCGAGAAAATCCATGCGCGTGGCCAGATAAGCGTGAAAGCGCGACAGGCTGGGACCGGCCGGCGGCTGGGTTTGCTGCGCCAAGTGCGCCAGCACATGGGAGCCGATGTTATGGGACATGTTGCGCGACATGATGGCGGCCACTGCCGATCTGCGGCCGGCGTTGCGAGTGGTCTCGATGCCGGCCAGCAGTTTGCGTTTTTCCAGCAGCGCATCCAGCAACTGGGTCCACTGACGAACGCGGTTCTGTACATAAGATGCGTCTGTGCGCAGATCCACGTTCTCCAGAACGGGAAAGCGCATGGCCAGCACTTTGTTGCGGTAGAGCGCAGCAGGCGTGGCCGCAAAGGCGTCATGGTCGGATTGACAGGCCAGAATGTTTTCGATGGAAAGATACAGAGTCTGATCGCGCAGCCACCACAGTTCCGGGGGAGAAGGAACATCGGCCTCGTCCTGCAGAGTCACCTCCTGCCAGTGGTGCAGGACCGCAGACCGTTTTTGCAGGTAGACCAGCGGATCCAGAGCGCTGCGCAAATAGCCGTCGAGAATAAAACTGGCGGTGCCGGCGTGAAAGGCCTGATTGAGCTGGTGTTGAATATGATCCGCCTGACTGCGGAAATATGACAGCGCCTGGTTGCGGCTGGTACGATCGGTGAAATAGGCGCCGAGAATTCCACGCAGAACGCCCTGACGATGGTGCAGTCCGTCATAGATCGGCATATAGAGATGATAGTGAAACGCCGGCTGGCTGACCGGATCCCGGCTCATGCCCTGGACAATGGCGATCCAGTCCTGATAAAACGGCTCGCCGTTTTGATAATAAGGGAGAAACGAATCCGGAACCTGACTGTGTACACTTTTGCCGATGCGAATTTTAGCCAGCCCGGCCCGGTCGCGGCGACGAAGGAGCTCGGCCCGGTAAAACGGCCGGTGGTCCTGCGAATGACGTTCAAAAATGCGCCCGGGATTGAATTGAATGGGCACGCGATAGGTGTAGGAAAGATGAAACACAGCGGTGATGAAATCCAGCGGCTCGGTGGCTTCGAAATGACGCACGCGGTCGCGGTGGAACAGGTTGCGCGGATCACGGTCCGTACCGCTGTATACGTCGTCCACCAGATCGGCCAGCTGCCGGCGGTGACTGAGGATGCTGCTAAATTTCTCCGCGGAATAGCTGAGAATGAAATGAAATGCCGGTTCTTTGTTCGAGTGTTCCAGCAGGGTGAAATCGAACGGCGCCGCTTTGCTCTGCAGATCTGGATTTTTAGCGCGGAATTCCTGGTACAGACCGTCGAGCGTGTCCGCCAGGGTGATGTAGGGTTTGCGCTGCAGGGCGTAGGGTTTCAGCCAGCGGCTCGCATCGTTATTTTCTTGCAAGGATGTCATGCCCGTCATCCAAACGTCGGTGATAAAGGATCAGCGCCGGTTCATGGGGAATGAAGGCTGTTTCAGCCTGCCGGTGAATCCGGCGAATAAAAATCGCACTGCCCAGCAGATGGCCATCAACGCCAGAACCGGAAACAGCGGCATCCACCAGGCGACCGAATAATAGGAGATGCCGTCGTTGATGAGTTTTCCCAATGTGGGCGTCGGCGGCGGAGCGCCCAGCCCGAGAAAGCTGAGCCCGGCGTCCAGCGCGATGATCTCGGGCAGAACCGCCAACGAGGTGATGAGCACAGGCCGGAAGAGCTGCGGCAGCATCACCTGGCGGATCACCCGCCCGGGCGGGTAACCGAATGACCAGGCTGCGGTGACTGCACGGCTGCTCTTCAGCTGCAGCACGGCCGCGCGGGTCTGCCGTGCCGGCGCCGCCCACGCGAGCAACACCAGGATGAGATAAGCGGGCGCCAGACCGGGTCCGAACAGAGCCAGCAGCGTGATCAGAAAAACGGTGAATGGGATGATATAGGTGATGGAGATCTGCAGGTCGACCAGTTTTCCGATCCAGTGGTCCGCAAAATAGCCTGCCAGGCCGCCCGCCATCAAGCCCAGACCAAGGCAGGTGACCCAGGCCAGCAGCGAGATGCTCAAAGACAATCTGCATCCGGCAATCACGCGCATCGCCAGGTCGCGGCCCAGATCGTCCGTGCCCAACCAGTGGCTCGCTGACGGCGGCTGCAGGCGTTGATCGAGCTGCACGTCATGGTGCAGCGGCACGCACCATAACAGTCCGATCGTCGCCAGCAGCACGACGCTGCGTATGAGCAAGGTGCGCATCATGTTTTCGCCCGCTTGCCGGGATACAAATAGCCATAAAGCCGTTCAAGAATCCAGTTGAGCAGGATAAAGCCGAAAAAACAGACGATCAGGATCGCCTGAATCATCGGGTAATCCTGGCGTAAAACCGACTGCGCCACCAGATGGCCCAGTCCGGGGATTGAAAAGATGATCTCAATAAAGACCGAACCGGCCAACAGCGAAGCGCTGATGTTGGACAACTGCGCCAGCCAGGCGGACAGCGCCTGCGGCAGCACGCGGGTTAAGTACAGCCGGGACTCGGCCAGTCCGATGCTGCGGCCGGCGAGAATCGATAACTGCCGGCGAATGCGCCGGTCCTCGCTGATCAAAATCTGGCTGAGCGTTGCCACCGGATACAGCGAAAGCGCCAGCGCCGCCATGAACACATAACGGATCTGAATGGAGGGGATGACGACGAGAAGCCGGCATTTCAGAATCAACAGGCCCAATCCCAGAGCCCACACCAGATTGGGCAGGCTGGTCACCACTGCCGCTGCCAGCCAGATTCCGCGCCGCAGCCGGCGGTGAAAATGGGCGAGTGTTGCCAGCGCCAGACTGGCGATCAGGCTGAACAGCAGAGCGATGCTCACGTAACGCAGCGTCGCCCACAGGGCGCTGAACAGATCCATGTGCACCGGCCTTCGCGTGACAAAGGAGACGCCGAAATCCAGATGCAGCAGCCCGATCAGATAGCGGATGAATTGCCGCCCCAGCGGCTGATCCAGTCCCAGTTCCTGTTCCAGTGCCCTGACCGCCTCTTCGCTGGCGTTCAATCCCAGCATCGACCGTGCCGGATTGGCCGGCAGTCCGGAGAACAGGACGAAAACCAGAATTAAAAGTCCCAGCAGCAGCAACGAATGATAGAGCACGCCGCCGAGCCGGGAATGGTTGGCGTTGAATGCGGCCATCACTCTTCCTGCCACAGGGCGTCCGCCAGGTCCCAATAGTGATTGGCGTTGACGCTGAATTGCGTCAGCCTGTGATCCGTCACATAGATGTTGTAGAGATGAAACAACCACACCGCCGGCGCCTCCGACAGGGCGATGCTCTCGGCCTGACGGCAGATCGCGTTGATCTGTTCGCGCTCTGATTGCTTGCGCCATTCGTTCAGCAGTTGATCGACCCGGGGATTGCGATAGCCGAAGAGGTTGGGATTGGGCCAGCGCTCCGAATGGTAGGAATCGATGATGAACTCGGGGGCGCTAAAGATCCACTCGGAGAAGAGGATGAACAGATCGGGTTTGTCGCCGCTGAAAATGCGCGAGAGCATTGAATTGAAATCCAGTTTTTGCAGCGTCGTTCGGATCCCCACCCGGTCCAGATCGCTCTGAATGATCTGACCCAGCTGTTCGCTGTTGGGCGCATCGCTGACCAGTACGGTCAGGGGTGCGCCCCGGTACGAACTGGCGGCCAGCTCCTGTCGGGAAGAATCCGGATTGAACAGCAGGCCCTCGGGCGGCTGATATCCCTGCATGCCCGGGGGCACAGGGCTCGCGGCAATCTGCGCCTGATCATAGAGCAGCGAGCGGACGATCTCGGTTTTGTTCACGGCAAAGGCAATGGCACGGCGGAGATGGATGTCCTGCAGATCCCGGCAGTTCAGACCGAGATAGTGGACGTTGTAGGTCGTCCCGCGCAGCAACCGATAGCGGTCTGCCAGCTCGGGCTTGATGGCATCGCCCTGCATAAAGCGCGGGATAAAGGCGATGGGCGCCTGCAGAACATCATACACCCGGCTTTCGAATTGACTGATGCGCAGCTGCGGATTTTTTTCCACCCGGAATAGAATCTGCTGCAGATTGCCTTTGGTCTGCCGCCAGTAGTGCGGATTACGTTCCAGCAGCACCTCTGTCTCTGTTCTGCGCAGCAGTTTGAAAGGACCGCTGCCCACGCAGATCGTGCGGCCGAACCGGTGCGGATCATGTTCCACCACCTCCTCAGGCATAATGCCGAGATAGGGGCTGGCCAGCCGGTAAACGAACGTGGGTTCCGCTTGCAGCAGACGGAACTGAAAGGTCAGCGAATCCAAGACCACAAATCCTTTAACGCTGTCGCTCTGATGTTTTACATATTCAGCAAAGCCTTCCACTACGCCGCTAAAGACAAAAGAGCCAAAGCCGGCGGCGAAACGGTGATAGCTGTACAGCACATCATAGGCATTGACCGGACGGGTGTGGGAAGGGGCGGCAAAGAGCGGAGACTCATGGTATAACACGTTGGGCCGTAGCTTGAAGGTCCAGCGGCGAAAGCCGTCGTCCGCCTGCCAGGATTCGGCGATCAGGGGCACGGGCGCGCCCTGCGCGTCGAGCCCCAGCAGCCCCTCGTACATCTGCCATAAAATACGGCTGGTGAAGGGATCGGAGAGAATGGCGGGATCCAGCGTTTGGATGTCGTTTTCAACGGCAATGGTCAGGGTGTGAGGACTGGAAGGAACCGGCCGGCCGGAACAGGCAAGGAAGGCAGCCAAGGTGACGAGTAAACCCATCCCACTGCAGCGCATCCGTACCTTTGCCATTGATCGCGTCCTTGATGGAAGGGTTGTCACACCAGCGCTTGTTGCCTGCGTCCCTGATTCAGGCTTTTTTTGTCTTTGCTATAGTAGGCTTGCAGGTTTGGCGAGGCGTCGAGCAGTTCCTGGAAGCGGGCGCTGGCCAATCCGGCCTGGTAGAGCTTGCCGGCGTCATAGTCGCACTCGCGAACCCATGCGGTCGCCAGCCGGCTGTACTCGTTCACCCGCAGCATATCCTCCGCTGCGACCCAGCCGCCTGAACTGGACACCCGCACACTGCGCCACAAACCCACCGGAATGCGGGCGATGTTAAAGGTGAGCGTCAAGCCGTTATCAAGGAGAAAGTCCTCTGAGGCCAGCGGCCGTCCGGCTTTGAGATACCCAGTCAACTCGAGGTTGTGGATCAGATGCTTCTGATTCTCATCCAACTCGATGATGATCTCGCAGTCGGAAAGGCCTTTGACTCGCTCCAGCGCCGGCAGTGTTTTTTCGGCAAATGCTCGAAACGCCTCCTTGGAGATGGCGAGGTCCAGATCTGTGTGCACCATGGGCACATAAAAGCCCACTGAAAAACGGCGGAAACCGTACTCTTGGCGATAGTACGAGATGATCTCGGCCAGCCGGAAGATTGTCGCCCCGTTGAGTGTGGGCGTGAGCCAGACATTTTGCATGTGATCGTGCAGCCAGCGCAATTGCGGCGCCACACGTTCAAAGGCGCCGGCGCCGCGCACCGCGTCATGCTGCGCCGGCAGACCGTCGATGCTCACATCCAGGTAATCCGGCGGCATGGCCGTCAGCCGGTCCTGGTAACCGGCCAACAGCGTCCCGTTGGTGATCACACCGATGTCGGTATGACGTTTGGGTTTCATCTGCCGCAGAAGACGGATGCTTTCGAAAAAAAGGTCTGCACTCTGCGGCTCGGCAAATATCTCTCTGCCGGCAAAAGTCACCACCACCGGCTCCAACCGGCGAAAGGCTGAATCGAGGAATCGCAGCCATTCTTCCGTGGTCAATGCATTCGAGCCCTGCTCTGATTTGAAATAACAATGGCGACAGCCTAGGTTGCAGACGTCATTCACCACCAGGCTGAGCACATGCAGCGATTTGATCGGCTTGACGCCAAATTTACCGTTTACAGAACCTGCCAAAATATTTGGCATTTTGTTCTCACCTCACAGTTCGAGCTAAAGTTTGTGCGGCGGATATCAACTGGCGCGAATAGTCAGTGCGCGGCTGGTTGAACAGTTCCTGGGTGGCCTGCAGTTCCAGCAGGGTGCCGGCTTTCACTACGCCGATGGCATTCGCCACCAGGGCGGCAACCGTCAGGTCGTGCGTGATAAAAAGCATGGCAAACTGAAAATGATCCTGCAGATCCAACAACAGGCTCAGTATTTTACTCTGAGTGATCGCATCCACAGAGCTGGTAGGTTCGTCCGCAATCACCAGCCTGGGATGAATGCACAGCGCCATCACCAGCAGCACCCGCTGGCACATGCCGCCGGACAGCTGGTGCGGGTACTGGGACCACACTTCTTGCTCCGCCAGACCGACCTGTTGCAGCAGTTCTTTCGCTCTCAGCGCGCCGGCCTTGCGATCGTCTCCCGTACGAAAACAGATCACATCCAGCACTTGTTGGCCGATGGTGCGATGGGGCAGCAGAGCGGCCTCGGGATTTTGAAAGATAAAACTGATATGACGGCGTCGCAATTGCCGCAACGCCGTTTCCTCCAGATCGTACACCGATTGGTTATGTATGACGACCTGTCCTGACACGCGCGCATGCTGAGTCAGCCGGGCGATGGCCAGGGCTATGGAAGATTTACCCGAACCCGATTCACCCAACAGGCAGAGCGTTTCGCCCTGCTTGATGTCAAAGGAGACCCCATCGACCACGCTGCGCCAGGTGTGATTGCGGCGATAACAGATCGATAGATCCTGAACGTTAAGGACAGAGCCCGCCTGATTGCGAGAATCGTCTGGTATTTGCATTAAATTAATATAAACAATAATTTATGTTTGCAGCACCATTCGAGGATGGCCTACAAGTATAATATACACGGAATAATAAGGAAATCAAGGAAAATATCCATTGTAAAATATACAAATGGATCAGGCAAATTTTGCCTGATCCATGGTTATCCTGGCACCGCCGGATTCAAGGATGCATCCGAGTCGGTGAAACCGATCTGCCCGCAGTGGCGTCTGACTGTGCGGATTAGCAGCGCTGATTAGCGCCGCCGGCTGGTGCCCCGCTCTTGATGCGATGTGCGGCCGGAGCGGCTGCCGCTGTCGTTGCGCTGTGATGGGCTGTTTTTTTCTGACCGGGATACAGCTGAAGATCGTTCTGCTCGGTTTCGGTTTTCGACGATGCGGCCGGCCCGATCATCTGAACGGGCTGATCCATCTCGGTTTTCGAAAACGCGTGTGCCGTGATCATTGGAACGGTTCTTCGGCGTACGATTTTCGAAGACCCGAGCGCTGCGATCGTTGGAACGGTTTTGCGGCGTACGATTTTCGAAGACCCGAGCGCTGCGATCGTTGGAACGGTTTTGCGGGGACCGATTTTCAAAAACCCGAGCGCTGCGATCGTTGGAACGGTTCTGCGGCGTCCGGTTTTCGAAAACGCGAGCGCTGCGATCGTTCAGGCGTTTTTCCACACGCGGCTCGGCCACATGCGTCTCAGCATCAGGCTTCCGCTTTCCACGGTTCAAATCAGCTCTTTTATCCTGCCGCTCTTTTGCTCTGCTGACGAAACGCCGGGCGTCAGAATTTGCGGAGCGTGATTCTCGAGCAGGATGAGAGGAGCGCATTTCGTTGCGGGGCATATCGCCTCGCTCCGGTTGTTGCCGGATCCTCTCTTGGCTGCGGTTTTCAAATCTGTTTTTTTCTTTATCCTTTAGTCTCTGTTCGTCGCGCATGCGTGGAGTGTCGGTGTGGGATCTGGTGCGCGGCCGGTCCAGCCGCTCCTCCCGCATTCTGTCATTTTGTCGTCTATCGGAAAAGGTCCGGCGCCGGTCAGGATCGAATCGTTGGCGTGACTCGTGCCGGTCGCTGTACCATCCATCGCGATGATCCCGGTCCGGTCGATAATGACCATACCAGGGATTGCCGCCGTGCCGGTGATAGCTGTGATCATACCAATGTGATCTACCAAACCAGCCGTACTGGTGGTGGCGCCAGAACATGGGCCGGTAATGCCGGAAAACGTAGCGGTCATAGCCGTACCAGGGATCGTAACGATACCAGGGATCATATCTTCGCGCCCAGTACCAGGTGCTGCACCAATAGGAGGAGAGATCATAGAGATCCCAGTACCAATCATTCCAATACCAGTCATAGCCATAGTAAACGGAGACATGCGGTCGGTGCCACGCGCCATAGGTATAGCTCAGGCCGATCCGCCAGGGGTGGTAAGCCGGAAGCCACGAAGAGCGCAGGCCCAGGTACAGGTGCAAATGCAGGGCTGGCTTTGTCTCTTCATGATCCGCCTCCTCTGCGTCGTCATAGTACTCTGAGCGGCTCTCCCAGCCTGAGTCGTCGTTTGAGGTGTCCTCATAGCCATAGTCGAAATAGGGGGTCTGTTCATCCTTGTCCCGTGAGGCGAAGGTTGAGCCATTTATGCCGATGCCTTGGCCCCACCCGCTGACTGTGCAGGTTAAGCCAAAGATAAACATAATTTTGAATAGCTGGAATGAGTTTTTCATGGCGTTTTCCTTCTTTTTATCCGTCTGAATGTACAAACGCGTTGGTTATTTGATGTTAACTGTCGGCGCTGCAGCCCTTTTTTCCGCCAAATAGTGTAACTGCGTGTATATTCATTGGCTGGGATATATTTTTCTTGCGCAAAGGCAAATTATCCCCTATATTTATATTTTTATTAAACAAATTTCAGGTGATCCTTGGCTCGCTTTTCAAAGAACCGCCTCTATCTTACCCTGCTGCTGACGGCAGCCGCCTGTTTACGGCTTTATCATATCCGTTTCGGCGAACCCTTTCTTTATCATCCAGACGAGATCAAGCTGGTGGCGCAGGCCGGCCGGTTGCTTTCGTCGCATTTTAGCGATGTTTCGGCCTATTTTGCCATCGGCGTGTATCCGCCGTTTTTCACCTATCTGCTTACGCTGCCGATCGGTCTGTACATTGTGGTGAATTTTTTGACCGGTCGTTTTGCCACGACGGCGGATGTCACGCAATTTTACAATCTGTCGCCGTTTCCGTTGTTTCTCATCAGCCGGTTGCTGGTGGCGTTCATGGGGGTACTTTCGGTCTGGCTGCTCTATCGCCTGGTGAAGCGGCTGTATTCCGAACGGGTGGCCTGGATCGCTTCCGCTCTGTTGGCGTTCAATTTTCTTCATATTCAGCAGAGCCATTATGCGACGGTGGACCTGCCGGCTTCGTTGTTTGCCCTGCTGGCCGTTTCCAGCGCCGCATCCTTGCTGGAAAAGCCCCGGCCCCTGCACTATTTTACCAGCGCCCTGTTTGCCGCCATGGCGCTGGCCACCAAGTTCAGTTTGTTCTTTGCCGTGGCGCCTGCGCTGTATGCCCATCTCTGTCATGCCAAGGACAGCGGCTGGTCGCGGAATAAAATTTTCAACCGCCGTCTGTTTTTGCTGGCCGCGACTCTGGTGATCGCTTTTTTGCTGTTCTGTCCGCTTTTTGTTTTGGATTTCAACCAGACCAGGCAGGGATTGCAGGGGACCGGCCAATTTGAAAAAGAGGGCAAGCTCGGCAGCGGCGGCAGCCTGCTGTCCTACTGGACCGGCGACCAGTCGGAGGGCTTTGGTGTTTTTTATCCCAATGATTTTCTCGACACCCTAGGCCCGGTGCTGATGGCGATCACCCTGGTTGGACTGTTTTTAATGGTGCGCCGGTATCGGCGTGCGGATCTATTGCTACTGTCCTTTACCCTGTTGACCTATTTCATGTTTGAATATGTGGCTTACAAGGCGATCCGCCATCTGCTGCCCATCGTCCCCTTTCTGATGGTGGCAGCGGCTTTGGCGCTCGAGTCGATGGCGATTCGCCTGAGCCGTCAGGCGGAGCGGCGCAACGCCGTGCTTTTGGGCATGGTGCTGGCGTTGGCGGTGGCGCAGGCAGGTCGCAGTTGCCGTTACTTTAACGGCCTGGCCAAGCCCGATCCGCGCACGATCAGCCGCGCCTGGATTCTGCAGAACATTCCAGCGCACAGCCGCATCATGACCGAGTCATTTCCCCCGGCTCTGCCCAATTGCCGCGACGCCCGGCCGGACTCGTCGCACTGTTATCAGCTCTCCGCGCTCAAGCTGACCTCGCGGCGGCTGAATTTGACGCCGGAATTCATCTCCGCGTTGCGTGATTCCGGCGCCCAGTATTATCTGGCCGATGGCTTTAGCCGCGTCTTCTTTGACTGGAAACATTCCTACAAAAAATATCCCCAGGTGGTACAGGAGCGCAAGCAGTTTTTCGCCTGGCTTGAGGCCAATGCTAAACGGCTGCGAACGTTCAAGCCCGCCAATCCGCGCTTGCAGCCCGAGATCGTCATCTATCAATTGCCAGTTTTCGACGGCGGAGCGGATTGACCCATGCGCATTCTCACGGTGCATAAATTCCATTATATCGAGGGCGGCGCGGAGCGTTATCTGTTCAACATGAGCGACCTGCTGCGCAGCCATGGTCATGAGGTGATTCCGTTTTCCATGCACCATCCGCGCAATCTGCCCTGCGCCTACAGCGACTATTTTGCCGAGCATTTCAATCCTGAGCAACTGCGCGAATCGGTGCGCCGGCCGCTGGCGCTGGCGCGCAAAGCGGCGCGCGTCTGCTATAACCGCAACGCCCAGCAGCAGCTGGCGCGGCTGATCCGCGACACACAGCCCGAGATGGTGCATGTGCACAGCATCTACCACCACCTGTCGCCGGCGGTGCTGAGCACGCTGAAGGCCTTTAACCTGCCGGTGGTGATGGAGCTTCATGACTATAAGCTGATCTGCCCCAATTATATTTTTCTCGACGGCCGGCGCCGGCTTTGTGAGGCCTGCCGCGGCCGTTACTTTTACCACGCAGTGGCTAAAAGGTGCTTTCGCGATTCCTACACCGCCAGTTTGCTGGTGGCCGTGGAGGCCAGGCTGCATCGCTGTCTGGCCTCGTATAAAAAGAATGTCGATGTCTTTGTTTCGCCCAGCCGGTTCCTGGCGGACAAGATGAAGCGCTACGGTTACGGCAGCAAGCCGATCCTGGTGCAGCCGTACTCGCTGGATCTTTCCGCCTATGAGCCGTGTTACGAGCCGTCGGATTATTATATTTTCATGGGACGGCTGACGCATGAAAAGGGCGTTCGCTTTTTATTGCAGGCGGCCGCACGCATCAAGGACTTGAATCTGATCATCTGCGGCACCGGGCCCCTGGAGGCCGAGTTGGCGGCGACCATCAAGGCCGAGGGTCTGAGCCACGTCACTCTGGCGGGGTATCAGTCCGGCGAAGCGCTGAAAAGCCTGGCCGCCAGAGCCAGGTTCACCGTGGTGACCTCAGAGTGGCATGACAACTCGCCGCTGGTCATCTATGAATCGCTCGCTCTGGGCAAGCCGGTCATCGGCTCGCGCCTTGGCGGAATCCCCGAGTTGATCGATGAAGGGGTGGACGGCTATACCTACACCGCCGGGAATCTGGAGGAATTCATCAACCGGGTCGAGCGGTTGATCGGTGAACCGCAACGGGCCGTGGACATGGGCCGCAGCGGCCGCGCCAAGGCGGAGCGGCTGTTTTCGCCCGATGTGCATTATGAGAAATTGATGCAGATCTACGAGCAAGCCCGTTCCATCGGCGGCCAACGATGAGCGAGGGCCGGGTTCAGGCCCCTGCAGCCGGCCGGCCCCTGCGGGTGGTGGTGATCAGCCTGTCGCGGCATCGGCGCGGCGGCGTGGCCACAGTGCTCAACACTCTGGCTGAAGCAGGATTTTTCACCGATGGGGTTTGCTACCACTCCTCCTGCGGCGACGGCGTCAAGCTCGCCAAACTGTTTTCCGCGCTGCGCCAATGGCTTTCCTTTGCCCGGAGTCTTGGCCGCCGGCGGCCGGATCTGGTGCATATTCACTTTTCCTCTGATATGAGTTTTTGGCGCAAGGTGCCGTACATGCTTCTGCTGCATCAGCGCCGCATTCCGCTGCTGTTGCATGTGCACCCCAGCCATTTCTGGGATTATGTGCACAGCCGCCACGGTTGGGTGAAGGGATTTATCGTCGCCCTGCTGCGCCGCAGCGATGGTATCATCTTCGCCAACCGCGCCATGATCGACCGCTTTCGTTCGCTTCTGCCTGAGCAGCGGCTGTATCACGTGCACAATCCCATCGACACCCGGCTCTTCCCCTTTAGCCGCAACGGACGCAAAGAGCAGGCGCTTTTTCTCGGCGCCATTCTCAAGGGCAAAGGCGTGTACGACATCGTCCGCGCCGCTCCGCTGGTGCTCGCCCGGCGGCCGAACTGCCGGTTTGTTTTTTGCGGCGACCATGAAATCGACAAGCTGAGACAAACGGTGCAAGAGCACGGCCTGCAGGACCATTTCGAAATCCATCCCTGGGTGGACTATGCGGCCAAGAGGCGACTGCTGGCTGAAAGCGGTCTGTTGCTGCTGCCCTCGTACTCGGAGGGATTTCCCATGGTGGTTCTGGAGGCCATGGCCAGCGGCTTGCCGGTGATCACCACGCCGGTGGGCGGGATGGCGGATGCGCTGCACGATGGGGCAGAGGTGCTCTTCACCGAGCCGGCGAATGCCGCCCTGCTGGCAAAAAGGACGATCCATCTCCTAGAACATGCGGAGCTGCAGCAGCGGCTGGCGGAACGGGCCCTGGCCTATGTGCAGCGTCACAGCGTGGAGCAGGTCATTCAACGCACAAGGGCCATCTACCAGGAGATTGCCGCAGGAGCAGCCGCCGGGTCCCGCACCGGCCGAAAAAGCGTTTGACATTCAATAGAAAAATGGATAAATTGATAATCCCCTGAAGCGAGAGTGGCGGAATTGGCAGACGCGCTAGACTTAGGATCTAGTGTCCCAAAGACTTGGGGGTTCGAGTCCCCCCTCTCGCACCAGCCGATGCCCACGGCTCTTTTCACAGCAAACAGTTTCGGGTGTGTTTGCTTCAGCCGGCGCTCGGTTTTTTTATGGGGTGGAGCGCGCAAATATTCCCGAAACGAACTTTCCCTACGAGGTAGATTTTGGACTATACGATTCAACGTGGAGATAACTGGCGTCATGTGGTCAGCGTCCGCGTGCCACCGGAGCAGGTCAAGCCGGAGCTGGATGCCAAGTACGCGGAGCTGAAGAACATCCGTTTGGAGGGATTTCGCAAAGGCAGAGTGCCGGCTCATCTGGTGAAAAAAATGTACGGCAAACAGGTGGAAGCGGATGTGTTCCGTCCTTTTATCTCGGAGGCGTATCAGACCATTTTCAAGGAAAATGAATTCGACCTGCTGGATTCGCCGGAGCTGGTCAACCTCCGTTTCGATGAGCAGCAGGGGCTGACTTTTGAATTTCAATTCGACGTTCGTCCGGTCATTTCAACGCCGGATTATCAGGGATTGCCGGTGGATCGGTATATTTTTTCCGTATCCGAGGAGGAGGTGGCGCAGACGTTGGAGGCCATGCGCCGGCAGAACGCCATGGTCTACAACGTGGAGGGTGAAGCGCAGACCGGCCATTTCGTCATCGCCGATCTGCAGGAACTGGATCTGTCCGGCGTGCCGATCCTGGGTCAGCGGTTGGAGGACCGGGTGCTGGAATTAAAGGACGGGGAAGAGATAACCGCGCAGCTCGTGGGCATCAAGGCCGGCGAGGAACGGCGCGTGCAGCTGACCATGGAAAAGCCGGCTGAATCGCAATTCGTGCAAACGCAGACGCCTCAGGCTCAGCAGGTCTTTTATTCGGTGGCGGCCAAGGAGATCAAGGAGCGGCGTCTGCCGGAGCTGGATGACGAGTTCGCCAAAGATATGGGTGAGTTTGAAAATCTGCAGGCTTTGCAAAAAGCGGTGTCGGACCGGTTGCACTATCAGGCGCAGTCGGAGAGCGCCGAGCATTTCCGCCGCAATCTGGAGGATGAGTTGATCAAACGCAATCCGGTGCAGCCGCCTCCTTCGATGGTGGAAAAATATATGCAGGCGGTGATGGAAGATGCGCGCAAACGCAGCAAGACTCCGTTGAAGGAGGAAGAGCTGCGCAACGCCTTTATGCCCATGGTGCATCGCAACATCGCCTGGATTCTGCTGCGCGAGCAGCTGATCAAAGACCATGCCATCGCCATCACGGACGAGGAACTGGAGGCCCGGTTCGCTCAGATCAGCGCCGGCGGCAAACAGGGGGAGGCCCGGGTGCAGGAGCTGCGCAAGGATGAGGCGGCCCTGAATCGATTAAAGGACGCGATGGAAGAGGAAAAGGTGTATGACCTGCTGGCCCGGTCGGCCAAGATCAACGAGCTGCAGCAGCCCTGGAGCCGGTATCAGCAGCAGCATGCGGAAATGGAAAATGAGCCTAGCGAGACAAAGGAGTAGTCCATGGGATTGGTGCCAATTGTTATAGAACAGACCGGCAGGGGCGAGCGCGCGTATGATATTTTCTCTCGTCTGCTGAAAGAGCGCATCGTCTTCATCGGCTCCGGCGTAGATGACGCCGTAGCCAGCCTGGCGATCGCCCAGCTGTTGTTTTTAGAGGCGGAAGATCCGGAGAAGGATGTGTTCATGTACATCAACAGTCCGGGCGGCTATGTCACCGCCGGCCTGGCGATTTACGACACGATGCAGTACATCAAGCCCGATGTGGCCACCATCTGCATGGGCCAGGCGTCAAGCATGGGTGCGCTGTTGTTGGCGGCAGGCGCCAAGGGCAAGCGCTCGGCGTTGCCGCATTCGCGGATGATGATCCATCAGCCCGCCGGCGGCGCTCAGGGACAGGCGTCGGATATCGAGATTCAGACCAAGGAGATCCTCATCGTGCGCGAGCGGTTGAACGAGATCCTGGCGCATCACACCGGTCAGCCCATCGACAAGATCGCCAAGGACACGGACCGTAATTTTTTCATGAGTCCGGAGGAGGCCAAGGCGTACGGTTTGATCGATGAGATCATGGTGCGCAAAGGCGTGACCGTCAAGGAAAAAAAGAAATAGCGCATGGATCATAAGAATAAAAACAGCCGTCGTCTGGTCATCTGTTCCTTTTGCGGCAAAAGCTCGCAACAGGTTGAGACCATGGTCGCCGGCCCGGACGTGAGCATCTGCAATGAATGCGTGGCGCTGGCGGAAAAGATCGTCAGCCGGGATAAAACGCGCAAACCGTTCAAGCATCTCGAGTCGGTACCCACGCCCCAGGAGATCAAGGCGGAGCTGGACAAGTTCGTCATCGGCCAGGAACACGCCAAGACCACGATCGCGGTGGCGGTGTACAATCATTACAAGCGCATTCAGCACATGCCGGGCCCGGATGAAGTGATGCTGGAAAAAAGCAATGTGCTGCTGATCGGCCCCACCGGCACCGGCAAGACGCTGATCGCGCAGACCCTGGCGCGGTTTCTCCAGGTGCCGTTCACCATCGCCGACGCCACCACATTGACTGAAGCCGGCTATGTGGGCGAGGATGTGGAGAATATTCTCGTACGTCTGCTGCAGGCCGCGGATTACAATCTGGAACGGGCAGAACGCGGCATCGTTTACATCGACGAGATCGACAAGATCAGCCGCAAGAGCGGCAACCCCTCGATCACCCGCGATGTCTCCGGCGAAGGGGTGCAGCAGGCGCTGCTCAAGATGCTGGAGGGCACCATCGCCGCGGTGCCGCCCAAAGGCGGGCGCAAACATCCGGAAATGGATTTCATCAACATCGACACGCGCAACATTCTCTTCATCTGCGGCGGCGCGTTTGAATCGCTGGACAAAATCGTCTCCAGCCGCGTGGGGAATAAGTCGCTCGGTTTCGGCGCCAATCCGGAAAAGTCCAAATCCCAGGCGTTGGGCGAGATCCTCGGCCGGGTGGAACCGGACGATCTGCTGCAATACGGCCTGATCCCCGAGTTGATCGGCCGTCTGCCGGTGCTGTGCACGCTGGGCGAGTTGGACGACCAGGCATTGCTGCGCATTCTGACCGAGCCGAAAAACGCGCTGACCAAGCAGTATCAAAAGCTGTTCGAACTGGACGGCGTGCAGGTGACGTTTGATGCGGACGCTTTGAAAGAAGTGGTCGCCATCGCCAAAAAACGCGGCACCGGCGCGCGCGGATTGCGCTCGGTGATGGAAGAGGCGATGCTGCACATCATGTTCCATCTGCCCTCGCACAAGGAGGCGGAGACCTGTCGCATCACCCGCGAGGTGATCACTAAAAAAGCGGAGCCGGTCTATAAAAAGAAAAAGTCCGGCGCCGCGTCCGAAGGAGATGCGCTGCGGGAAAATGCCGCGTGAAGCACAGGGTGACGGATTTGACAACGCCTTCTGTTCAACGGGAGGCGTTTTTTATTGGTAATCAGTGGATCATGCCATTGCACGTCCATATCAGATGACGTTGTAGAAGGCGACTCTGTCGCCGAGGGGGTGGCGTGAGGGTTGATGAGCAGCAGATCCCGCCATTACGCGTCCATATCAGATAGCGTTGTAGGAGGCGACTCTGTCGCCGAGGGGGTGGGGCGTGTGAGGAATGGTGGGCAATTATTGCAAAGGGGAACGAGCCCGGGCGGATTTTTAGCCGACAACATGATGGGCGGCTTGATAAATCGGTCCATGGGCCGTTCCGGTCCCCAACCACGAATTCATTTGAAACGGGAACTCTTATGAAAATCACCTCCGCGGAATTTATCAAAAGCGTGGTTGATCCGGCGCAGCTGCCCAAAGAGCCGCTGCCTCATATCGCCTTTGTCGGCCGCTCCAATGTGGGAAAATCGACATTACTGAACAGCCTGTTGAACCAGCGCCGGCTGGCTTTTGTCAGCTCGACGCCCGGAAAAACACAAATGATTAATTTTTATAAGATTAATAATCGTTTTTATTTTGTCGATCTTCCCGGATACGGCTATGCCAGGTCGTCTAAAACCTTACGCGAATCCTGGCAGGGATTGATCGAACCCTATCTGGAGCAAACCCCGGGATTGGTTTTGGTGGTGATGCTGATCGATGTGCGTCATCCCTTGTCGGCCCTGGATGAGCAGTTGTTGGAATGGTTACAGGAGCGGCCGTTGAACTATGTGGTGGTGGCGACCAAAGCGGACAAGCTATCGCGCGCTGAACTGCAGAAAAATTTGGCCTCGCTGGCCTCTCATTCGCCGGCGCTTCGAAGGATTCTCGCTTTTTCAGCCAAGACGGGCTTGGGCAAAGAGGAACTGTGGCGGCTATTGCAGGGGGCTTTGGAGGGCGGAAAATGATGAAGGATAACCATAATTATTAAAAAAAACTTGACGGCTATCAAGAATTTACGTATATTGGCTCAATCCTCCGTAGCTTAGGATGGATGATCGAAGCTTACGTAGAGCGAGTCAAGCACATGAGGTTAGGCATAGATGTACCCAGCCTTCATGATTATGTCGGTAAACTCTAGTTGCCCTGCCAGTTCTTCCGTAGTGTACAAGTTTTATTCTAATAGACAATAAGATGTAAATCTTCATCAATGCTGCCAAGTGGTTGGGGAGCGGTAATTTGTGCTGATTATTTCAATGATCGTGCTTCATTAATTCACCGGCGTCAGCCGTTTAGTCTACACCATAGTTAGTTTCTGTTGCAAAAAGGATGAGCAAAACAGCGCGGAATCCCCCGCGC
>DAIQOA010000064.1:0-21968 GCA_036788095.1 bacterium | reverse complement strand
ACAAGGCGCGGGGGATTCCGCGCTGTTTTGCTCATCCTTTTTGCAACAGAAACTATTTAGCATCGGATTTATCCTCGCTCCCGGCCAATTGCTCGGTCCACTGGGTGGCATTTTGAACGAAACTGCCGCTGCCTTTGCGCGGCGCCTTCACTTTAGCATTCGGCTGTTTTCTCCTATAGGATCAATTCCCGCCTGCTGCTTCAGTACCAGCGGTCGGGGATGATCCGCCGGCGTCGGTCTGGAAACGACCGGCCGTATTTGCCGATTTCTCTGCCAAGGAGGGGTTGCCATGGAAACCTTGACGCCATTTTTACAAAGACACAGTTTTTTCAAAGACCTTGATCCCCAGTTCATCGAGCTGATCGTCGGATGTGCAAGCAACCAGCGTTATCCAAGGGACAGTTATCTGTGCAAGCAGGGGGAAGAGGCAAATGATTTTTTTCTGCTCCGCGAAGGACGGGTGGCGATTGAAATACCGGTCCACCAGGATCAAACGATCGTTCTGCAAACGGTCGAGGAGGGCGACATCCTTGGCTGGTCTTGGCTGTTGCCGCCGTATTTTTGGCATTTCGACGCGCGCGCTGAACAGGATACCCGCGTGATCGCCCTGAACGGCCGTTGCATTCGCGCGCAATGCGAAAGCAATCACACCCTGGGATATGAGATGCTGAAACGCTTTGCCCAAATCATGGAAAAGCGGCTGGAGGCTACACGGTTGCAGCTCCTGGATGTTTACGGAAAAACCTGATCCTTCATGCACAGAATGCCGGGTCTGATGCCGGCGGCTTTGTAATTTTATCCAGCTGTGCCGGCTATTTTACCCTAGGAGCTCAAAACAGAAATATCTGTCATTGAAAGTGAAAGGGGGCAATCCCCTCTTCGATTATGGGAGATCCAGCATGAGCTGCTATTACAGGCGCGTTTTCCTGATCGTTCTTTTTTGCTTCAGTTCAGGATCCACTCAACCAGGGACTGCTGCAGCGAATGATTCCCTGAATGCCTCTTTGCTGCTGGCCCATCTGCGCAACCATTTCGACGACATCCACGATGTTTCCATGCGCTTTCACCACCGGGATCACCGCATTGCCGGTCTCATCGCCCTGAGGATGTTTTGGCAGCAGGAACGAATGGATTCCGTGGAGGTGGTGCAAAACGAAACCGGCGACAAGGAATTTCCATCGGAGCTGATCAAGAAACTGCAGACGTGGCGGGTGACCGGACTGCAGGGGCCCTTCACCATGACCTTGCCCCTGAGGATTAAACTCGTCGGCAGCGATGATTCTGATTTTCCCAACAAGGCTATCCTCACCGGCCAGGTGTACGATGCTGACAGCGTACCGGTGCAGGATGCGGTAATCCGCTTTCTTCCCGGCGAGGAGGGATTGGGCATGGTGCCTCCGGCGCGCAGCAACAGCGAAGGCATCTTTGTCCGAACCCTGATTCCCCCCGGCGTTTGGACCCTTCAGTGCGAGCGCGAGGGATATTGCACGATCCGGCTGGAGAAAATAGTGCTTCACCCCGGTGAGCATGCGAGGCGGACTTGCATCCTGCAGCGGCAATAGACTGAGCGAACAGCCTGGGAAGATTTGCCCGTATTTAGCGCCTGGCCTCCTTTTGCCCCCTGGAAAAATTTAGTTTTCAGGGCATGATAAAATTAAAACCTTCCATATCGTTCGGCATTTTGCCAAAGAAGTATAGTATCAGCGAAAGAGCATTAGCCGTTTAGTGGCGGGATGTCGATAGCAGAACACGTGAAAGCATGGCGAATGAGGGATATAAAAAAAGGGACGTGCGTTTATGCACGTCCCTTTATATAGGCGCCGTTTGCTTGCGGCGGCGGAATACCGGTGCGGGTTGTTCAATCAAGACGACCCACTGACTTGGCTGCCGGGCAAAAGAAAATTTTATTTCACCGGTTTTCCATCCACATCGATCACCTGAATCTCGCCCCACCCCAATTCTTTCAAGGCCGGCTCGACCATGGTCCGATCGCCCACCACCACCCAGACGGTCTGATCCGGACGCAGGATCTTTTTCGCGGCGGCTGAAATGTCATTCAGTTTCAGGTTTTTGACCTTCTCTGGATAGGTCTGGTAATAGCTGTCCGGCAGATCAAAGACGACCATCTCGGACAGCGAACGGCCGACCGACTGGATCGTCTCCCAGGTGCCCGGCAGCCCGAGGATTTCATTCTTTTGGATTTTATCCAACTCTTCCTGTTGCGCAGGCCGGCTGCCGATGATCTCTTTCAACTCTTTGTGAATTTCTTGCACCGTCTCTTTTGTTTTATCCCCCTGCACCGGCGCGTAGGCGAGGAACGGCCGCTGACCGCGGGCGTCGATCACCAAACTGCGCGCGCCGTAGGACCAGTGTTTGCCTTCGCGGATGTTCATGTTGATGCGCGAGGTAAAGGTGCCGCCGAGAATGTTGTTCATCATCTGCACCGCAATATCATCCGGATCCGACTTGGGGGTCACAACCTGCCCGGCGACGATGAAGGATTGCTGGGCCTGAGGCTTGTCGATGAGATATATCTGAGATTTGGTCTTTGCCGCCACCGTGGTCAGTCGCTTCTTTGGCGCCGAGCCTTTTTTCCAGGATTTGAAAGCTTGTTCCAGCTTGGGCGTGAGGTCGGCCAGCTTTACATCGCCCACCACCACCAGAGTGGCGTTGTTGGGTTTGAACCAGGTCTGATGAAAATTCTGCAACACCTGAACTGTCATTTTATCCATCGACGCCTCGGTCCCAGAGCCGGTGAACGGCACTCCATACGCATGCTCTTGGCCGTAAAGGTACTGCGGCAGAAGTCGCAAGGCCATGGTGAACGGCGAAGCCTTTTCCTGCTGTATTTTGGCCAAACTCTGTTTTTTCAGCCGGCTGAGCTCCTGCTCCGGGAAAGCGGGATTGAGAATGACGTCGCTGTAGATGTCCAGAGCGGCGTCGAGTTTTTCAGTCAGGGTGGAGAGGGTTACGGTCGAGACATCCAGGTTCGATCCCGTCGACAGCCGCGCGCCGAGCAGAGACAGCTGCTCGTTGATCTCGAGCGCGCTGCGGCTTTTTGTTCCTTCATCCATCATGTCCAGCGCCAGGCCGGCGGTTCCCAGCAGTGCGCCCTGATCAGCCGCCCAGCCGGCGTCAACGATCAGACTGAGATTAGCCAAAGGAACACTGTGGCGTTCGGCGAGCACAACCTTGAGGCCGTTGGACAAAGTGGCACGTTGAATGGCTGGAAAGGCGACGGCCGGCGGTGCGCCCGGAACCGGCAGACTGGAGCGGTCAACTTGGCTGTCCGCTGTTTTATACTCCGGGTAGGGATGGACCTCGAGTATATAGACGCCGTCCGAGAGCCAGTATTTGGCGGCCTGCTGCAGGTCCTGCACCGTGGCTTCATCGATGTGCTTTAATGTGGTCTTGTAATAGTCCGGGCTTCCGCCAAAGACCTCGTTGCTGATGAGGATATCGGACTTGCCGCCGAATCCACCGATGCGCTCACTGCCGCGGATGAAATTGGAACGATACTGCGCTTTGATCCGTTGCAGTTCGGTTTCCGTCGGGCCCTCGGCGATCAGGCGGGCCAGTTCCTCGTCCAGAGCTTTTTCGACTTTGGCCAGAGACTCGCCGGGTTTGGCAGTGGCGACGATGTAAAAGAGTCCCGCGATTTCACGCAGATCGACATACGCTGAGACATCTGTCGCGATCTGGTCCTCATACACCAGGCGCTTGTACAGCCGGGAGGTTTTTCCGGAAGCGAGCAGATCGCTGACCAGATCGAGCCGGTTTGCGCAAAGAGTGCCCCAGGCCGGAATATTCCAGACTTTATAGATGCGCGCCTGGGGAACGCGGTCCTGAGCGATCTGGCGCAAGGTCCCTGACCTCTTTGCGGTAAATGCCTCGTAGCGCGTCACCGGCGGTCCAGCCGGAATATCGCCAAAGTACTGCTTGACTTTGGTCAGGGCTTCCTGTGTGGTGATGTCGCCGGCAATGGCGATCACCGCATTATTGGGTCCATAGTAAGCCTTGAACCACTCGTGCACGTCCTTCAGGCTTGCCGCATCCAAATCTTCCATGGAACCGATGACGGTCCAGGAGTAGGGGTGGCCGGCCGGGAAACAGTTTTTAGAGACAAGCTCATCCGACAGACTGTAGGGCTCGTTCTCATACTGCCGCTTTTCATTCTGCACCACGCCGCGCTGTTCGTCCAGCTTGGCCTGGTCGATGGCGCCGAGCATATGGCCCATGCGGTCTGATTCCATCCACAGGGCTACGTCCAAGGCTGATTTCGGCACGTTCTCAAAATAGTTGGTGCGGTCTTCGCTGGTGGTGCCGTTGAGATCCGTGGCGCCGATTTTTTCAAGGGGCTTGAAATAGTCGTCGTTGTGGTTCTCGCTGCCGTTGAACATCAGATGCTCGAACAGGTGGGCAAACCCGGTTTTGCCCGGCTTTTCGTTTTTCGAGCCCACGTGATACCACACGTTGAAAGCGACGATGGGGGCTTTGTGGTCCTCGTGGACGATCACCGTTAGTCCATTGTCAAGAACAAACTTTTGAAAGGGGATGTCGATGTTCTGGGTTTGGGCCAGGATGGGTGGAACAGCGGTAAAGAACAGGACGGCCGCCAGCAGGCCTGCCATGAGCAAAGAGCGGTGTTGGGATCGGTGCAGCATGTTTCCTCCTATGCGAGAATGAAGTAAATGGATCGGACCGTATACGTCATTATACTGATACGTAAGAAAATGTATTTTGTTTGGATAAAATTCCGCTGAAAGCAAGATTTATTCAATGGCGCCGTGCTTTGCGGGGCGCCCGCATTCACTTTCCGTTTGTTTTTCCTTGTTTGATTCGTTAATTTATTTACAGCCTCATCGGATAACCGGGGCGGAAACAAGGAGATCGGCATGAACTATTTCAAGCGAATCCTGTTTTTTATCTCGCTATTCATCCTCTATGTGATCGCGAAAGAATTTCTCCAACTGTACACCATGCTGCATACGCTGCATCCGGTTGCGGCTTATCTCTTTGCCTTTTTTGTACTTGTGGCATTTATCTATTTCGTCGCCATCCCGCTTTTCCGCATCCTGAGCATGCCTGCGGCCTATGGACCGGTGCATGATCCCGGCCAGGAGGCGCGTCTGATCGCCAAGCGCATCAAACGGTTTAAAAAGAACAAGTACCTGATCCAGCAGGGTTTTGATGTGGCCTCTCTCACCGAGGACCGCGGCAGCTATGACCGGGTTATCGCGGAGATGAACCAGGCCACGGAGCAGCAACGGCGCAAGGACATTCCACAACTTTTTTACGCCACCGCCATTGTACAAAACGGCTTTCTCGATGCTCTGCTGATCCTGTCCGCTGCCATCAATCATATCAAGGAGATCTTTATCCTTTACAACGGCAGGGTGTCCAATAGAGATCTGCTCGTCATCCTCAAAAAGATCTATTATGCTATGGCCATCGGCGGCTCAGAGGCGGCGGAGTACGCCACGGAAGAGGTGTTCTCCCGTTTTGCCACCGACGGCATGAAGTCGATCCCTTTTGTCAGCAAAGTCTCCTCCAGCCTGGTGGACGGTTATATCAACGCGGTGATGCTCACCCGGATTTCTTACATTACGGAAAACTATTGCAAGAAGACGGTCGTAGCCTCTGACAAAGATCTGTTGCCCAGCTCGGAATTCATCTTTGCCTCGGCGAAAACCATCACCGAGGATATCCGCGACAAAATCTACAGCGCGTTGAAAAAACGGGCTAAAGGCCGGATCGCCAAAGCTCTGTCGCCGGTCACCGAGATGTTTCATCGGACCATGGATTTTCTCTCTCCGGAGGAGATCGATCCAGAGAACCAGTATGCCCTGGAGCTGCCCAGCGGCGGCATGGAGCCTCCAGTGAGTTATGGGCTGTGGAAGCTGTTCGAGAGCCTGAGGAAAAAATAAACAGGAACAGGCTGATCCATTCCCGCCCGGTTGTACAAACGCGTGGTGGAGCAGGCATGTGCAAGCCGGATGTAATTGGGGCACGACAAGAGCGGTGAAGCGGGCGCCCATGGCGCGGCAGGTCAATACTCCAGTCCGCGGCCGAAATAAAAGACCAACCCCAGGATGCTGTCCGCCAGGATGACGAGAAAGATCGATGTGACTACAGAGGCGGTGGTGGCGCGGCCCACGGCTTCGGCGCCGCCGCGGACACGAAAGCCGTAATAGGCGCCGGTGAGGGCGATCAGCCAGGCAAAGACCAGGCTTTTGACCAGACCGGTGGTGATATCGCGCAGATAGAGCACTGTGAGCACTTCGCGGTAGAACGCCTCCGGGCTGATCTCCAGATAGGACCAGCCGATCACCATGGCGCCGAGAATGCCGATGACGACAGAGAGAATGGTCAGCAACGGCATCATCAGGACGATGGCGTAGATTTTCGGCGTCAGCACATAGGCGATGGGATTCAGGCCCATGGATTTCAGCGCATCGGTCTCCTCGGTCACCTTCATGGTGGCGATCTCTGAAGCGATGGCGGAGCCGCTGCGGCCGGAGAAAATGATGGCGGTGATCAACGGCCCCATTTCGCGGGTCATAGAGATGGCGATGAGGTCCGCCACATAGATGGCGGCGCCGAACTGACGCAGTTGGGCAGCGGATTGCAGAGCGAGGATAAAGCCGATGAGAAAGGCGATGAGCGCGACGATGGGGAATGCGTTCATGCCGATCTGCATGCATTGATTGGTGAACTCCCCCTTGCGGTAATTCTTTCGATTGAATAGCCCCAGGGCGGTGTAATAAAAGGCGTCGGCGGTGAGAAAAAGGTATTCGATCACCTCCTTGCCGCGAGCCAGCGCCATTTCGCCGAGCCGTTCCAGGAGGCCGGTCGGCGCCTCTTCTTTGCCGCTGTCCGGTTCCTGCAGCGAGAACGCGGTCATGGTCCGCGCCAGGTCGGGTGAAACGTTGTTCACTTTAAGCGCCAGCCCCCGGCTGCGAATGGATTCCGAGAGCAGGTCGATCATGGCCACACCGGCGCTGTCCATTTCGCTGACAGCGGCTAAATCCAGTTCCACAGCGCCGGAATGTTCGGCGAGCAGGGCGCTCAATGCTTCATACAACGGCCCGACGTTGGAGATCAGCAGAGGACCGGTTAGGATCAGCCGGCCGTTTGTAAAACGGTATGGATCCATGTCCCGGCCGTCAAGGTTTTTCGTTTTGATAATATTCCACGATCTGCTGCAAAAAGAGCTGAAATTCCTCGTACAGCATCTGGCTGGCGATTTCCGCGAAACCGTTCATGCTTTTGTCTGCTTTCAACTCTACGCTTTTATCAAACGTGTGCTGCAGAACCGGCAATTCGGTGTGCGCGTCGAACAGGAAATAGGCGCCGGAGAGGTGTGCGCTCTCTTTTTTGCCGATCTGGGATCGCTCCAGCGCCATGATCTGCCCGGTGAGGTAATAATCGGGACCAATGGAATAGCCGCGGGTGCAGCGTTGAAAAAGTTCCAGTCCGGCGACCACTTCGTAGACCATATCGGCGACGGCCGCAGCCGGCTGCACCGCCCACAGATGATAATAATAGTAGCTCAATTCATTAGACCGGGTCCGGAGTGCGATACGGGTCTGGTCATAGGCTTTGGCAATGACGAAATCGCGCACGTCCAGTTTAATGGCCAGCGGCTGATTCCGGAGCAGCCGGGTATCCAGGGGCCCGGGCTGCGCTTCCAGCACATAGAATTTGCGCACGATCGCGCTCTTGCTGCAGCCGGACAGGATCACTCCGGTGAGAGCGGCCAATAGAAGGATGGTACGTCGCATGTCATCTTCCTAATTTATCATCCGGCGGATTTTTGGGCTTGACGCCGCGCACCAGGATCGATGGGTCCTCGTTGAGCATGCGCGTCAGTTGATTGAGATTGTCGGAGGTCTCCTTAAACGAGCCGACGATGTCGAGCATGTCCGCACGGCTTTTGATGAACATGGTTTCGGCGTCACGGAGCATCCGGTTGCTGCGTTCCAGGGTTGCATTTAATTCGCGCATCAATTCCACGATATCCGCTTTTTTAATGCTTTCGGTGATCTCGACCAGGTTGCTCAGGATTCTGCGCAGCGAATCCGATTCGGCGATCTCGTCGACGCGTATCATGGTGCGTTTGGTGAGCAGGGCGATCGCGCGTGCATCGCTGCTGAACGCCATCGCATTGTTCATCGTGGTGTCGATCGCCGGACGGTTGCGCTGCAACAGGCCGTTCAATTCGGCGATGGTGGCGTTGGTGGTGGTCAGCAGCTCCATCAGTTTGGTGCGGTTTTCCTGATCCGTGATCTCGGCCAGGTTGTCCATCACGGTTTGCGCTTTGCCGGCGATGGCCTCCGCGGTGTTGGTGAGCCGATCGGTGATGGAGGCGGTGGAAGAGATGAACGAACGCGGCGGCAGGGGTTTGGCTTCGTTGCTGCCGCTGCGCAGTTCGATGAGCTTGATGCCGGTGATGCCGAGCAGCGCCATCTCCGCCTGGGTGTCCTCGCGAATGGGCGTGCCCTGATCCAGCGATATCTCTACGATGACCCGGCGGATGTCCTGCGGATCGATAGTGATTTTGCTGATGAATCCGACGGTCAAACCCTGATATTTGACCGTGCCGCCCTCCAGCAGCCCGGTGACTGAGGCGTCGCGAAACCCGATATAGTAGATATCGCGATGTTCCAGAAGTTTCGGCACCAGGATGACGCCGATGACGGCCAGCAGAACAAGGCAGGCGATCACCACAAACACACCGAGGCGAATTTTTTGCGATTTGCTGATCATGCGGTTACCATTCGCTTGTTGACATTACTCACCCCAACTGGCCGCGGAGCCGCGCACGTCCACATGGACGAACGGTCCATGGCTGTGGGTACGACGATAGCGTGCGAGGCCGCCCAGGAGCGAGGCGAAAACCGGTTCCCGGCTCCAGGCCTCGATCCAATCGCGAAGCTGTTCCGCGTCGAGAAGGTCGCAGCGCCCGTCGCGGTTGAGATCGTCCATATTGCCGTTGCCGTCGCGATCCACAAAGATATCCGCGGCGCCGCCCCAGCAATGCCAGCTGTAGGGGACATTGCCAATGGCCTTGTTGTACGCCGGAGTGCGAAACCCGCTCAGGATCGCCAGCGTGGCGCACTCAAAGCCCTTTTGGGCCAAATGGTCGAGGATCAGTTCCAGCTTGTGCAGGAGCTTTTCCTGGATACAGACAAACTTGGGATAGTCGCCCGGCTGCTTGCAGAGGAATTGGGCCACTCGGAAATGGGGAGACAGGTGCATGGTTTCCATCTCTTTGGTGACCCGGATGAACCCGGCCGGCGTCGCATGATGGGTGAGAGTTTGCATCACACGGGACGGGTAGGAACCGATCTGGTATTCGTCAAGCTTTTCCGTGCCAAGATACGGCGTCAGCACAAAGACCTGCAGCCGGATGCTGTCCGATGGCTGGGAGCGATAAAACGTGCAGGGGTAGACGCCGGGCGCGGCCGGCGCGTGAAAAACGACCTCCTCCGCAGAGCGGCGCGTGCAGCCGAATTCGCTGCGCACGGCGATTTCATCCCCGGCTTTGATCTTGTGCACTCGCAGAGATACGGTTTCACCGGGCATGACAAAGATGGAAAAGATATGCCGGCTGGTGCTGATGCCTTTGCAGGTCAGCGAAAAACCCGCTGAGCCCGCTGCCAAGCCGGATTCCAGTGGAACACAGAGGGCCAGGATCAAACACAAAAGAATTTTATTCAGAGGCGAACGCATAACCGGATTGCACTGTTGGTTAAGAGGTCACGGGCGGAGGGTGATCCATTTGCCCGACTGTTTTTTGCTTTTATCGGCCGCTTCCATATAGGCGAACATGGCAATGGTCTCCTCACGCGGCACCGGGGATTTGCCGGTGCGAAAGAACTCGATGATCTGAATCAACAGGTTTTTGTAAACCGAGCCTTTGCCCAGTTCGAAATGGGCGATGGATTTATCGCCGTACAGTGTGGCCCCATAGTCCTTGGCGCCGTTGCGCAGCCCGCGGAAAATGCCCACGCGGCCGTCCTGCCACACTCCGATCACCACATCCGCATCGGCCTGCTGAATGCGCTGAATTTTAACGCACGCCGGCCCCAGAGCGGTGAACAGCATCTCGATGCCGTGAATCCCGTACCATACCAGATCCGGATGATGGGGTTCGTAGGAAACCGGACTAAAGGCTTCGCAGCCCAGAATCGCGCCCAGGCTTTTGTTTTGCACCGCTTGATAAAAGCCGTCCAGAAAGCGCAGGCTGGAGGCGCTGAAGCAGGGGGTCTGATACTGGTCTGCCAGTCTAAATATCTCTTTCACCTCTTTGACGCTGGCAGCCATGGGTTTGTCGATAAAAACCGGTTTGTGCGCCTGGAGAACCGGCCGCACCTGTTGCAGATGAACACGGCCGTCCACGCTGTTCAGGATAACCGCATCCACTTTGCTGATCAACGTCGGTATATCGCTGACGATCTCGATGTTCCATTTCTCCTTGAGCTCCCTGGTATACCCCTCCACCCGGGTACGGCTGGCTTCGACATCCGGGCTGCCGCCGGGAAAGGCACAGACGACGCGGCCGCCCGGCACATACTCTGCAGAGGTGGAATCATTGAGCGAACGGGTAAACGCCGGAGCATGGGAGGTGTCCAAGCCGATGAGGCCGATACGCAAAGGTTGAGCGTTTAGAGTCATGGGTACGAGTCCTGGTAAAATGCTGAACAAGAGGATCAGAAGTTTGACCGGTCGAAATTTCATCAACACCTCGGTTTCAGGCGAGCGGCAGCCGCCGGTTTGTTCGTGCAAATCAGGCGGCTTTGGGACATTCATTCCGTGGCCGCGGCTGGTTAAAAGGGCTTGTTCAGGCCGAATGTAACAGGTTAACGATGCCAATGCGGCGCTTCGCGCTGCATTCCGGCCGAACGGAGCGACGGCAGAACCTGGTAATACCTAAAAGTTACGCGATATGAATAAAAAGTGCAAGCACTATTCCTGGTTGATTCACAGCTCAACGCCGCACAAACGAAAATAGGCTGCGCCGGCCAGGGCGCTGCCGCTGCCCCAATCAAAGCCGCTGACGCCGCACAACTGGTCCCAACCGCTGTGGCCGTGGTTCTCCGCCGCCTGTCCGCGCGGTTGACGCCACCAGCCCACGGGATAGACGCGGTGGTTCTGCGGTAAAAACACAGTGGCAAAGGCGGCGCGACAGGCTGCGCAGCCGCGTTGCCGCTGCTCCTCATCGCCGGTGATACGGTAGAAATCCAGATGGGTGTCGGCGAACTGCGCCTGCCGCGCATCGTTCCATTCGCCGTCCGTGTTCATGACGCCGTAGCCGCCGAATCCATGCAGGCTGAGAAAATAGGGATCCCAGACCTGCTGATACAGACTGAGCCGGTCCCAAACCCGTCCCGCCATGGCCAGGAAGGCCTTATCCGCTGTCGTTTCGTACAGCCGCAATAATCCGGCTGCCGCCATGTGCATGCACAGGGTGTTCTGCGGCCGCTGTCCGGAACGATGATCATAGAACAGCAATGACTTGGGGCTGCATGAATAATAGACCTCGAAATCCATCCATGCGGACTCGGGGATGATTTTCTCAGCGAGATAGCCGGCGATCTTTTTAGCGCCGGCGAGGAATTGGCTGCGCAGAGGATCCTCAGCCGGCAACAGACAGGCCAGCTCGGCCAGGCACAACAGCGAGGCGCTGTCCTCCGCACTGCCGAGGAACCGGTCTTCGGTCCAGTGCTGCTTTAGCATGAAGGGAATATAGCCGTCGCCGGATGGATGCGTCTGCAGGTCCTTGAGCAACGCCTGATGATTGACCTGCTGCACCGGCGCTCGAGTGATCGCATCGACATAGGCGGGCAGCGAGCCGTCCGCCTGCTGCAATCCGAGGATGCCGCGGCAGTACTCTTTAGCAAAGGCGATGGAAGGGGCATGCGGGTCGATATCGCGATGCCAGCGTAAAAGCTGGTAGACTGTCCAGGACATGTCGAACAGATGATAGATGCCCGGCCCGCCGCCCTGATGATGGCTGTGTTGCCAATAGGGCTTGTCGCCGAAAACAAAGACGGTGGGATACAGCCCTTTGTCCTGCGGGGCGGAGGCCAACAGGTCGCGCGTGGACGCCGCTTTTTCCATCCATTCCGCACGGTCGAGAAACCGGCCCCAGAGATAGAGGCCGTAACTGGTGCGCAGAGAGTTGAACCAGGCGCAGAACCAGACGTCGTTGCGGTAGCTGCGATCCAGACGAACCGCGCCCACCGTCCGACCATCATACCGGCTTTCGATCCAGCGTTCTCGCAGGATCAGCGGATAGATCTGTTCAGCATAGCCTGCCGGTTCCGGCCATCGTTCATTGCGCTGCGATAAATGAGGAGCAGGGGAGGCAGCCCACACTTTTTTCCTACCCTGGCGCAGCGCTTCTCCTGGTTCCGCCGTGCTCGAAACCCAGAGATAATAGCTGTGAAACAGCAGCGCGGGTCGTGCGGTAGTGGATTCAGCCGTAAAATAGACGTGATCCCTGACTCGGTGGGGGCGCAGGCCGGTATAAAAAACCGGCGTCTGTTCCTGTCGCAGCAAATTCATCGCCGCCGGCACCGGCTGACTCTTGGCCAATTCCTCCACATCGCGCACCAGAGCAGCGGCCCGTCGACCGCATTGGGCGGTCAACACCGGACTGCGTAACACGTGCCGGCCGATCAGATCGCCGGTCTCAGGGGTCAGATGGGGCGAAAACACTTCGCCAGGCTCGTGCCACTCCAGGAATCGCCAGATCGCTTCAAAGCGCTGCACCAGCATGCCGCTGGTCTGGTTGTCGGCTGCCAGTGTCTCATGGATGTGCACCCAGGCGGAATCGTGGGGTAAAAATAAAAGACAATGGTAGGAACCCCCTTCGAACGCATGGTGCAGTTCGACGCTGCTGAAGCGTTTACCGGTGAAGGTTTCGACCTGCGCTTCCCGAACCCATTCGTAGGCTCCCTGCTGATGATCGGACTGACCGGTCCTTTCCAGAATGGGGGTAAAATCGCCGCCGGCTTTAACAGATGCGAGGATCAGGGATAGCCGGTCCGATTGCTGGTGCACTCGGATATGGACAAATTCATTGCCGATTTGCACCGGTGGTTTTGCGACTGTCAACGGGGACATAGCTTTTCACCCCTATACGATTTTTTCATAGATCGCCTGGATCTCTGGATTCGGCTGCCGGCGTCTGGGGTCCTGTTGAAACCAGGCCATGCATTCGGCAATGCCCTGGCGGAAATTTTTCCGGCAATCAAAATCCGGCGCCAGGGTTTTGATTTTGGCGTTGTCGAAGACGCCCGCTTCGGCCTTATCGCCGGCCAATTTGGCGGTCATCTCCGGCGCTGCGCGGCAGATCTTCTCAAGGGGAAGGTGCAGAATGTTGGGATGAGAGACATGAGCGGCCCGGCAGATCTCTGCATAAATCTGATTCCAGGTTAACACCTGATCTGAGGTTATGTGAAAAATCTCACCCAGCGCCTGTTCGTGACCCACCAGGCCGGCCACGCCGACGCTGAAATCAGCGGCAGAGGTCAGCGTCCACAGACTCTGGCCGTCGTCATGTAGGAACACCGGCTCATGGTGCTGCAGCCGGTGGACCAGCGTGTAATCGCTGCTGCTGACGAGGTTGGGAATCCACCGGCAGGAATAAGTGTGGGAAGGCCGGACGATGGTCAGCGGAAAGTGATCCTGGCGGCAGTGCTCCAGGAGCCACTCCTCACACGCCTGCTTGTTCTGCGCATATTCCGAGTATGGATTGCCGATGGGCGAGCGTTCGGTCAGCGGCAGGCTGCGGTGGGGTTTGGCGTACACGGTGGCTGAGCTGATGAAGAGGTACTGGCGGATTTTTCCGTTGAAAAGCGAAAAATCCAGTTCCACATCGCTGATCCGAAAGCCGAGAAAATTCAGCACCACATCGACCTGCAGACCCTGCAGCGCCCGCGCCATCCCTTCTCCATCGCGGCGGTCCACCAGCAGCCCGGTGTAGGCTGAGGGCAGCGGGGAACGGCCGCGATGGATGATGAAAATGTTGTGGCCTCTTTGATGAAGCAGGGCGGTGCAATCGGTTGAAAGGTTGCCGGTGCCGCCGATAAATAGAATGTTCATGATCGCACTCTTTAATTAAATGGAGTTTGAACGTGCGCTGGTTTTGCGCAACGTCGGCCACAGCAGCCAGATGATCAACGCACACAGCAGCAGAATCAGTCCGATGCCGTTGAGCGCCAGAGCGGGTTGATCCTGATGCAACAGGGCGGTGGCCTCGTCAAAGATCTGCACCATGAAAAAGACCAGGGGATAGAACAGCAGGTTCTTGCCGCCGAACCAGATCAGGCTGATGACGATCCAGGCGATGGAGAGGAGAAACAATACGATCGACAACAGCGCCTCGCCGCCGGTGCGCATGGAGCCGGGGATCATGGCCACGGCAACCAACAACACCAGGGCCGGCCACCAGCGTTTGTCCGGCGAATAGGTCTTGAGCAGAAAGATCGCCACCGCGGCCAGGCCGGCGGTAAAGATCATGCCGGTCAGGCTGCCGGTGAGCGCAGACAGCCAGGGGAGCGGCCCTTCGATGATCTGCGGCAGGTCGAGCCCACTGGGCAGGGCATGCTGAGAAAACGCCCCCACCAGCAGGTCGCTTGCGCGGCGGAATCCATAGCGCAACAGCAGGGCGATGATGGTCGCCAGTATGGCATCGAACGCCAATTCGCGGCGCAGGGGCTTGCTCAAGATGTGCCCGCTACGGGGATAAAGGGAGAAGCAGAGCGCGAGGAGAAGCGCCGTCGCCACATACACGCCGATCACCGAGATCAGCACGCCGATGAACGCCGTGGTCCGGAACAGGTCGATGGAGATGGAGGTGGGATAGCCGGCCAGCATCTGATGCATCTGGGTCAGCCGGTCCACCAGCACCAGGCCTGCAACCGGCGCAGCCCAGAGCAGCACGGATTTCCAATGGACCGCTCCCTGGCGGATAATGCGCACCAGCTGCAGGATCGCCAGTCCCACCAGACCGCCGATCACCAGAATGCGCAATCCGATGAGAGCATGGTTTAACAGCGTACGTTTCTCGCGATCCCTTTCATAGGCTTCAGGAATTTTCGCAAAGGTGGTGTAGAGCGCCGCCACATCTCCCTGCACATCGACCGTGCAGCGGTATTTGAGCTCTTTCAGATTGCGCGGATCGCCCTCCGCCGCTTCCCAGGTAAAAGTGTGATCCGTCCGGTTTTTGCGTTTCTCCTCGCGGCCTTCCTTGAGCACCATCTCTTCGACGGCTTGGCCCTGAGAACGGGCGAACGCTGCGGCGATGGCACGGGCGGAGTCCTGGTCCAGGTTCGCCCCGGCGGCGTCTTCATCCATGGTTCGAATGAAGGAAACCAGAGAGAGATCCCTCGAGTCGAGGTAGAACCGGTATTCTTCACGTTGCAGCGGTTTGAAAAACCGGACCTGCCACCGGCTGCCGCGGCTCTCCTTTTCATAAAGCTGATTCAAGCGGGCCAGCCCTGCGTTTTGCAAAACGTACTTGGCGGTGATGGGATCGAACCGTTCACTCACCGAGGTCACTCGCTTATAATCATCCAGCTTGAATCCCTGCTGCTGGGCGAACTGCAGGGCGGCCTGCTCCGCTTGTTCGCCCGAGGAGGGAAATTGCACGAACCCTCCCGGCTTTTCCACCGGGATCAGATAGAGCAGACAGAGCAGCAGACCGATCAGCAATCCCCAGGCGATGCGCTGGAGAGGCAGCCGGCGATAATCGCTCGCCGGCGCCGGTTCGGCGATTTTAGCCTCGGTCGCTGCGATACGGTGAATGCCTTCTCGAGCATTGATCAATTCCTCCTCAGGCTCGAATCCACCCTTTCGCCAGTAGGCGATGACCGCGATGATCAGCGGCGCCAGCAGCAGGCCGCAGCCGACCGCAGCGGTCAGAATAAAGTAGAGGTTACCGGAGCGGAACAGCAGCACGGCCGTGTACAGCGCATCCACACAGTAATGCCAGACCAGGGTGGCGAGAATGCCAAAGCGCAACATGATCAAGCCGATCAAGACGCCGGCCAGACCGACCTCCAATCCGCGGATGTAGAACGGCTGCTGCGGATAGTTAGAATGGGCAAATCCCCAGATGAACGCAGGAACAAGGATCGCGAGCCAGCGAACTTTGGTGAATTTCTGCAGGAACGGGATTGAGAACATGCGCGACATGAACTCTTCCGATACCGACGGAATAAAGCCCATGAACAGCACGAACACCCAGGGAAAGGCGGTGTTCAGCATGTTGTCGTAGGGGATGTCCTGTGGCGCCCAACCGCCGAACTTTCTCGAAACCAGATAAAAGAGGATCTGGTAAGCGGCAAAGAAAAAAGTCAGGGTAAGGCCCACCACCACGGCGGTGAAAAAGTGTTTGCTGCGCAAACCACGCCAGCGGAACAGATTGGTCAGCGACGGCTTGCCGGGATACTGCTCGCGATAAAGCGGTTCCGCGGCTGCGGTCAGAAAGAAAATGAACAGGCCATAGCCCAGAGCGGTCATGAGATCGTTCAACAGGGTTCGAGCGATCAGGCTGGAAAAAGAGTCGGTGGTCGGAAAACCGTACCGGTCGATGGGCAGGTTATTCAACGAGGTCAGCAGGGTGAGGCCAAAGGCGATCAGGCCGAAAATCAGCGCGGTCTTCCAGCGTATGTCCCTGTGCCGGATGTGGACGATGAACATGGCCAGCATGGCCAGAAGGGTGATAAAGAGCAGCAGGACAGAGGCGGTGCCGGCGGTTTCATTTTTAGCGCGCAGCTTTTGATATTCGCGAGACCATTTCTCCGGCACATGGAGGAATTCCGTAAATCCATCCACCCGATCTCCCTGAACCACAACGCGATAGCGATAGTCTGCATCCCGGACGTTTAAGCCGGTGCGCTTCCAGACAAAACTGTGATCCAGGCGTTTGGGCCGCTCGGTCTGCGTGTGTTCGATGAACTCGAGCTGCGTGGTGTCCAGGCCGACGGTTTGCTGTAGAAAGCCGGAGGCCAGCAGCCGGGCGGAGGCGGCCGGAAGATGGGCGCCCTCCAATTCTTCGGCGACGTCATGGCCAAAGCCGAGGAATTCCCCTTTAGGGCTGATGCGCAGGGAGAATTCCTCCTTTTGCAGGGCTTTGTACCAGCGATGGCTGTAACGCCAGAGCCGAACTTGATTGCCCATGAGCTGATTGGCTTGCTCCGCTCCCAGCTCTTTTTCCAAAAAAGTTTTGGCATCGCTGTCATAGTCGAAAATCGAGGCATGGCGGTATCCGCTTGGATCCAGCGCCAGTTTGGTCAGCCATTCTCCGGCGATCTGCTGTGACTGTTTTTGTGTGACCTTGAAATCGATGGAGGCTTCCGGAAAGGCTTTATAAAAATAATTGACGATGATGAACAGGCAGAGGATCGCCACCACCAGGCAGAGGGCGATCAGGCGATAGTCTTTGGACGTCAAACGTTCTAACATGAGTATCCTCCATTCGCGACTGGGCATGCATCACACTAATATGGCAAAATTAGCGGCCGAGTGCAAGGGTAAAATATGGCCAGGCCTAATCGCCGGCCGCCCCATGGCGTTCGTGTGCGGCAAGGAGCTGGTTGAATAATTATTCATTCAAGGGGAGAGAGACCGCGAGAAGAGACGTCGCGGAGCGGCTTGATTGTTAGAGCATTTTCTCCTTCAGCCGCTCCGGGACCTTAGATTCCACAGCGGTTTGGTTTTCTTTTGCAGCATTGCAGGAGGTATGACGAGCGAAATGATTTGATCCTATAACATTCATTCGCGATGTGTGGGATAATGCATAAAGTTTACCTGAATCCCTGCCAGCGCAGCCCCAGCAGCAGGTGAATCGTTACATGGTCAAGTGACTCATAATACGCGAACAAGCCCATCTTACCATAACGGCCGCGTAATTCCAGATAATAGCGCTCCGACTCTACACCCAGTCCCCACTGCCAGGCCAGCGGGGATTGGCTTTTACGGCCGATCAGGGGAAATTCGCCTGGGTCCTCCATGATGGTCAAGTCGATGGGACAGGGCAGCGTCTCAGGCCATTGAGGATGTTCCCATCGATACAGGTATTTTTTGAGATGAGATCGTGTATGGTCGCCCACTCCAAGGGCCATAGAGCCGCCCAGAGCGATTCGCAGCCGCATCTGTGAACTGATCGGTGCTGCATAGCGCAGCAAAAGAGGCAGTTCGAGAAAGATAGAGGAGAGGGTCAAGTCGCCCGTGGTGATCGTAGTGGACATGTAGCTATGAATAAATATTTTGTCCACCAGCCGGCTGCCGGCATAGAATCCCTGCATCTCCAGGCCAAGGCGCCAGTGGCCGCCTATCCGCCAAGTTTGCGCAAAGCCAAAGGTCACGCCCGGCTGCCAAAGACAACCGGCATGGGGAACCCCGGACATATTGAAACCGTTGAGAACCCAGTGTTCCGCGGCCGCAAGCCTTGCGGTGTAAAGCAGCAGTACCGTCAGGGAGCACAGTGCTGTTTTTTTCATTTCTCGGCCCCCTTGGCATTAAGAGGGAACAGGATGCCGATGTTCAGCTCCAAGGCGTGCAGGCTCTTTTTATAGGAGTAGAGATTCTCGAAAAAGTTCAGATGATGAAAAGGCCGCCAGTAGATCACTTGTACGCTGAAGGAGTCCCAAGCATATCCGAGCCTTGTCTGATGACCGACGATCAACGGGCGCTGGACGGTGTCGTTCTTTTTTTCATCCCAATAGTCCAGACTGGTGTAATAATAGCTGTCAGAGAGTTTTTGCAGCCATTTTGAGTTGGTCAAACGGCATTTGCCATAGACCGGTTCGGCAAGATAGGGCCCGAAAGAAAAGCTGATCCTGCTGCGCCGGGAAACAGGCCACTGCAGGCCGGAGTACAATCCGATTCGGACCTCGATGATGTCAAGATCGATATCGCTGCGCCATCGGCTCATGGCGTTATCAACCCAGCGGTCCATGGTTTGGTTTTTAATCACAGGTCTGGACTGCAACAGAGCGAGGGCAACCCCGAAAAAGCCATACTGGCCCAGGGATTGATTGTCGTGGTAGCGCAAGGAGAAGCCTGGCCTTAAGAACAGGGATTCTCCGCGAGCAGCGGCGGTGGTGACGCCCAGGTGCAGATCCCTGGCGCCGGCATGGGCGGTTGCGGCCCAGGCGAGGATGAAAAGGACGACAGCGGAACGATGCAAGAATCGCCTCCAGTCAGGATTTGGCGTTTCTCTGCCTGCGCACTTCAAAGAACAGCAGCGCCGAGGCCACTGAGACGTTCAATGAATTGATTCGTCCGTACATGGGGATTTTGACGAGAAAATCGCACGACTCGGCGGTGAGGCGACGCAGGCCTTTGCCCTCACTGCCCATGACCACGCCAATGGGACCGGTGAGGTCGCGCTGGTAATAAACTTCACTGGCCTTTTCGTCGCTGCCCACCAGCCATAATCCCCGCTCCTTGAGTTCCGCCATGGTGCGCGCCAGGTTGGTGACCCGGCACAGGGGCACGTGAGCGGCTGCGCCGGCAGAGGCTTTAAAGACCGCCGGCGTCAGTTCCACCGAATGATCTTTGGTCATGATGATGCCGTGGCAGCCGGCGCCGTCGGCGGAGCGAAGGATGGCGCCGAGGTTGTGGGGATCCTGGATCTGGTCGAGGAGGATAATGAACGGCGGCTCATTCGCCGCCCGGTTGAGCAAGTCTTCTAATTGGGCATAGTCCGGCAGATGGACCAGCGCAGCCACGCCCTGATGGTCGCCGTGACCCAGCCTTTGGGTCAGCTCCTGGCGGGAGACCGGTTGCGGGACGATCTTTTTATTTTGCAGCAGCCGCAGCAGGTCCTGTTCTTTGCGCGGGTCGTTCTCCCGGCAGAGGAACACCCGGCTTACCGCCAGATCCGCGGCCAGCCATTCCAGCAGCGGATTGCGGCCGTAAATATAGTCTGTTCTCGATGCGCTCATTTTGTCTTCATCTCGAATACACCGTCCCAATCCCAGGGAACCGGATTTTTTTTATAGAATTCACAGCGCTGAATATAAGTTTGACAGGGCCCGTCATGAACATCCGCCGCCAGGGCGCGCCGAAACGCCGCGATGGCGGTGTCCCACTGTTTGGCGCGGTAGGCGGTCAACCCCTTCTCATACTCCGGCAGCGACAGCAGCTGGCTGTTGCTCAGCTGCGACCGTTTTTCGCCGATGAGTTCGTAAACCCGCACCGGTTTTTGTTTGCCTTTGACGCGGATCAGGTCCAGTTCGCGCAGGATGAACCCGTCGTTGAGAAATTCCTTGGTGAACTCGCTGATCATGATGCTGGTGCCATATTGCTTGTTGGCGCCCTCCAGCCGCGAGGCCAGATTGACCGAGTCGCCGATCACCGTGTAATCAAAGCGATCCACGCCACCGACATTGCCGGCGATCATGGCGCCGGAGTTCAGGCCCATGCGCACGTAGAAAACCGGTTTGTCCGCGGCCTGCCATTTTGCCCGCAGCGTCATCAACCGTTCCTGCATCTCCAGCGCGGCCAGACAGCCGCGGCGGGCGTGATCCCTCTGTTCCACCGGCACGCCGAACACCGCCATGATGGCATCGCCCTCGTATTTGTCCAGATAGCCGTCATAGTGCAGCACCACTTCGGTCATGGCGGTGAGATATTCGTTGAGCTGCGCCACCAGCTCCTCTGGTTCGAGCTTTTCAGATACGGTGGTAAAGTCCTTGATGTCGGAAAAGAACGCCGTGGCGATGCGCCGGTCGCCGCCGAGTTTGAGCATGTCCGGCCGTTTCAGCAGTTCGTCCACCACCGTGGCGGTGAGATAGTGCTGAAACATGTTTTTAATGTAGCGCTTACTGCGCTCCTCCTCGACGTAGCGGTAGATAAAGGCGAACAGAAATGAAAAAAGAATGGCCAGGGTCGGCCGCACCAGCTCCAGCCAAAAGGCGTTGCGGCTGAACCAGGTCAATGCCAGCCAGGCCAGGCCGCCGGAGATGAGCACACCCAGCAATCCGCTCAACCACGGGCGGAACGCCATGGCCACCAGCGCGATCAGCACGCTGAAAAAGATCACCAGCAGCCAGACGAAGGCGGGCTTTTGCACGCTGATATAGCGGTTTGTGAGCAGGTTGTAGATCAAATTGGCGTGGATTTCCACACCGGGGAAGGCGTCCTGGAACGGCACGGGACGGATATCGGACAGTCCGGCGGCCGATGTGCCGACGAGAACGAATTTGCCGTCGAACAGTTCTTTGGGAATGCGCTGCATGAGCACGTCGTAATAGGAGATGTAGCGAAACGTTTGAAACGTGCCCTGATAATTGATCAGCATGCGGCCTTTTTCATTGATGGGAATGTGCAGCGTTTTCCGCTCCGGCCCCCGCACGATCACCGCCTGATTGGGAACCACGGTCACATCCTGCGGTCCGGCGTTCATCGATCCCATCACCATGGCCAGGGAGAGGGAAAAATACTGGCGGTCGGTGAAATTGAGGAACAGCGGCATGGTGCGGATCACGCTGTCGTTGTCAGGTGAGAAATTGGCAAAGCCGATGCCGCGCGCCGCGTGGTAAAGGGCGATCAGCTTGCCGTCCATGCGATCCGCAGTCTTGAAAATGCGGCTGATCTCCGGCGCCATCTTTGCGGACAACCGTTCTGCATCGAGTCCTTGCGGCGGCGCGTCCATGGGGTAGAGGAACGCGTCCGGATTGGCCATGGAGAAAGACATCGCATGATAGACGATGCCGGATTTTTGCGTGGCGTGGATAAAACTGCTGTCATTGGCTGGATTCGAATCCGGCTCCATGAACAGCACGTCAAAGCCGATGGCCCGGGCGCCGCCCTCGGTGATGTAATCGATGATCTGGCTGTGATAGGTGCGCGGCCACTGGCTGAATCGGCCCAGCTTTTCCAGGCTGCGATTATCGATATCGACGATGATGACAGCCAACATCTGCTTCGTTTATTTAACGATT
>DAIQOA010000063.1:0-22342 GCA_036788095.1 bacterium | reverse complement strand
AGGGCAAAGGGATCCCGGTAGGTCAAATCGATATACTGCCAGTAATCGCGCCATTCGGTCTTTTCGCCGACCACCGAACGCTCCCAGCGATTGGCCGGTGCGCCCTCTTTCCATTGCACCTTCAATCCGTACAATCCAAACACCAGCGTGCCGTTCTCCCCTTCCACGGTGATCTCCAGCGGACCGAATTCAGAATTCACCCGGCGGAACCAGGTCCAGATCGAGGTGTTGACCACTCCACTTTCATGCTCCCGGCGAAAGGCGGCATAGTCTTCGACATCGCAGTCGATCACGGTTCGGCCGTCGGTGCTCAAGCGTTTAGGCGTCAGCAAACGGGCCACGGCGCTGAGCCGACGGGTGGCGCCGAACAGCGCATTCGACAGATAGCCTTCATGGCACATGTCCAGAATAATGCCGCCGCCGGCCTCCTTGAAAGTCCAATTGAAATCCGGCCGTTGGCCGGAGAACTCTTTATTGTCGCTAAAGCCGGCGCCCACCTCATAACCGAAGAGCATCTGGCAATGCAAGGGTTTGATCCGGGGCATCAGCTCCCTGGCCTTTAACAGGCCGGGGGTGGCCAGCATGTGATGAACTACGCCGTGATGAAATCCTTTTTTCTCCAGCGCGTCGACAATGGCAAAGCCGTCGGCATAATTGGCGGCCAGGGGTTTTTCCATATAAACCGCGGTGGTCTTGGCATCCAAAGACGGCAGCACCGCCAGCATCTGTTCTTTGCGGATGCCGGTGGACAGCGTGTTATGATACAGCTGGTGCTGCGGATTGATCTTGCGCGCCTGTTCATAGGCCTGGTCCAGATCAGTATAGAACCGTTCGCAGCCTTTTTCTCGCGCCACTTTTTCCAGTTTTTGCGCATTGCGCGCCACGGCGATGGGCACCGGTTGAATGACCTGATCGTCCAGGCGGGACCAGCTCTCACGGCCGATCTGCTGCAGGGCTTTCAGGGCGATCTGGCCCATGCGTCCGGTGACGCCATGAATCAAAACGGGCAATGGGATGGATGACATAGCCGCTCCTATCTTTGCGTTCGTAAGAATCTGTGTTGAATACGGCCTCCGCGCAGCGGTTGTTCAAAGGCCCGGCACACCGTGGAGGATCATGGAGCGCCGAAAAATTCGGCGTGCACCGCCTGAACCGTCTGTTGAAGAAAATTTTCATTGATGACAAAATACTGCGCGACTTTGGAGGCGCCGGAGGTGATCATCTCTACGTTGGCGCCTGCCGCCGCCACGGAAGTAAAGACGCGCGCAGCCAGGCCGCGCGTTTCAACCAGGCCTTCGCCCACCACGCCGATCAGCGCCACGTCCATCAGCGGCTCCAGATGATCGACATACGGAATTTTCAAATTCTCGATAATGCGCCGGCTGAGCGGAATGTCGTTCTTGTTCAACAGAAAATTCACTGCGGTTTGCGCCGTGATCACCGAGATGATGTTGATCTCCGCTTCGCTCAACGCCGAAACCACTTGTTTGAGAAATCCCAACTGCTGGCCGAGACTGGCGCCATGGATGCGCAGCGCCCCGATCTTGCGGTTGGCCACCACGCTCTTGATCACCTCGTCCTTTTGATGCTTGTCCGGGCCGACGATGGTGCCGGCGACATCGGGGCTGTAGGTGTTTTTGATCACAGCCGGAATGCGCTTTTTCGCCAGCGGCTCGACCGTGCGCGGATGCAGAATGGAAGCGCCGAAATAGGAGAGTTCCGCCGCCTCTTCATAGGCCAGATACTCGAGCGGTTTGGCGGTAGGAACCATGTCCGGCGCCGCGGTCAAAAAGCCGTCCACATCCTTCCAGATTTGCAGTTCCCGGCTGTTCATGGCATAGGCGACCACCGCCGCGCTGTAATCAGTGCCGCCACGGCCAAAGGTGATGGTGTGCCCTTCGGTGGTGCGGCCGAAAAAACCGGTGATGATCGGAACGGCGGACCGCTGCAGAGGTTCATTCAGATGCCCCGGCAACAGGCGGGCGGTTGCCTCGAGATCGGCATTGCCGTAGCCGAACTCACCATGGGCCACGATATCGATCTTGTCCGCGTCCATCGCCAAAGCCTCCATGCCCCGGCTGCACGCGCAGCCGGCCAGCAGCTGCACCGCCAACCGCTCGCCCATGGAGATGATGAGGTCGCGAGTGCGGCGCGTGCATTCGCCGGTGTAGGCCACGCCGTACAACAGCTTTTCCAATCGGGACAGCAGATACTCGATTTCGTCCAGCGTATGATGGCGCAAGGAGGCATCGGTGACAACCGCCATCACCAGTTCGCGATGCAGCTCCCGCAGATAGTCCAGCAACGGACGAATCCGCCGTTCGGTCTGCAGGGCTTCACGGACACTTTTAATCAGATGGTCGGTCACGCTGCTCACCGCGGATAACACGACGATCTTTTGCGCATCCGACGCCGTACGAATGATCTCGGTCACCTGCTGCAGCGATTCGATGCTGCGCAGGGAAGAGCCGCCGATTTTCATCACGATCATAGCAGGCCCTCGCGCAACGCCAGTTCGGCGTTGAGCACCGATCCCCCGGCTGCGCCGCGAATAAGATTATTAGAAAGCGCGATCATTCTGATGACATGCTTCTCCACCTCCAGCCGTCCCACCGCCACCGTCATCCCCTGTGCGCGCACGGGATCGCCCAGCATCACATCGCGGCTGGGCTGCGGCCGGTTCTTTTCATGCATCAGCACCACGGGCTTGACCGGCGCCGTGGGCAAGCCCTGCACCGGCCGATCAGGCTGAAAATTTTCAAAACAGGTCTGCACTTGTTCCAGGGTGGGCTCGTTCTCGACTTCCACATGGACGGAGAGCAGATGACCGATCAGCGTGGGGACGCGTACACAATGGGCGTAGACCTGCCAGTCCATCGGCTCTATCGTCGTCTCCTCCATGCGACCGAAAATCTTGGCCACTTCTTTGCGCACCTTGGCCTCTTCCCCGTCTATATAGGGGATGACATTGCCGCTGATATCCAGAGCGGGCACGCCCGGATAACCGGCTCCGGAGATGGCCTGATAGGAAGCCACCACCAGTTTGCGGATGCCAAAGGGCAAAATCGGCAACAGGGCCAGGGTCAGTCCCGTGGTGGTGCAATTGGCGTTGGTGATGATAAATCCCTTGCTGTGTTGCAGCTGTTCGCGGGCTAACGCCAGGTGGGGATGATTGACCTCTGGAATTAAAATGGGGACGCGTTCATCCATACGATACGCCCCGGCGTTGGAAAAAATGTGTATGCCGGACGCGGCGAGATCTTTTTCAACCTCTTTGGCGACGTCCGTGGGCAGCGCGGAGAACGCCACCTGCACCTTCAGAGCAGCCAGGGTCTTCGCATCCATGGCGGAAAAACGAAGGTCCGCTGATTCTTCAGGAATGCCTTCCGGAATCAGAGCATTGACATCGCCCAGCCGTTGGCCGATCCGGCCTTCGCTGGCGCATACGGCAGCCACCTGGAACAGCGGATGGTTGGCCAGAAGGCGCAGAAAATGTTGGCCCACCACGCCGGTGGCGCCCAGAACAACGCATTGAATCTTTTTCATACCCTTCCTATCATATTGAATAAGCGCATAAATTGAAAAGTAAACAAAAAAAATGATCTTTGCAATAGAAAAGCCGTGCGCGGCGGCCCTTTGCGCCGGCACGCGAGTCCGCCGGCCGCGGGAGTGGCGCCGGCGCCGCACGTCGGCCGTTTTAGCGCTTGCTTTTATCGGTTCGACGTCTTAACTTTAGATCGATATTATTCTAATGCCGGTTTATGAAATTAGAGATTCGCCCCTGCACTAAAACAGAATGCGGAACAGGCCTGGCTTACCTGCTGATTGGTTGCGTGGGTTGGTCTCTGGCTTTTTTTGTCCCTGACCTGGACAGATTAGTGCCGCCCTGTCTGTTCCGGGCGTGGACCGGTCTTCCGTGTCCGGCCTGCGGCGCCACACGCTGCGGCATGTTCCTGAGCCGGCTCGAGATCAAAGAGGCTTTGGGGGCCAATCCTCTTTTTTTTATTCTCTACCTGGCTTTGGCGGCCTGGGGCTTCAATTCCATCATCGGAGCGCTGTTCGGAAAAAGCAGCCGGCTGGTGCTGAACCAGCGCGAAAGCGACTTCAGACGTTACGCCCTGCCGGCCGTCCTGTTGCTTAACTGGCTATTCTTGATTCTGCAAGCCTTTCTGACCAAGCCGGTGTTCTCTTATTAAGCGATCAAAGGCACTGCATTGAAGAAACACCCTCTCGTCGGTTATACCATAGAGCCATTCCAGGGGCTGACCTCACCGTTGATCATCGCCACCATGCGGGCCATGGGCATCGCCTTTGTTGAGCTCAACCGTCGCAGCCTCGCCGACGCCGATCACCTCAGCCGCAAACTGAACGGCATGACCGCGGCGTTTCATCTGCCCTATTATCACGAAGACGGCTTTGATCTCGCCTGCGAGGATCATGCCCGGGAGATCGACGAACTGATCGCCCTGGTGAACCGTCATCGCCATGCCCTGCGCCTTCGCCATGTCATCGTACACCCACCCGAAGGACCGGATCAGTCGGATCAAGCCTGGCGGTTCTTTCTCGCCCAACTAAAAAAAATCGAACTGCCGGTGGCGCTGGAAAACGTCTTCCCCTCTCAACCGGAAGAGTTTCTGCGGCAGTCCGCTTTTTTGCGCGACTCTCTGGCCGCCCAATGGGCCGGCCTCTGTTTTGACGCCTGCCACTTTTATATCGCCGGCCAGGACCCTGTGCAGCAATGGCGCCGGCTTTATGATCAGGTCTGTTGTGTTCATCTTTCGGACTGCCTGCCGGATGCCGATCTCCATCTGCCGTTCGGCTGTGGCGGCCGCCTGGCTATTGATGAATTTCTCTCCGCGCTGCGCCAGACCGGCTTTGCCGGAGCCATCACCCTGGAGATTAAACCGCCGTCCTTTGATGATTTCGACCGATATGTAACCAGCTACACCGCAACCCTGCGGCAGCTGCACTATCAAAAGTACCTCCGCACCAGAATTCGGATGTGGTTTCTCATGCCCATCCTGTCCTATCTGCTCAAGTAACCGGCTTTTTATCCCTATGGAGGAGAACGATGAGCCGACACTTTCACGATCTCATTCCGGTCATCAAACGTCGTATCAAAGAAGAATGCATACAAGAAATTCCACAGGACACGACCGAACTGGTCGGTGTGCCCTACCCCTATGTCCGTTCGGGCAGAACGCAGGAGCCTGCCCTGTGCTCCTGGGATACCTTTTTTATCAATCAGGGGCTCATCCGTATGCGCATGATCGATCTTGCCCGTCACATGGTCGACAACCTCGCCTATCTGCAGCACCACCTCGGCTTCATCCCCTATTCCAATCAAAAAAGCATGCTCTCGCATAGCGCCCCGCCCATGCTGGCGTGGATGGTGCGTGATGTCTATCGCATCACCGGGGACAAGGAATGGCTGCGCCGTTTGCTTCCGGATGTCATCAAAGAATATCATTTCTGGACTAATAAACCGCACACAACCATAACCGGCCTGTACCGCTATGCCGGCAGCCGGCCCGGACTGTTGCCCGAAAAAGAGGCCAGCCTCATCGAATCCGGCTGGGTTGGGTCGCCCCGTTTTGAAGATGTCCGTCAGGTCAATCCCATCGACTTGAACAGCCTGCTCTACCGCAACGCCAAGTTGATCCACGATTTTCAAGTGGAACTGGAGGGCAAAGGCGACGACCGGCTGCTGGAAAAAGCCGAACTGATCAAAAAACTTTTAGACCTGTGTTGGGAGGAAGGCGACGGTTTTTACTTCGACTATGATTTCAGTAAAAAAAGAAACAGCCCGTTAAAAACTTTAGCGGGCTTTGTGCCGCTCTTTGTAGAAATGGTGGACCAGGGCCGAGCCCGTCGCATGGCGCAACAGCTGAAATGGTTTGTGGCGCCCGGCGGCCTCACCATCACCGGCGGCGACGGCCGGCAGGAAGCCGCCCCATGGAGCCATCCCCTGTGCTACGCGCCCTATCTGTATATGGTCCTCAAAGGGCTGTGTGATTACGAGATGATGGAAGATGCCGCCGACATCGGCTTGAATTGGCTCACCCTGGTGGTGGAAGAATATGAAAAGACCGGCGAATGCTGGGAGTGGTACAACGTGGCGGATCGAAACGCGGTCTGTAACGGCGTGGAGAACAGAGCCATGCTCGGCTGGACCGCCGGCGCCTATATCGCAGTCGTCGAGTTGCTGGGACTGGATTAAATGGGATCGATCATCATTGGAACGGCCGGCCACATCGACCACGGCAAGTCCGCTCTGGTGCGCGCCCTCACCGGCACCGACCCGGATCGCCTGGCCGAGGAGCAGGAACGGGGCATGACCATTGATCTGGGCTTCGCCTTTTTATCCGAATCCATCGCCTTCATCGATGTGCCGGGCCATGAGCGCTTTGTCAAAAACATGGTGGCCGGCGTGCATGCGCTGGATTTCGCCATGCTGGTGGTGGCCGCGGACGACGGCGTAATGCCGCAGACCCGTGAACATCTGGATATCCTCTCCCTCCTGCAGGTGAAAAATGGTCTGGTGGCGATCAACAAGATCGACCTGGTGGATGACGAGCTGCTGGCTCTGGTGAAAGAGGAGTTGAAAGCCATTCTCAAAGACACGTTTCTGGCCTCAGCGCCGATCTTTGAGGTATCGGCGGCAACCGGCCAGGGCCTGGCAGAACTGCGCACCTATCTGCTCTCGCTGCCGGACCAGGCCAAACCCCGCCACGACCGCGGCTTTTTCTGGATGCCGGTGGATCGCTCGTTCAGCATGAAAGGCTTTGGCACAGTGGTCACCGGTTCCGTGGTCTCAGGCCGCACAGCAGCCGGCGATACGCTGGAGTTGCTTCCGGCCGCACGCCCGGTCAAGGTCCGTGGTCTGCAGAGCCACGGCCACCCTGTTGCCGAGACATGCTGGGGAGAACGAGCGGCGATCAACCTGCAGAACATCAGCCGGGAGGAAATTCAGCGCGGCGATGTTCTGGCCACCCCCGGTCAGTTTCAGCCGACACAAAGACTGGATGTCCGTTTGACCCTGCTGACCACGGCCGCGCGGAACCTCGAACAACGCACCCGGGTGCGCGTGCATCTGGGAACCCGTGAGGTGCTGGGCCGCGTCAAACTGCTGGACCGGGCGCCGCTGCTGCCGGGGCGAACCACCTACAGCCAACTCATCCTGGAACAGCCGGTGGCTGCGCTGCGCCGGGATGCATTCGTGATCCGGCAATATTCCCCCCCCCTGACCATCGGCGGCGGAATCATCCTGGAGACTGGAGCCAAACCGCACCGAATGCGCGATGCGGCTGTTCTCCAGCAGCTGGCAGGTCTGGAGAAGGAAAATCCGGCGGAACAGTTGCTCCATTGCCTGCTCAGCCATGCGGATCAAATCGCCTCGCTCCAGAACCTCAAGCAGTGGAGCGGTTTAACCGATGCGAACCTGCGCTCGAGCCTGGATCGCCTGCTGGCGGATCAGGCGGTTTATTCGACGCGATCAGGGGATGCCGCCGGTTATGTTGCGGCAGAGGTGTTGAACGCCATCAAAACGAAAATCGTGCAGAGCTTGACCAATTTTCACGAAAAAGAACCGCTGCGGCCAGGGATGAACAAAGCGGAACTTAAAATAGCGGGCGGCGCTGCTTCAGCGGCGAAAATTTTTGAATGGGCGCTGAAGGAACTGGCCGCGGATGGAAAAATTGAGGAACAACCGGGATGGGTACGATTAAGCGGTTTTCAGATACACCTGAGTGCGGCGGATGAACAGACTGCGGCAGCGATCCTCGCTGAATTAGGCATTCAGCCTTTCGCGCCGCCGGATGAAAAAGAGCTGGCCGACCGACTTTTAAAGCCCGTGGGCGAGATCCGCCGGATCCTCGGAGCGCTGCAGGGCATGGATCGCGTTCTCCATCTGGAGAACGATCTCTTTTTCGTTCGAGAAGCAATCACAGAAATAGAAAAACGTCTGATCGCCTGGGGCAAACACCATAGCGAAATCTCGGTCAGTCAATTCCGTGAGTTGCTGGCCACGAGCCGAAAATACGCCGTCCCGCTGCTGGGCTTTTTCGATCAGCAGGGGCTGACCGAAAGATCCGGCGACGTCCGCCTCCTCCACCCGGAGACCTCCTCCCAGGCCGAGTCGGACGGTTAATCCAGCGAAGCGAACTTGGCTGTAATCACGGCGATGTCTTGGAATTTCGCCAACACATTCTCGACCGCTCCGCCCATGCGATAAACGTCCTTGTCCAGACGGCCGGAGGGATCCAACTCTGTCAGCACGTTCGCCTGCTGCAGATTCGGATTTTCCTTGGCATAGGGCCAGAGGCGGAATGACCCGCCGGTGATCTCATCGATCAGGACCACCTCGCCGTCGATCAATCCATACTCCAGTTTCATGTCCACCAGCTGCACCCCGAACCGGCTGAACGCTTTTTCCAGAATAAGAAAAACCTGCTGATTCATGTCGTACATGGCCTGGTATTCCCGTGCGCCCTTGCCGATCAGATAACGCACATAGCCTTCGTCGAGCATGGGATCATGCAGAGGATCGTCCTTGTAATGGAACTGGGTGATGACCGGATCGAATCTGTCGCCCTGTTCCACCTTGCCCCAATGCAAAATAGAGCCCCCGGCCACGCGACGGCTGACCACTTCGAGATTGATCTTAAAATCCAGTTTGCGTACCAGGGCGACCTGTTCCGCGGGCGTATCGATATAGTGTGTCTTTACGCCCTTCCGGTTCAAATAGGTAAAGATATCGCGGTTGGTCTGCCAGTCCACGCGCGCTTTGCCCGGAATTACGTCATGTTTTACGCCGTCCCCTGCGGTGATGTCGTCTTTAAAAACCATATACACGGTTTTGACATCCTGCGGATTCGCGTAGATCATTTTGGTCTTTCCCTCTGCCAATTTGGTCATGCGGCTGAAATCTAACTTCATGAACGGCTCCTTTGACGATTCTGTAAAAGAGTAATGTCGACAAACCGGAATGAGTGTGGATGCATCAACGCTTCTTCATTTGCCTGCGGCATTGAACAATTTCTCCATGGCGCCGACGACCGGCATTAAAAGCTCGGCGTTCGGTTTTTGCGCCACGGCGATCAGCTCTTTTTGTCTGGCGGTCCAGGCGGCGTTGGCTTTTTGCTTTTTGCCATAGTACGAGATCGCCTCTCGGCCGGCGCGGCCGAGCTGTTGCAGAATAGCCGAGTTGGGCTCAACCTCGCGCAAAGCCGGCGCTTTTTTAATCAGGCTTACCAGCGCCTCATGATTGCCCTGCCAGGCGTCCATCACTTTCAACAAGGCATCGCGATCACCGGGTTTACGCCCCTGCAGATAGGCGTCCACCAAGTTGGCAAAACGGCGCGCGGGCAGGGATTCAGGATGCGCTGCGTCCACCATGCGGGTAAAGGGTGAAAAAGAGGTGTAGGGCGTATGATCGGTGCGGTAATACCCCTGCACCGGCGCCAGCCAATCCAGCAGATTTTGCGCGGCCGTTGGATCCTGGCCGGCGGCCAGACGGCGCAGCATCATGGCGTTGTTCTTGATGTGCAATAGACCCAGTTCCTCCAGCTGCACGCTGATCCGCTCCATGCGCCGGTACATATCATCGACGTCGCGGCGTTCTGCAGGCGACCATAATCGTTCGGCGATGGCCAGGGTTCTGGGCCAGATGCGCGAATCCACCGTCTCTTTGGTCGCGATCTCGGACCACATGGCGGCTTCACCGCCCAACACCCGTTTGCGTTCGTCCTGGGTCATCTGCGAACCGGCCGGAATGGGGTCGTTGGAATAATGGAAAGCGGCGGATTGACATAGGTCAATGTAAAAGCCGTTGGAAAGTATGCTCATATACCCCTTTTGTGCGGCCTCCACCAGGGCTTGGGTTCCGCGCCAGGAGTGAATGACGATATTGTTGGGCATATCCGGATGCAGAATTTCATCCCATCCCACCAGCTTTTTTTGATAACGTGTTAGAATCTTTAACAAGCGGTTGTTGAAATAGGCCTGCAGCGCATGATTGTCCGCCAGGTTGTTAGCCTGTTTGAACGCCTGAATCTCGGCATTGGCGTTCCACATTTTGCCGTTGTTTTCATCGCCGCCGATGTGCACATACTCATCGGGGAACAATGCGGTCATCTCGCGCCAGAAGGCTTCCAAAAACTCGTAGGTGGTCTCCTTAGTGGGATCCATCACCGGATCCATCACCCCATACCGGCGTTCGATCGTGAAAGGCCCGGCGGCAGAGGCCAGATGGGGATAGCCGACAAACCAGGAGGTGGTGTGACCCGGCATATCGAATTCAGGAACCACCCGAATACCGCGGTCCGCGGCATAGGCAATGACCTCCCCTACCTGCTCCTGGGTGTAATACAGTCCATCCGATCCGAGCTGATGCAGCTTGGGAAACAGCTTGCTCTCGACGCGAAAGCCCTGATCCTCGCTCAGATGCCAGTGCAGCACGTTGAGTTTGGCCGCGGCCATGCCGTCGAGCGTGCGCAGGATCACGTCCACCGGCATCCAGTGCCGGCAGGCATCGATCAGCAGGCCGCGCCAGGGGAACCGCGGCTGGTCCTCAATCGTAACTGCAGGAAAAAAATAACCGTTCTCATCCGTCTGCAGCAGCTGCAGCAGGGTCACCAGGCCATAGAGCCCGCCGATATCGGTGCGGCTCTCCAGACGGATGCCGTCGGCGGTCACGGTCAGACGGTAGGACTCGTCCTCGTTTATTATTAGGTGGCCGGCTCTTTCAGAACGAACGATCAATCCCTTGCCTTGGCCCAGGCCGTCATGCTTGATCTGGTTGCAGGTAAAAAAAAGAGCGGTACGGCCTGCCAGCCGTTGCCGGGCACGGGCGATCGCCCGCTCCAGCCGCGGCGTGACCGCACCCTCCACGGCGATGCGGAAATCGTCGTCGAGGCGAAAAGCACCGGACTCGAGTTGGACCTCAGCCGGATAAGGCATCAGAATTAAATCCGAACTTGTCATGGTCGGCATCCCTTGAATAAAATTGCAGAACGATAGAATCACTACCGCGATGCTGCCGTAAATCCGTCGCATGGGACCTCCACCAATAGTTTATCGTATCTCCCACAGAGTTAACACATCCTCGACCAGCGGCTTCCAGGCGTCATAGCCTTTGCGGTTGCAGTGCATGCCGTCATCGCTACAGTCACGGCGTAGTTTACCGGATTCGTCCGCCACGCTGGAATAAAAATCAATGAACGGAATCTGCCGGTCGGCGCAGAATGCTTTGATCTGCCGATTCAGCTGCTGCACCTTCTCTATCGGATGGGAGGCGAGAACGTTCTTGCCCGGCAGGTAATCGTTCACCGGCATGACGGCGCCAACAGCCACTTTGATGTTTTTGCTCTGAGCCATGCGCACCATACGGCTGAGATTGGCCATAGTGTGGCTTGGGCACATGCGTTGCTCCGGCCAAAAATCATTCGCGCTGCCTAAGAAAATGATCACGCCGGTCGGATTGAGCTGCAGCACATCCTGCCGGAATCGCAGCCACATCTGCCGGGTGGTCTCGCCGCCGATGCCGCGATTCAACAGCGGAACCCGAGGAAAATCCTTGTGCAAAGGCCACGCCTCGACGGAGGAGGAGCCGAAGAACACCACCCGCTTGCCCGGTTCAGAGGCAAAGCTCAGTTCATGATTCTGCGCGTCGTAGCGTTCCAGACTTTTTTGTACAGCCTGTTGGTCCTTTGTCACCAGGCTTTCGATCAGCGGCTTGGCCGCCTCCAAACGGCTTTCATCCACGCCCAGCGCCGTGAGACAGGTTTTGGCCATCAGCCAGTTGCCGGCCGGCAGCATGTGTACGCCGTCGCTGGTTAAGACGCCGCGATCCGCCATGTCCGGCCTCTGCAGAGGCAGCAACACGCGACGGCAGGCGGCATCCTGATCCACCAGCACGCATTTAAATTTTTTCGCGATCTCGCGAATCGCCTGATTGTAGAAAACCAGCTTTTGGTTTTCCGCGCTGTTGAGATTTTCTTTAATGACCGTTGCCGTGAACAGGGCGACGCGGGCGTTCTGACCCTGAGCCCGCTGCACCATGGCGGTCACTTTTTCCCGGTAGACCGACACGGGAACACCGCGCGGACCATCCCCCTTGATGTGGTTGTCGTAAAAACCATGCCAGACGTCGTTGACCCCCACACTGATGGTCACCCAGTTCGGCCCCCGGCGCAGCACATCCGCATCAAAGCGATCGTACATATCCGTCGACTTGTGGCCGCCGATCCCTGCGTTGATGATGTAAACGGTCATCTCCGGATAGAGCGCCTCCAGGGCTTTTCGCATCAGCGAGACATACCCCTCGGGCGACTCGCCGCCCTCGGTAATGCTGTTGCCCAGGGCCACCATCACCTGTTGGTCACGGAGCAACAATGGCTGGCCGGCCACCGTTCCCACAAGCAGGAGATAAAGAAAAACTCCGGCAAAGAGCACAATATATTTTTTCCGCATTCCGTCCTCCCGTTCTGTTGCCTTACCATCGGCCGTCCTGCCTCTTCGATCCGTTAACAGACCCGGAACCATTGAAAATCAGCGCATGCAGTCCAGCCAAGATGTAAAATAGAAAAATTTCCTCAATCAGGCAAGGAGAATAACCTGGGCCAATGCTTTCAGCCGGATCAGGATTGAGCCGCCGGCTCTTCCAGCAAATTAACCTCTGTGATCGCCCGGGACGCCTGTGAGGGTATAAAAAAGGTTTTAATTTCACCTGGACGAAAATGCGCGGCTAGTTCCCGTCCGATCAAAGGCAGATGCAGGCGGGCGTCTGTTTCTTTACCGACGAGTTCGAGACAGCGCAGGATGAATCCCGCGTCTTGCTCCGCCGGCTTGATCGCCACCACAGCGATGTTCGCCGCATCGATCTCCACCGTGGAACAACCGGCCGGGAGCGAACCCGAGTGGCGATGGGTCGGCGTCAGGATCGGCTTTTGGGCAAAAACCTGGGCTTGCCCGGGAATGCCGGCGTCGCGCCAATCCCCCTCATGCACGATCATGCGGTAATGAAATGTATGCATTCCCTGCTCCATGAGCTCATAGCCGTCTTCCGGCGAAGCAACCAGGGGGCGATGATGGGACCAGATGGGGCTATGCAGCACCGTCAAACGAATCTCTCCGGGCAAAACACTGTAGCCGTATTTACCCTCACTCAGCAGGCTAAAGCCAAAGGCGCCCTGCGGGTCTCGGCCGCTGATATCGACCCAGCCCTGGCCAGGCTGTTCCTCTCCGTTCATGGGGCGAGTGATGAATCCGAACGGGGTTGAAAAGGTAGCCTCGCCGTCGCGCATCACGGTAGCGAAAGAGAGCTTGAGCATTTTGTGCGCTTCCCCCCAATGCAGGCGGACACGGACATCAAGGTGACGGCTGTCCCGAGTCAAAGAGAACCGCTGCTCCAGCCGTGAATCTCCGTAGCGCCAGGAAATCTGCAGACGGCAACGTTGCGGGCCTTTTTCCAAAACCGTAAACCGCGGCTGTTCAAAACATCCGATGACTTTATCGTAGGCCAGAGTTTCATGCCCCCAGGTATCATCTCTGTCCTCCAACACCAGAGCCGCGGACGCAGGGCCGGAAAGATATTCTCGGTACAGGATTTTGTCGTAGAGGGACTCGATGAATCCCGTCGATGGATTAAAAGTGACGGCCAGGACGTCATTTTGCAGAACGCCATCGCCGTAGGAAACCCCCGCGGCTGGCGTTGCGGCGGTGCGGTTGAAATCCATAGCATAGCTCGCATAGCCCATGGAGGGCAGTGAGGCGCGGAAGAGCAGCCGGATTCGATCAGGAACATGCACCGCAGCCGTGGGGACCGCCTGGTAGGGGATTTCGGCGCCGGCAGAGTCGAGGAGAGCGGGCCGTTCTGTGCGCAAAGGCCGCTGCATCTCCACCTCCACCCATTCACTGACCGGGCGGGCGTGGGGATTAAACAGCACAAAGGGAGAAGCCTGTGGCGGAAAGGCGTCGGTCGCGATGGTCTGCACCACACGACGGGAGAAGAACGACAGGCACTCTGCCGCTTCATTCTCAGCCGCGGCCAGGTCAGCGTAACTGTCGTCATAGGCGGATTCAATGCTGGTTCCGCAGAGGATATCGTGAAATTGATTGAACAGCACCTTTTCCCAGGCCGAGGTCAACGACCGGACCGGGGCGCCCGGCAACGCCTGCGCGCAGATCCATTGCATTTTCTCCGCGGTTAGCAGCGCCCCTTCCGCATGGTGGATCTGCAGCTTGATGCCGCTGTGCGCGGAATAGCAGCCGCGGCTGTGATTATGTAGCTCATCGACGACCTGCGGCCAGGTGCGGCGCATGCGTTCAATTTCGCGAGCGTACGCGTCCAGAGAAGCGAAACGGATTTCGGCATGGCTTTGCATCAAATCCTGGATCTTTTTAATCGTTGCCTTGGTCGGGCCGCCGCCGTGATTGCCGACGCCATAAAACACCGGATAGGGCGTATCGTCATAACCGGCAAAGGCGGCCAGGCGGGGTTCCAGTTCGCTCTCGTCCGCGTTGTACGATTGCAGAATGCGAAAGGCGAGGACCTCTGCGCCGTCTGGACTTTGCCAGCGAAAGATCAGGCCCGGTAGGCCGGGCTTTTCCACGGGATCCGGTCGCATAAAAAAATAGACCGGCAGATCCTGGCCGGCCAGAATCTGCGGCAACGTGTGCGGGTGACCAAAGGTATCGGGAGAAAAACCGCAACGGGCCTTGCGGCCGAAATGGCGCTGAAAAAACCGCTGGCCGTACAGTCCCTGGCGGACCAGGGATTCGCCGTCGGGGATGTTGACGTCCGCCTCCACCCACCAGCCGCCGACCAGATTCCACCGGCCCGCTTGAACCATGCGTTGAATGTCCGCGAAGAGAGCGGGATCCGTCTGCCGCACCCATTCATAGAACTGGGCGGAGCTGGCGATGAACGCCGTTTCAGGAAATTCATGTAAACGATCGATCGCGGATTGAAAGGTTGCCAGCACTTCGGCGATGCCCTCGGTTTTGTTCCAGCGCCATACCGGGTCGATATGCGCATGCCCGATCATGCGAAAGGGTCGGGATGATGGTTCCGTCACAGCCACTCCTCTGATGGATGAATCCGGCAGTCAAAATGGTGAATAAAAAAAAAGCGCGCAGGGCTTGTTAGAACCCCGCCACGCTAGGACGCCACGATCAGGAACAGCGCTAAAGCGGGCGCCGGCTCCCGGCCGCCTCGCGCCATCGGTTAGAGATGAATGCGATACTTTTTTATGCGATACCGTAAGGTATCCAGGGTCAGACCCAGAGCACGGGCGGCCCGGGTCTGATTGCCCTTGGCCTGCTGCAGGGCGCGCAGGATGATCTCCTTTTCCATTTCGTACAAGCTGGCGGCGGCATCCGGCAACAGCGGGCGTTCGGCGGACGGCGCCTCCATTTTCGGTTCTTCCACCAGCACGATATGATCCGGTTCGATCTCTTCGCCGTCGGCAAAAATGACGGCGCGTTCAATAACGTTGCGCAGCTCGCGGACATTGCCCGGCCAGTGATAGCTGAGCAGCTTTTGCTGGGCGGCCTCGCTGAGGCGCAGAGCCTTTTTCTTGAAATCAAAGGCATAGATGTGGATAAAATGGTCCGCGATGGAGATAATGTCGGTTCCCAACTCTCGCAGCGACGGCAGCCGGAGGCTGACGACGTTCAGGCGAAAGAACAGATCCTGACGGAATTCGCCCCGCTCCACCGCCTGCAGCAGGTTGTGATTGGTGGCGGCGATGATGCGCACGCTGACGGTCCGCTCCTGGGTGCTGCCCAAACGGCGAAAGGTCTTGTTCTCCAGAAAGGAAAGAAATTTGCTCTGCAACGCCACCGGCAGTTCCGATATCTCGTCGAGAAAAAAGGTGCCGCCGTCCGCCTCTTCAAGCAGGCCGTGTTTGGAACTGGTGGCGTTGGTGAAGGCGCCCCGCTCATAGCCAAAAATTTCGGACTCGATCAGGGTGGCGGGGATGGAGGCGCAATTGACCTCGACAAACGGTGATTTGGCCAGGGCCGACTGGTTATGGATCATGCGCGCCACCAGATTTTTCCCGGTTCCGGTCTCGCCCTCGAGAAGAATCATTGTGCTCTTGACATCCGCGATCTTGGTGATGAATTTGCGCACGATGTCGATCTTGGGCGAATCGCCGATCAGACCGCTGCTGAGCGGCGGGATGGCGCTGGTCAAGGTGGATTCCAGCAACTTGATCTCATGCTGCTGTTGCTGGATGCGCTGCTCCAACGACGTCTCAAACGTGGTGTCGTTCATGATGCACAGGATCTGATTGACGCCGGACTTTTTAAACGGCAGCAGGATCAGATTGTAATAGCGCAGCTTGACCTGTTCGGTGAACTTGCTGATCTTTTCCAGCGTGAAGCGCCGCTGTTTGCCCTGCAGCACGCCCTCCACCTGATCTTCGCTGCCGACCAGTTCAGGAAAAAGATCCCACAAAACGGTAACGCCCCGAGTCACGGGGCGCTCCATCAGCTTGACGAAATAACGGCTGTGCTCTTCCACAAAATACTGGGAGGAGAAAACGGCGTAAGCGATCTTTTTCTCGGAAAGAATTTTCTCATACAACTCGGTCACCTGCCATCCGCCTCCAGTAAAAGGGTCCCGAGCTGGTGAAAAGCATCGTTCACCCGTTCACCGGTCCGCGCGCTGGTGAACAGACAGGAGCCGCCGTTGAAGGGTTTGGTTTTTTCCAAAAAAAGCCCATAGTTGGCATGGTGCGGCGACAAAAGATCGCATTTGTTGACCGCAAAGATCACCGGGCTGTCCGGATTGATCTCGCGGAAAGGCAGCAAAAACTCGGCGGTGCGATCAAAGCTCTCCGGCCGGGTGATGTCGTATACCACGACGGCGCCGTGACTTCCGCGAAAATATGTTTTGATGACATCATTCATAGTATCGATGTGCGCCAGATCCCACAAGATTAACTTGAGGTTCACCGGACTCCTGCTGGATGCCGACAGTCCCCTGGGTAAAGACCGATGGCTGATTTGCACGCCGATGGTAGTCAGATATCTTTCGTCAAAAAGATCATAGACAAACCGGCGGACCAGACTCGATTTACCGACGCCGAAGGAGCCCAGCATGCAGATTTTTTTGCTTATTTCCAGCGCTTTTTGCAACGATTTGCCCTTCACCACATTGACCAAAACCCAACCGGCTGCAAATTGCGTTTATCAACAACTGCCCGACAGGTGTACCAGATACGTACACCTGTCACATAAAAGTGCTGCCGGCTGATGGGTACGAAACACGCCACCCTTAATAATGCAAGAGTTACCGCTAACGGAAGTCAGGGTCTAGCATGCGTTTCATGGCGTTCAATAACCATGCCAGCAGCAGGATGGTCAAAAATCCGCCCCGTCCTGGTGCTATGGAAAAAAGCTGTCTGGAGAACAGGTTGAACCTATTTTTTGTTAATTTACCGAGAAAATCAATGGAAAGCAAGGCGGAAAATAAAAAATACTTGCAGGTTGCCGCTAAAAGAAATATCTTTTACCAGCTTGGAGGGAATTCTATGTCATTTATTCAGTGGCTGCTGCTGGCCGGATTTATCGCGTTGTTGCTGTACAAAGTTCACCCGGCCATACGCAAAGCGTGGCAAAATCTCCATCCACAGAAAGAGGTGCACCACCGCATGCTGGTGGCGGTTCGCCGCCGTCAAACTGGTTATACCCGCCTGCTGGAACTGGCGCCGGATAAACAGTCGGCTGCTCTGCAGCGGCTGGAAAAGTCCTGGCATGCGGTGAACGAGGCATGGGGACGAATCGCTTTGTTCAGCGGCGGATTTTCCACTACAGATAAAGGGCTGTCCCATCAGGCTGATGAGGATTGGTCGTTCATCGGTTTTTACGACGTCGCCGACTATGAAGATTTTATAAAATGTCAAGCCCTGTTGGAACAGGCCGAGCATCTGGCTCTGCGCACGCATTACGACATCCGTCTGACCCTCGGTAAACGGCTCAGCGAAGCTCCGGTCTCATTGCACAGTCTGTTCTGATCCCATTCCCCGGTGCCGCCCAACAGAGAATGGATCGCTCGATCCCGCAACCGTTTCATGCGGTTGCCGGCAGCGGCGTCTCCGTCTCTGCGCGGGTTGCCTTTTGCGTGCTATTCCGGTTTCTTGAACAACGCCTCCAGCTTTTTCCGCGCCATGTCCGCAGCGTTTATCTCCTTTTTCTCCACCAGCGGATCAAAATAGTCGCAGAAATTGGCGATCTCTTTGTCGCGAACCAGATCGGCTTGCGATTCCCGGCATTCATGATACGCCACTTTATCATAAAAACGGCAATTCAGACAGCAGCGCAGATAGCTATCGCAGCGAGGGCAGGTGTCCTGACGGAACACCTTGCGATCCATAACAATCTCAAATTGGCATTTGAAGCATTTCATCTCTTGTCCTCCACTTTGATTCTGCCGTCTGATGCATCGACGACCTGCCTTTTGAAGGATTCAACAAGGCTTTTGCGGACCAGAATCCGCATCGATACCTGTTGATCATAATCGGTCTCGCTGATCCGGCCGCCGACTTTTTCCACCTGATGTTGCACCAGGCCGTAGAGCTCATAGGGCGCCGCCAGGAGCAGTGAATCCAGCAGCTGCACTTCACGCCGGCCGGCGCGGGCCACTACCTCGGCGGCCATCCGGCCGTACGCTCTGGCCAGCCCGCCGGTCCCCAATTTAATGCCGCCGAAATAACGGGTCACCACCAACAGGGCATCGGTCACCTCCGCGGCTAAAAGCGCCTGCAAAATCGGCCGGCCCGCTGTGCCGGCGGGCTCGCCGTCGTCGGAGAAGCGGCTGTGCTCCCGGCTGCCAATGCCCAACCGCCAGGCATAGCAGTGATGGGTGGCATCGTATTCTCGCTTGCGCAGGCGCGCCAACTCGGATTCCGCCGCTTCTCGATCAGAGAGCGAACAGACCCGGCCGATAAAACGAGAGCCTTTGATTTTCAGTTCCGCTTCCGCCGCCAGGTTGACGGTGAAATAGAGATCCTCTTCCATGCAGGCATCATCAGCTAGTAACATGAGTACACGATTGCCGGCGGCGCCGGCAAACCCACTGTACGAAAAAAAAGCCCGAACAAGTCGGGCTGAACGGCTCAGAGGCTGGCGCTCTCTTTGATGACGTGGCGCGCGATGACGTTGCGTTGAATCTGGTTGGTGCCTTCGTAGATCTGGGTGATCTTGGCATCGCGCATATATTTTTCGATGGGATAATCCTTCATATACCCATAGCCGCCAAAGATCTGTACCGCGTCGGTGGTTACCTTCATGGCCACATCGCCGGCCTTGACTTTGCACATGGCGGATTCGCGGGCATAGTCCTTTTCCCCGGCATCGATCATGCGTGCCGTGGCATAGACCAGGCTGCGCACAGCTTCGATCTCTGTGGCCATATCCGCCAGCATGAACTGAATGGCCTGAAAGGAGGCGATGCTGACGCCGAATTGCCGGCGGGTGCGCGCGTAGCGCACCGCATGGTCAAAGGCGCCGGTGGCGATGCCAAGAGCCTGTGCCGCCACGCCCGGCCGCGATCGGTCCAGAGTCTTCATCGCGATCATGAACCCCTGGCCCTCCTTGCCCAGCAGATTGGTTTTGGGTATTCGGCAATCCTGGAACACCACCTCGCATGTGGCAGAGGCGCGAATGCCCATCTTGTCCTCTTTTTTACCAAAGATCAGCCCCGGGGTTCCCTCCTCCACCAGGAAAGCGGAGGCGCCGCGGCTGCCGCGAGAAGGATCGGTGGAAGCGATGACCGTGTAATAGCGGGCGACGCCGCCGTTAGTGATGAAATGCTTGGTGCCGTTAAGAACATAATCATCGCCGTCGCGCCGGGCCGTGGTCTGAATAGCGCCGGCATCGGAACCGGCCTCCGGCTCGGTGAGACAAAAGGCGGCGAGCGCTTCACCACTTGCCAGAAGGGGAAGCGTTCTTTTCTTCTGTTCCTCGGTGCCGGCGATCATGATGGGAAAAGTGCCCAGCGCCGTGCCGGCCAGGGCCAGAGCGATGCCGCCGCACGCTTTGCTGAACTCTTCGGTCACCAGCACCAGGCTCATGACACCGGCGTCCATGCCCTCATAGTCCGCGGGAATCCACAGTCGAAAAAAGTCCATCCGAGCCATGTCCTTGACGATGGGCCAGGGAAACTCGGCTTTCTGATCGTACTCTGCGGCCGCGGGGGCGATTTTCCCCTGACTGAATTCTCGCGCCAGGTCGCGCAAAGCGATCTGCTCTTCGCTCAAATAATAGTTCATAGCTCCTCTTTCGCCTCAATCGGCTTTCATGCGCAGCAGCGCTTCCTTGGCCGCCATCTGTTCGGCGATCTTTTTTGAACGGCCGATGCCCATGCCCCGTTTTTCATGGTTGATGGTCACAGCGACGGTAAAGGTTTTGTTATGATCCGGCCCCTGCTCCGCTTCCACCACATAATGAGGGCCGTGCAGGTTCTCCCGTTGACAATACTCGAGCAATTCGCTCTTAAAATTCTGCATGGCGCCTTCAGCGAGCAGTTCCTCCAATCCCCGGCCGATATGCTCGTTGATGATGCGACGGGCGACCTCCAGGCCGCCGTCCAGATAAATGGCACCGAGCAACGCTTCGAGCGCGTCGGAGAGAATGGAGACCCGTGTGCGGCCGCCGGATTTTTCCTCCGCCTCATTCATCAACAGGTAATCCCCCAGACTGAATTTGCTGGCCACGCGCGCCAGGCTGGAGCGGTTCACCAACAGCGATTTGTAGTTGGTGAGCACCCCCTCTTCTTCATCAGGAAATTTTTTGTACAGATATTCGGTCACCAGCAGCCCGAGCACCGAATCGCCCAGCAATTCGAGACGCTCGTTGGAGTGCAACCGGTCCTCACCGGTAACCACCAGATAGGAACGATGTTTGAGCGCGTGAACCAGCAACGAAGAATCGGCGAAATGATAATCCAAACGCCGGCACAGCTCTTCTGTATCCGGTGGATAGGTCTTGCCGATCCTGCCGAAAAATTTATTGAACAGCTCTTTAAAAAGTACCGCCATGATGCCGCACACCTATTCGCTGAATTTTTTCAAGATCAGACTGACGTTATGGCCGCCGAAACCGAAGGAATTGGACAGCGCGTAGGTGATGTCCAATGGTTGAGCGCCATGCACCACATAATTGAGATCGCAGTCGGGGTCCGGGGTTTGATAATTGATGGTGGGATGCGCCGTGGCCTGTTGAATGCACAGCACGGTGGCAATAGCCTCCACGGCGCCGGAGGCGCCGAGCAGGTGGCCTACCATGGACTTGGTGGAACTGACCGCCAGTTGCTGGGCGTGGCGGCCGAAAACGTTTTTAATAGCCAGGGTTTCGGTCTTGTCGTTCAGCGGCGTGGATGTGCCGTGGGCGTTGATGTACGCGACCTGTTCCGGCTGAATGCCAGCATGGCGTAGAGCGATCCGCATGGAACGGCTGGCGCCGTCGCCGTCGCTGTCCGGCGCGGTGATGTGAAAGGCGTCTGCGGTCATGCCGGCGCCGACGATCTCTGCGTGGATTTTAGCCCCGCGCCGGCGCGCATGTTCCAGCTCTTCCAGGAGCAGCATACCGCTCCCTTCCGCCATCACGAAACCGTCGCGGTGCAGATCAAAGGGCCGGCTGGCATGCTCCGGATCGTCGTTGCGCGTGGACAGAGCGCGCAGGGCGTTAAAGGCCGCCACGCCGATGGGCGTGATCGGCGCTTCACCGCCGCCGGCGAGAATGCCCAACGCGTCGCCGAAGCGAATGTGGTTCCAGGCAGCGGCCAACGCATGGGCGGAGGTGGCGCAGGCGGAAACCGTTGCATAGTTGAGGCCTTTGAGCCCGTACTCGATGGAGATGCGGCCGGCGGCAATATCCGGAATCAACATGGGGATGAAAAAAGGGCTGATGCGATCCGGTCCTTTTTCGAACAGAACCCGGCACTCTTTTTCAAACACCTGCATGCCGCCGATGCCGGAGCCGACCACCACGCCGTATTGCTCCCGATCCACCTGGTCCCAGCGGATGCCCGAATCGTTCACCGCGCCCTGCGCAGCGATCATGGCCAGCTGAGTAAAGCGATCCATACGCCGGGCTTCCTTGCGATCGAGAAATTGCTCGACCTCCAGATCGCGAATCTCACCGGCAAACCGGGTGGCAAAACCGGAGGCATCGAACCGGGTGATCGTTGAGATGCCGTTTTTTCCAGCCCTCAGATTGGTCCAAAAGTCCTCCACGGTCAATCCCAGTGAAGTGACGACCCCCATGCCTGTCACCACGACGCGTTTGGGTTCCATACCCTCCCTCGTTGGTAAAATCAGAACGGCGTTCGGCC
>DAIQOA010000062.1:0-22708 GCA_036788095.1 bacterium | reverse complement strand
CCTGATGGGCCTTGGTGATGACCTGTTCCAGGTCCGGCAGATCAGCCCACCCCGGCAGCTCCTTGGCGCGAGTGATAAAGGCGACGATGCCACTGGCGCCTTCGCGGACAAAATCCTCGAGCTGTTCGCGAAGCTGTTCCGCAGTGGGCACTCCCTGGCCGGTCTGGGCGATGGAGCCATCAAAAGCCTGATAGATGCCCACAAAGGGAATGCCCGGGACGCGGGCGCGTGCGGTGGTCAACATGCGTTGAACTTCCTGGCTGGTCCGTTCGCGCTCGTATCGTCTGGTGCTCACCGGATACCAGTAGATGAACATGAGGTCGCAGACGCCGGGCGCCAGGTTGACGATGGAACCGGCATCGCCGAATCCGGCGCAAACCGGATGCCGGCCGCCGGGATCGGCTTTTTGTACGGTCTGATACAATGCCCGCAGGGCGGAGACCGCATCGCCGGGGCTGTCATCGAGCACATAATAGCCAAAGAGATTCGGCGAATCCTTGACGCGCTTCACTTGGTCTGCGCACGTCTGCGGCCAGAACAGAATGGTCCCTTCTAGATGCGCAGCCGGCTTTGTGCCGCCGTACCCCCGTTGGCAGTTGAGCAGAGACGAAGAAGTCAGGCTTTCATAGTAAATCAGCTCATCGTCAATCTGCACGATGTGCGCATCCTGTGCCCCCGGCTGACGCTCGCAAAACAGTGGAATGGTTGTCTGCCGGGCGGTAACCGGTTCCGCCAGTTTGACGCCGTGGTACACGGTATTGGTCAGATGATACAGCACTTTGATGCCGTGTTGCCGACAATAAGCGCCTTCGGTCGTGTTGGGATTCAGCTCGTTTTCATCGCCGAGGATGAGGTTCATGCCGGCGGCCTGGATTTTTTTCAGGTCCGCCATTCTGTCCGTGCCCGCCAGGTAAGTACCGAGAATGGGCTTGCCGTCGATGAGCCAGGGTATCGAATGCAATTTCATCAAAGAGCCCTGATCATTGGATGCTGCGTTCCCGGTCGGCCGGGCTGTCGCTGAGCCGCCGGCTGGATCGTGGGCCGTCTCGGAGCGGTTGGCGCAGCCTGTGCCGCCCGCGTTGATCAGTAATAGAGAGGTTGAAAGAAAAAACAGCGCCAAGAAGGCCGTCGCCCGGCCTGCAGGTCGACGCCTGGTTCGTTGAGTACAAGTCGGGGACCATCTTTTGTTCAAATGCATAGGCTGTCCTGTCGGTCAAGTGGTATGGTTGAGGCCGGTCCGTAAGCAATTGAACCGGTGATATAGAAAAGTCGATTCCAATGAGAGTTGAGGGTGCTGTTAGACAATATAACTTTCCCGCTGGTCAATAGCAATAGCTATGCGTCGCAGCCTGGAGGAATCGGCCGAACGGAAGCGGTTCGTTTACAGCAAGGTTCGTTTTATGGCAGGAAGGAGCGCGGTATGAAGATCCATGGTTTGTTTTTCAGCAGGCTGTTCATTGGGTTGTTTTTAATCGCATCGATTCCGGCAGGCGCTGTAGAATCCGTGCCGACCGACCGCCGTTCCGAAAATCGACACCCGGAGTTGCCGCAAAAACCGCGGCAGCATTCGGGGTCGGATGGTTTTCCCGCACGCTACCCTCTTGGCGATCCAGGCGCGTGTTTAACCTATCTCAACAGGCAAAATGATCTCGCCGCCACCACGGTGCGCAAATGGACGCTCACCCTGGGACCTTGCGAAGGTCAGCGACAATGGCTGCACCTACAGGCGGTTAAAGAAAACGGCGAAACCTTTCAGCTTTGGCTGCTGTGCGCTGATTATCCTTCCCTGGAGCGCAAAACTGCAGAGACGGAGATCCTCCGCTATATCGTCCAACTCGGCCGTCAGCCGGCGGTGGAATATCAGTACCTGAGGAGCGCGACCGCCATTCTGCCCGCCACCGGCGCCTGGAGGTTTTTGTTGCCCCGACCAGAAAAATATAACAACCCATTTGCCCAAGCGGAGATAAAATTATTTGCTTTGGGACACGCCTATAGGTTAAAGAGCAGCCGGTCCGGAGCCGAGTTTGTGCTGCCTGGATCGCCGCAGGTGATTCAATTGAATCCGGAACTGCTCATCGGCGTGCCGAGCAACACACGGCAGAAGGATCCCACCCGGCGATACGATGAATCGGATTATGACTATGTGCGCTTGACGCAGGCGGATTACAACGAGATGATATCAGCGGGATTCAATTGTTTTCGCGTGGATGTTGATCAGGTCCCCTGGATACAGCAGGCTGACGTCTACTACTGGGGTGTGGGCGGCGCGGACCTGACATTCCCCGAGGATCTTTATCGCAGCAATTACATCGGGCCGGCCATTTTTTTTGATGAGCCCATGGTGGCTACGCGCGATCGTATCGTGCGGCCGAAATTGACTAAAAATCCCGCACTGCGCAAAGCGTTTACTCCGGCGTTGTTTTTCGATGAATTTAAAAAATGGTTTCACAAAACCAAATATGAAGAGGCGCCAGCCCTGCTGGTGAAAGGACTGGCGGCGCGTGCGGATGTCGATCTCGGGACGATGGATTTTTTGCAGCAGAACCTCTATTCCTGGGAGACCATGGTCAGTTCGGCCCTGTACCAGCTCGCGGAAGGCAGGACTGCGCCGCCCTATGCCATGGTGTTCGAGCCCCCGGGCCGATTCGGCAGCAGGCGCATTCTGCCGGAACTGAACATGTGCTTTGACTGCCAATTCCCGGTGAACCGCCCCGGCAACCTGACCGCTCTGATCTATGGATTTCTACGCGGAGCGGCCCGCGTCACCGATAGACAGTGGGGCGTCAGCATCTATGGTGCGGTCGATCGCGCGGATTCTTTTTGGTTTCTCACTCACGCCTATGACCTCGGCGCCACGCTGTTTTTCTACTGGGACAACTATCAGCTGGCCTGCGTCCCCTATCCCGAGGCCCTGGCGTTGACCCGGCATCTGAGTATGCATGCCAAAAATTTTCCCAACCGCGATCTATCGCGGTTGCAACGGGCGGCAGAGGTCGCCATCCTATTGCCGGCCGGCTACAATCTCGGCCATGTCCATATGGGGCGCGGATCGTTCAGCGGTTTGCCGGAGCTGAACATGGAACGGACCAACGCCTATGGCATCACCTATCGACAAGTCATGAGCAATTTTCTGCAGGAGGTGGAGCGCTGCCTGCGTCTCGGTGTGGAGGCCGATTTGTTCTGGAATCTGGATAGTCTTTCTCTGTCGGATTACAGCGAGGTCATTGTTATTGAGGAAACGGGCCGAGTGCGCGTCAAGTCCGACGGCCGGGAGCAAGTTTTCGATTCCGCCCGTAGGCCGGAGCGGCCGGCGGGCCTTGCACCGCAATTGTCGACTGGCGTACTCGTTGATGCCGCGGCAACGCCAGCCCTCGTAACCGCGCGGGCGAAAGTGATCGAAGGATCGGCGCCGATTTTTTACACTCCCGGCGCCGACACGCAAGGGGTGTATCACAACAACTATGTGCTCTGGGAGCTGTATGGTCCGGAGGAGGAGGATTATTCCAACCTGTGGCAAGAGTCCTGGAAAACAGCGGTCCTGAAAAAAAACGGCGCTGTGGAGGTTGAATTAAAATTCACCATCAGTCGCCCCGGAACCTATCGCCTGCGCGCAGCCACAGCTGATCTGGCGGGAAGAAGCGCTGTGGCCTGGCAGACAATCTCTGTGGCGCGCTAGGTTGTGGGCTGCTGTAACACCCGCGCCTGCGCAGCGCTGGACCAGGAGGTTTCGCTTGATTCCCATGGCCGCGAGCGCTATATTTTGCCGAAGCAATATACGGTTATCAATTGGAATGATCACTAAACGGATGAATCATGAAGACGAAATTGTTTTTTTTTATTCTGCTCGTCAGCGTGGCCGGTGGCCGGCTCTGTGCCCAGTCCGCAGGCCGGGAGTGTTTTGATGACCATTGGAAATTCCATTTGGGCGACCTGCCACACGCTGAACAACCTGGTTTTCCCGATCAGGAGTGGTGCAGTCTGGATCTGCCCCATGACTGGAGCATTGAAGGAGATATGAAACCGGACCATCCCGCCGGCGTTTTGGGCGCTTCTCTGCCCGGCGGCATCGGCTGGTATCGCAAGAGCTTTACGGCCGATCGCTGTACCAGCAAACACCGGCATATCACCTTTGACGGCGTTTACATGAACAGCACGGTCTACCTCAACGGCCATCAGCTGGGGCACCGCCCTTCCGGCTATACCACTTTTCATTATGACCTGACGCCCTTTCTGAAAGATGGCTGGAATGTCATCGCCGTGCGGGTCGACAACTCGCTGCAACCCAACTCCCGATGGTACTCGGGATCCGGCATCTACCGTCACGTCTGGCTCACGACCACTTCGGCGGTCCACATCGATCCATGGGGCCCGTATGTGACCACGCCGCGGGTTTCCGCTGTATCGGCTTTGGTGCGGATCGAGACTGCCTTAGTCAACCAGAGCAGCAAAAATGCGAATCTGCGCCTGGAGGCGGCCATTCTTGATCCTTCGGGAAACGAGGTCGCTGCCGGAAAGCGATCCGCACAAGCGGCTGCCAATGGCCAGGTTACGGTCACCCTGCAGTTGCCGGTCGCAAGGCCGAAGCTTTGGGACTTGGATCAACCCAACCTCTACCGGCTGGTGAGCCGGGTCTACCATGGCAATGAGCTGATGGATAGCCACACCACGTCTTTTGGCATTCGCACCATCTCCTTCAGACCGGATAGCGGTTTTTTTCTCAACAACCGTTGGGTAAAAATAAAAGGAGTCTGTCAGCACCACGATCTGGGGTGTCTGGGCGCAGCGGTCCATCAACGGGCGTTGGCGCGTCAACTGGAGATACTTAAAGGCGTAGGCTGCAATGCGCTGCGCACCAGCCACAATCCGCCGGCGCCGGAGCTGCTCGATCTGTGCGATCGTATGGGCTTTCTGGTCATGGTGGAGGCCTTTGACGTCTGGCGCCTGGCCAAGATGAAATACGATTATCACCTCTATTTCGACGAGTGGCATGAACGGGATCTGGCGGACATGGTTCTGCGTGACCGCAATCATCCTTCGGTCATTCTCTGGAGCATCGGCAACGAGATACCGGAGAAGAATCACCTCCGCTATGGCGGCGCGGCCATCGCCGCTGAGCTCAACGCGATCGTTAAGCGATACGATACGACCCGATATACCACCTCAGCCTTTGCCGGCGTTTGGCGCGCCGATAGCACCCTGATGACCGACAAGGTGGATGTCATCGGCATCAACTATACCATAGAAAGATATCCGGAGGAAAAAGCGAAACATCCGAAGGGCCTGTTCATCGCCAGCGAAACCACTTCGTCGTTGAGCAGCCGCGGGGTTTATCATTTCCCCGCAGACTCTGCGATTCTCAGAACTCCTGATCTGCAATGCTCCTCCTTTGATCACTGTGCGACTTGCTACGACCGGCCGTGGGCCTATGCCACTCAGACCACCTGGCGCGCGGTCAAGGAGACCCCCTATGTGGCCGGCCTGTTCGTCTGGACCGGCTTTGATTATCTGGGAGAACCAGCCTATCCCGTTTTTCCCTGCAACAGCTCAGCTTTCGGCATGGTCGATTTGTGCGGATTCCCCAAGGATGTCTATTATTTTTATAAAAGCCAATGGACCGACGAACCGGTGTTACACCTTCTTCCACATTGGAATTGGCAACAGGGCGATTCGATCGACGTGGTGGCTTACACCAATTGCGACGAGGTCAAGCTGTTCCTCAACGACCGGTTCCTCGGAGCCCAGGCCTTTGCCAATACGGCCATGAACTACCATACTCTGCAATGGGACAGCGTGGTCAGCCTGGGACAGGGGCCCAAGCTTTCACTGAACTGGAAGGTTCTCTATGAACCCGGTGTCCTGGTCGCCGAGGGCTGGAAGGAAGGAAGACGGATCGCCACTGATGTGGTGCGAACAGCAGGCGCCGCACGTCAGATCACCCTGTCGGCCGATCGCCCGGTTATTCAGGCCGATGGAAAAGATCTTTCGTTTATCACCATAGAGATCGAGGACGCACAAGGCACTCGGGTCCCTACGGCTGATCCGTTGCTGTTTTTCAGTTTGAGCGGAGAGGGGCGGATCGCCGGCGTGGCTAACGGCAATCCGATCAGCCTTGAACCGGCTCAAGGCAGGCAGCGTCGTGCGTTCAACGGCCTGTGCCAGGTGGTGCTGCAGAGCACCGGTCGAGCGGGCGAGATCGTACTCACTGTGTCATCACAAGGATTGCCGGATGAAACCCTGCGAATCAGATCGGAATGATTTTATGGGTCTTTCATCGCCTGCGGGCGGAGAAAGGCGGCTTGTTCACAACAGCAGGGTTTTCTATCATCCTTGACGATTTCCTCTCAGAGTGAGGGGTGTGAGGTGATAAATTTAATGTTTCCAATGTTTCGTCACGTTATTTTCACTTGATTTTACAGGGATGATTGGGTAATTTTGCAACATTGAAACTGCGGCAAAATTTTACGATTAATTTAAGGATGATTATGAAGCGTATAAAAATTTCCTTTGTTGTATTGCTTTTCGCCGGGCTGCTTTTTAGCTCCTGCAGCGAGCAAACGGTCACCCTGACTGTGGCCCCCGGCAGCGGCACGAGCGGCAATGGGACCAAGGAGGCGCCGTTCAATAGTTTGTCGCTAGCACAGAAGGCGGTCCGCTCCTTGAGAAAAGAAAAGCCCAAGGCCCCGGTAGTGGTGGAGATAAAAGGCGGCGTCTATGAATTGCAAGCTCCTTGGATCCTCACCGCCGAGGATGCGGGAACAGAGGACGCGCCGGTGGTCTATCGCCCTGCTCAGGGCGACGAACCGGTTTTCACCGGCAGCCGTCCCTTGGCGCGCTGGCGACGGCTGAGCGATGCGCAAAAGCTGGAACTGTTGACTGCAGAGGTCAGAGAAAAAGTTTATGTGACGGATGTGAAATCCGCCGGAATCTCGGATCTGGGCGACCCAACCGAGGCCGGCAAACGTCCGGAGCTGTTCTGCAACACTGAGCTGCAGACTCTGGCCCGCTGGCCCAACAACGGTTTCGTCCAGGCCGGATTGGCCAAGGGCAAAACGGCACTTCCGCCGACTTATATCAACAAGCACGGCACTGTGGAAGGGTTGTTTGAATATACGGATTCCCATCAGGATCGCTGGGTTAAAGAGAACGACGTGCGGCTGTGCGGCTATTGGTATTGGGACTGGTGTGATGCCACGCAACAGGTCAAGGCCATCGACCCGTTCAAGAAGCTGATTGATATGTGCCCGCCCTATCATGAATATGGCTATCGGGACAGCCTGCGCTATTTCGGCTTTAACCTTTTCTCCGAGATCGATCAGCCCGGAGAATGGTATCTGGACCGCAGCGACGGCAAGCTCTATTGGTATCCGCCCGACGGCATGGATCCGAATGGGGCCAAAGTGACGTTATCGGTATTCTCTTCTCCATATATGGTGGAGCTGCAGGAGTGCTCTTTTTTGACGTTGCAGGGGTTGACCTTTCAGGAAGGCCGGGGCAGCGCGATTCTGGTCCGCGGTGGTGAAAAGAACCTGATCTCGGACTGCCGGGTCGAGCGGTTCGGCCGGGACGGCATTCATGTTCAGGCTGGCGTTGGCCACGGCATTTCCGGCTGTTTGCTGGCCACGTTCGGCTGCGGCGGCATCAAGCTTCAAGGCGGCGACCGGCGGACGCTGACTCCGGCTGGCCACTTTGTGGAGCACACGGTGGTGGAACATTTTTCGCTGTTCAAACGAACCTACGAGCCCGCGGTGCACATGGACGGCTGCGGCATGCGCCTCAGCAATAACCGCTTTCGCTTCTCCTCTTCATCGGCCATGCGGCTGGAAGGCAATGACTTTATCATCGAATACAATCAGATCAGCCGGGTGGTCGACGAATCTGATGACCAGGGAGGTCTGGATATCTTTTATAATCCCTCTTACCGCGGCAACGTCATCCGCTACAATCACTGGTCTGAAATATCCGGCGGAACCCATCATGGCGCTGCCGGCGTCCGTCTGGACGACATGATCTCCGGCGTGAGCATTTACGGAAATATCTTTGAGCACTGCGGCGCCAGAGATTTCGGCGGTGTGCAGATTCATGGCGGTAAGGACAATCTGGTTGAAAACAATCTGTTTTACCATTGCTCGGCCGCGGTCAGCTTTTCCTCCTGGGGTAGGGAACGTTGGCTGAAACAGCTAGATTCCCCGGTCATTATGAAAAAAATATTTGAGGATGTGGATATCCGCTCCGCCGTGTATCAGCAACGCTATCCTGAGCTGAAAACTATTCGCGAGGATCCGGACCGGAACACGGTTAAAAACAACCTGCTGGTGGATTGCGAGAACGTTTTTCTTCGTGATCCGAAAAAAGGGATCGCTGAAAACAACCCCTCGCTGCGCTCCGGCGGCGAATCGGTACAAGCTTTTTGTTCCGCTCAGCGGCTAAAGCCCTTCGGCCTAAAGCCCATCCCGTTCGATCAAATGGGACCAAAGAGAAACAGGTGGATTAAATAGTTGTTTAAAAATTCGCACAGGTTGGATCGATTTCTGAACACATCAATGCTGTAGGCAGACCTACTTTAACGTCATCGTGTCTTTATGATGACGCAAGCACTTGGCTTAACCAGGAGGTCACCATGTGTTGCCATGCGATGAATCGACGAGAGTTTTTAGCAACCAGCGCCGCCGGGCTTGGATTGCTAACCGCAAATTCAGCTTTTGCGGGTGAAAATCCCCAATGGCTGCCGGACAAACCGTTCATCCGTTATGGCCGCGCCCTGCGTGTGCAGCCGGTTTTGTTGTACAGCCTTTACCAACCGCGACCCACCACTTCCTGGCGCCCCTGGGGCGGATTGCATACTGAGAATGATGTGGACGAGGAGGCCGGCCGCATCAGCGGTGAGCTGGAGGCCCTGAGAGCCAAGGCGGATTTTCCCATCTCTATTCTGCCGCTGCGCCGGGTGCGCAGCAAGGAACAGGCGATGCAGGCGCGGGACAGCAAGGAGTATGACGTCATGCTGGTCTATGCCGCTTCCGGCGACGGGGGAGTGCTGGAGGCCTGTTTTTCAGCGGATCGGAGCAATCTGCTTTTTGTGCGGCATCGCTCCGGGCCGGTTTATCTCTGGTATGAAACCGTCCACTGCCGGTTTCTGCGCAAGGGCGGCGAAAATTTCGAAGTGGACCGCTATCGTGATCCGGCCGGCATGAATGTTCATGACGTGGTCGTCGATGAGTACGACGAATTGCTGTGGAAATTACGCTCTCTGCACGGCGTGCACAATTTTATCGGCAAAAAGATCGTCACCCTGGGCGGCGCCGCCGGCTGGTGCTGCCGCCTGGCGCCGCAGGTGGCGAAGGAAAAATTCAAGCTGCAGATGATCGATGTGAGCTATGAAGAGCTCGGCCGGCGCATCAAAACGGCCAGGACCGACCGCCGGCTCATGAGTTTGACGGAAAAATGGGCGAAACAGTATCTGCAGCTGCCCCATACCACTCTGGAGACCGGCTTTCCCTTTGTCCACAATGGCTTTTTACTTTATGTTCTTTTCAAACAGTTGATGCAGGAGAACGGCGCCGACGCCTTTACCATCAATGACTGCATGGGCACGGTGATGCCCTTGGCTGAAACCACCGCCTGCCTGAGTTTAAGCCTGTTGAACGATGAAGGCTATATGGCTTTTTGCGAATCGGATTTCAACGTCATCCCATCGGGATTGCTGCTGTATCATATCGCCGGGAAACCGGTGTTCTTGAATGACCCGACGTACCCCCACCACGGCGTGGTAACCTGCGCCCACTGTACGGCGCCCCGGCGCATGGATGCACGAACCTATTTCGACAGCCGCGTGATGACCCACTTTGAATCGGATTACGGCGCGACGCCCAAAGTGGATCTGCCGAGCGGCATGGAGATCACCATGATCTGCCCGGATGCGGCGCAAAAGGAGTGGATCGGCTTTAGCGGCAGAATCATCGCCAGCCCCTTTTACGATATCTGCCGTTCGCAGTACGACATTGAAATAGAGGGCGATTGTGAAAAGCTGTTGACCGATATGCGCGGCTTTCATTGGATGATGGCCTGCGGAGATTACCGCCGCGAGTTGGCCTACGCGGCGAGAAAGATCGGCGTGGAATGGAACAAGGTTTAGGGCGCGTGATAGAATAAAAGAGGGCGGTGGATATCAGGCATAAAGCGTCACAGGTCCCTGACAAAAGGATGGATGGATGAAAAATTCTCTATTATCTTTTTGCTCGATTGCCCTGTTGTATTTTCTCGTAACGCCTTGTTCGGCTGAGCAGCCGGTCCAGAACTTTCCCACCACCGCATCGATTCCAGCGACGGCCGTGCCGGATTCTTCTCAATTGGGCCATTTTTTCCCTCTGCATCAGGGAGATGAATGGCGCTATATGGTGGCGAATGCCGACGACGATGAATCCTACCCCGACGTGACCTGGACGGTGTTCGAAGCGGTTCGATTCAATGGCCGCGAGTATTTTGCCTTCGGATCGGATAACCGCTATCCAGAGTACTATCGTGCCGATTCTTCCGGAAAGGTTTACAAATGGAAACACGGTTACGAGACCATCTGGTTTGATTTTACTAAAGCCGAGGGCGACAGCTACAAGATGGATCTCCCGGTTGAAAATCGGCATTACCTGGTGCAGGTGCTCGGAAAAAACGAAACGGTTGATACCCCGGCCGGAACATTTACCAAATGCATTCATCTGTTTCTATTTTCTCCTGGTATGCTTGACAGTGATCTGCATCTGTGGTTTGCCGGCGGCATCGGGATCGTAAGATGGATCTCCGCTCTTTCAAATGACATGCAACTGGTCTCGGCGACGGTGGAAGGCAACCGGTATCCCGAGGCAGCGGAAGCAAAAAAACATTTGGCTGGATTCTATTATGAGAAGGCCGATTCCATAGCTCATACGATTTTCGCTGATCCTAAACTTGTGATGATAGAAAGTGATAGTGCCGATACACTGGGCAAAGCTCCTTATTGGGAGTATCATTTTTGGGGAGATTATCATCGAGCTAAGATTTATCTTGCAACGGACAGCGTCGCATGGGACTCGACGCTCTTTTCATTAACCGGAACGGCGCCTCTTCAGCCTGCGGATCGGACGGTGTGGTTTGACAGCGATAGCACCATGTCCATCGCAGAAAAGTATGGCGGCAGGGCGTTCCGTTCAGCCTGTCCCGATTACTCCATCACCTGTGAGCTGGGTCGTGATGTCGTGCCTTTTAACGAGTGGTTTATCACCTATCGCTCTACCAGCAAATCGGCAAGGTCTTTTTATATCTCCATGAATGCGCGGACAGGCGCGGTCTCGACACACTGGACCACTGGGATAAACGTCGCTCAGGCTCCAAAAGCCTTTCATCTCGCGCAAAATTATCCCAATCCGTTCAATGGGCCCACGACCCTTGAGTACAACCTTTCAGCGCCAAGCCGGGTGCGGCTGGCGGTGTTCACTATCGCCGGGCACTGTGTCGCCACCCTGGTGAACGGTCTGCAGCGACAGGGTTCCTACCGCGTGGTTTGGGATGCAGCGCAACAGGCCTCCGGAGTCTACTTTTACCGTCTGCAGGCGAATGACTTTGTGCAAACACGCAAGATGGTGCTGGCGCACTAAACTACAAGCAGGCTTTGATTTTCTGTTTGAGGTTAAAGCCATACGTCTAAAACATCAAAGGCAAAACATTTTTGGACGAGTTCATTTAGGCGCAATGAAAGACGCTCAATCAGTTCGTCGTTAGATTCCTCGCCCTCTTAATATATTGCTTCAAACTCACGATATGGGATTTCGGAATGACAAGCCTTTTCTATTTTCTAAATTCTATCTTGAACAAGTATGGTTGGAGGTCCCATGCGACTTGACAAAATCGGCTTGACGAAGGCATGCCTTCGCCTGCTATTACTCTGCTTGGCTGCTTTCAATTTTTATGCTGTTGCCTGCACCAACTCGACCACCAGCCAGAATCGCAAAAATGAAAAAATTTATTGGCAGGCCCACCGCGGCGGCGGCGCCCACGACCGGCCGGATAACACCATGGCGGCCTTTCACTATACCTGGCAACTGGGCGGCATTCCGGAGGCCGATATCCGCTCTACGCGCGACGGCGTGATCATCTGCCTGCATGATGAGACCCTGGCGCGCACCACCGATGCACCGGCGGGAATCGCCTCGATCCAAGTCCATCTGCTTAACTTGACCGAGATTCGCAAATGGGATGCAGGCGCCAAGTTCGCGCCGGAATATCAGGGAGAAAAGGTGCCCACGCTGCTGGAGGTGCTCACCGCCATGAGCGATCATCCGGAACGGGAGCTGTATATGGATATCAAACAGGTGGATCTGGTGAAAACCGGCCGTCTGATCGACTCCCTGCAAGTGGCCAAACAGATCCTGGTGGCCAGCCCGAAACAGGAGGAATGCAAGACGCTCAGAAGCCTGGCCGCCGGAGTGCGCAGTATGTTGTGGATCGGCGGATCGGCGCAAGAGATCGTGGATAAATTCGCCGCCGCGGCAGAGACCGGCTTTGATGGATTGGACCAGGTCCAACTGCATCTCAACGATCGTGACAGCATCGGCATCTGGCGCTGGCAAGTGGAGCCTTCCTTTGTAAAAAAAGCGCTGGAACAGACCCGCGGCGCCGGGATCGATCTGGAGGTCTTTGTCAAGCAGTTTACCGAAGCAGATCTCCATACACTGCTCGATCTGGGCATTCGCTGGTACGCCACCGATGAACCAAAACGGTTTGCGCAAGCTGTGGCAAACTGGCGGGTGAAAAAAGGATGACGCAAATTTTGACCATGGAGAAAAAGCGGATGAAATTGGACAAAACGGCAGAGTCCCTTCGCGAACATGTTTTTTCCATCCCGATCATCGATACCCATGAACACATTCCCGATGAAGCGGTCGCCTGCGCCAACCGTTTGGGATTTTTCGGCCTTTTCGAACATTACGTCTCTTCGGATCTGCTGTCCGCCGGCATGCCCCGGGAAAACCTCGAGGCGCTGCGCAATCCGGATAACGGATTGACGCCGCAGCAGCGATGGGCGCTGATGGCCGACTGGTGGCCGTACGTCCGCACCACCGGCTATGGCAGGGCCATGCTCGAATACCTGCGTGAGCTGTTCGGCGTCGAGGACGTCAACGCGGACACCGTGTTCGAGCTGTGCCGCCGCATCAACGAGGTGCGCAAGCCGGGCTGGTTCCGAACCGTGCTCAAGGACCGGGCCAACATCGACAAGGCGCTGGTCATCCGCTGGCCAGGCCAGTCGGTGGAGGTGGACCGGGAGCTGTTCCGCGCGGTGCCGATCCTGGACCATTATGCCATGCCCGGCACCCGGGCTGATCTGGCGGAATTGGAAAAAGAGTCCGGCTGTTCCATTCAAACCCTCGATCAGTTGATGAACGCTCAAGAGAAACGGCTCGAGGCGTTCACCGCCAAAGGCATCGTCGCAGTCAAACTGTTTCTAGCCTATCAGCGAACCCTGCAAGTGGACCTCTATGCCAAGATCGAGGCCGCGCGCGTTTTCGACCGTCTGTGGCTTTCACAAAAATTGGACCTGACCCTGCAGGACTTGAAGCCGCTGCAGGATTTCATGACCCGCCGGTTGATCGGTCTAGCGGCTGAGCGTGGACTGCCGATACAGGTCCACACCGGCTTGCAGGAGGGCAACGGCAATTTTATCGAAAATTCCAAACCGACTCTATTGACCAGCCTGTTTTTCGATTTTCCCGACGCCCGCTTTGATCTTTTTCACGCCGGCTATCCCTGGCCCGGTGAAGTGGCCGCTTTGGCGAAAAATTTCCCCAATGTCTATGCCGATCTGTGCTGGATGCCGGCGGTTTCCCCCGCCTTTATGGCCCGGGTTCTTGACGAATGGATAGAGACCATTCCGGCTAACAAGATCCTCGCAGTGGGCGGCGATTCGAACTATGTCGAGGGCGCCTTTGGCCACTGCACCATCGCCCGGCGCGTGGTCAGCGACGTGCTCAGCCGCAAGGTAGCCGGTGATTATCTTTCCAGCGCAGAGGCGCATTGGCTGGCAGAGCGTCTGTTGCGTGAGAACGCCCGAGAACTGTTCCGCCTGAATCAGGAGCCTGTTGAATGAAACTACATCGTCTAATCCTCATCCTGTGCGCCACGGCGCTGTGGTGGCAATGCGGCGCCGAATCCGGTCTGCAGATCCGAACCGCGACCTGTGAGTATTTCAAGAATCCGGTCGGCATCGACGTCAGCCGGCCCCGCTTCAGCTGGACGTTTACAGCCTCCGGCAGGGGGCAGGTACAGACCGCCTATCAGCTGCTGGTGGCGCGGGATCCGGCGCTGTTGAGTAAAAACATGGCGGATCAATGGGACAGCGGCCGCATCGAATCGGACCAATCCACTCATGTTCGCTATGCCGGCAAACCCCTGCGCAGCCATGAGACCTATTATTGGCAAGTGCGCACCTGGGATGGACAATCCCGCCCATCTGCGTTCAGTGAGGTGCAGACGTTTACGACTGCGTTTCTGGCGCCGGATCAATGGCAGGCTCAGTGGATCGGCGAACCCGGCGGCAAGGATCCTGTCAATGAACAAGGTTTTTATGACCAGCCGCTCGCCATGGATGAAGAGGGGGATTCCATCCGTTATAATCCGCGGTCGCTCCTGCTGCGCAAGTTGTTCCACCTCCAGCGGCCGGTCAAACAGGCGCTGCTCTATGTCTCAGGGCTCGGCTACTATGAGCTGAATGTCAACGGAGCAAAGATCGGCGATCAGGTGCTGGCGCCGGCCAAGACGTTCTACAAACGGGTGGTGCTGTACGATGCCTATGATATCAGTGCACAGATTCGGCCCGGTGCAAACGCTCTGGCGCTGATGCTGGGCAATGGCTGGTTCAATCCGTTGCCAAAATGGTGGTCCTGGCGCATGCAGTGGTACGGCGACAAACGGGCTTTGCTGCAGCTTGTCATCGTTTTTCAGGACGGCAGCACACAGGTGCTGTGTTCCGATTCCAGCTGGAAAACAGCGGACGGCCCGGTGCTGAGCAGCTGCATCTATGACGGCGAGATCTATGACGCCAACCAAGAGATTCCCGGCTGGACGACGGCAGATTTTGACGACAGCTCCTGGAAGCCGGCAGCGGTGCTGGCGCCTCCAGGCGGCCGGTTGGTCGCGAGTCTTTTGCCGCCGATCAAGATCACCGAAAAGCTGCAGCCGCTTCGCATCACCCAACCTCAGCCGGGCATTCAGGTGGTGGATATGGGGCAGAATTTTTCCGGGTGGCTGCGGATCCGTTTCAAGAGAACCAAAGGTGAAAAGGTGACCATCCGCTATGCCGAGCGAGTGTTGGCCAACGGCAGGATCGATACCCGGTCCAACAACCTGGCTGCAGCCACTGATGTCTACATCATGAAAGGCGCTGCGGAGGAGATTTATCAGCCGCGGTTCACCTATCACGGCTTTCGCTACGCAGAGATCAGCGGTTATTCCGCCGAGTTGACCAAAGAGCAAGTGGAAGGACAGGTGGTCCATTCCAGCGTCGAACCGGCCGGCACATTCAGCTGCAGCAGTGAACGGATTAATGCCATCCGCCGTGCGATCCTGTGGTCGCAGCGCGCCAACCTGATGGGTTTGCCCACCGACTGTCCTCAACGGGACGAACGTCTCGGATGGATCGGCGACGCCCATGTGACCGCCGAGGAGGCGATGTTTAATTTCGACATGGCCCGGTTTTATCGCAAATGGTTGCATGACATTCAATCCACTCAAAGCGAGAAAAACGGCGATCTCCCCTACATCTCCCCGCGTCCCTTTACCGACGGCAAAGGGACGCCGGCGTGGAGCAGCGGCTATCATTTGATCGTCTGGTATGCCTATCAGTATTATGGCGACCGCGATCTCCTCGCCGAGCATTACGACTCGATGCGCCGATACGTGGATCATCTGTCGTCTATTGCGACGGATTATATTCTGCCCAAGGATGAGTACGGCGACTGGCTGAGCGAAAACGCCGACGGCTGGTGGCAGCGCGGCGAACCCCTGTCCACTTCCACCGGGTATTTTTATTACACCGCGGACATCCTTGCCCGTGCGGCTGAGATTTTAGGGAAACAACAGGATGCGCTCACCTATCGCAGGCTTGCGGAGAACATCAAAAAGGCATGGCATGAACGCTTTTACAATCCCGACAAGGGACACTATGAGAACGGCAGTCAATTTTCCAACGCCTTTCCACTCTTTTTAGATGTCGTGCCTGATGAGATAAAAAAGCCGGTGCTGGACAGCCTGGTCGGCGATATCATTCGACGTAAGGGGCATCTGAGCACCGGCATTCTAGGCACCAAGTATATGCTGGAAGCGCTCTCCGATGCCGGACGATCGGACATCGCCTATCTGATGGTCATGCAACCGGATTATCCGGGGTGGGCGCATTTGCTTAAAGATGGGCACACCACGCTTTCCGAGCAGTGGAACCGCACCGGCTCCCATAACCATGTCATGTTCGGCAGCGTGGATGGCTGGTTTTACAAAGTGCTGGCCGGAATTCGGCCCGACCCTGCTGCGCCCGGATTCGAACGAATCCTGATCAAGCCCTATGTGCCGGCCGGCCTCTCCTGGGTCCAAGCACGGTATGAGAGCATTCGTGGACCGGTGAGCGCGCAATGGCGCGTAGAAGGGGACCGGTTCACCCTCGTGGTAACGATTCCGGCCAATGCCAGCGCGACCATTCAGGTGCCCGGCAAATCCGTTCAGTCCATCCAGGAGAGCGGCAAACCGGTGCAAAATCGTCCAGAGATCGTATTTGAACGCATGGAGAACGGCTATGCGGTCCTCCGGGTGGGTTCCGGTGAGTATCGCTTTACCTCCACGGCTATCAGCGGGCTGATGGATCCGGGCTTTGTCGCCAACCCGGTCATCACGCCGGTCGATACGTTTATTCGGCGGCCGGATAAAGCCGTTGTGCGCATGGAAAGCGAAACACCAGGCGCTGAGATCCGTTACACGCTGGACGGCAGCCGGCCGACAGAGACCAGCAACCGTTATACTCAGCCGATCGTCATAGAGGAGAACGCGGCGATCGTGGCCAGAGCCTTCAAGCCAGGAAGCCATTCCAGCTTTTACAGCGAATCCCACATTCACTTTGTCGACCCCAAAGCGAACGGCTTGCGCTATCGAATGTACGAGGGCAAATGGACCGCTCTGCCTGACCTGTCCGGATCGAGCCCGCAGACTACTGGAATCGCCTTTGGCTTTGATCCGGACAAACTGCCCGTTCCCCGTTTTGACTTTGCCCTCGTCTTTGACGGTTTTCTCAGCGTCGACCAGCCCGGCTGGTATACTTTTTATACAAGATCCAACGACGGCAGCCGCCTGTATGTCGATGGAAAAATGGTCGTGGATAACGATCTGGAGCATCTGGTGCAGGAACGAAGTGGAAAGCTGTTACTGAGCGCAGGCCGGCATCCATTGCGCGCGGTTTATTTTCAATCAGGCGGCGCCAGGGCTTTGCAGGTGTTGTATGAGGGACCGGGTGTGATCAAGTCCCTTATTCCGCCGGTCAAGCTGTTTCAACATCAGACGGACTAGGCGGTAAGAGAGGACAGATAGATTGGAATATTTAGAAAAAGGAAACTATACATGAGAGTGCTAAGTCGCTTCAGCCGGCTTTCGATCCTGACCGTCGGCCTTTTCACTTTTGCCTGCACGTCGGATAAAGACGCTTTCACAGACCAGGTACTTGGAACCATACCGGTCAGGATCCCCTATTCGGCGGAGCATAAAAATCATCTTCAGGGCATGACGACGGACTATCAGCGTTATCTCTATTGGTCGCACACCACCGTGCTGGTGAAAACAGACCTTAAAGGCGTTATGTTAAAATCCATCATCGTCCCGGACCATCATGGAGATCTGGCCTATCATCAGGGCAGGCTCTACGTAGCCGTGAATCTGGGACAGTTTAACGAAAAACCAGGTCTGGCTGACTCCTGGATCTATGTCTATGAGGCGGGAGATCTGCGGTTTGTGGAGAAATATCCCATACCCGAGGTGGTCCATGGCGCCGGCGGCATCGCCATTCATCAGGACCAATTTATGGTCGTGGGCGGTCTACCCCGGCTTGCCGGCTATGACAAAAATTTCGTCTATCAATACGATCGCCGTTTTAATCTGCAAAAAATACACGAACTGGCGAGCGGCCCTACCTGGCTGGGCATTCAGACCGCGGCTTGGTTCAACGGATTCTGGTATTTCGGCTGTTATGCGTCGGAAGCGCATCCTGAAGGCGTGGTGCTCAAAGCTGGGATGGCGGCCAATGGCTTTTTGCAGCTGGTAGACCGCTATGAGATGGATATGTCCTTTGGCATCATCGGCCTTAAGGCAAACCGGTTCCTCTGTTCAAACCGCTCGCTGGACCATGCGGCAGCGATCCTCGAATTAAAGCATTGATGCCAAGGTTGGATTTATTTTGTAGTGCACACCGCCACGATGTGGTCGGAAGGCAGCTCGCCGGTTTGCAGTAGAATATCCTCCACCTCGAAAAAAAGAGCCAACCACTTTTCCGCTTCAGGATCGCCGGGGAGGAAATGATGGGCGATCTCGTAGAGCAGAAGATGCAGCACCGTGCCGCCGTATTCCTTCAGCTCGACGATGTCGAAATGGATGGCCAGCTGGGATAGGATGTGTGAAGATTCCATGGCTTCGGAGGGATCGTTGTAATGCATTCTCCACCGGCTTGGCCTGAACACCTCTTTTTTTATTTCAGCGCTGGCCCATTTGGTTTTAAATTTTTCCGGCAGAATCCGCAGCAGGCTGTTGACCACAGCCAGCTGCCGGTCGGTCCATTGAAAGCGGCTGGGGCCGACGAACTCGTGCAGGATGAAAAGCCCGCCGGGCTTGAGAGAGCGGCTGATGGCGGTCAGCACCCTGTCGAGCGGGGAGAAATGGTGCAGGGATTGTTCCACCAGGGCCACGTCGTAGGTGTTGTCCGCGATCTGCAGTCTATCGATGTCGCCGACCGCATAATGAAGGATGTGATCCAATCCCTGTTGTTCGGCCACTTGCGTCGCCCGGGCGATTCTGGGCGCCGAGAGGTCGTAGGCATCAATGCGGGAAAAACGGCCGGTCTCTGCCCAGCGGATTTCCGCCGCTCCGGTTCCACAGCCCAGCGACAGGGCGGTTACGGTTCGTCCGGCCAGATATTTGTCCGCGATATAGCGATAGCTGGTGATCCGGCTGTCGCCGGCGATCATTCGGTTCCAGCGGGCCTGAACTTGCGGAAGGTCCCACCAGTTGATCGGCGGAGTGTCGGTATGCGACCAGGCGGTCATCACTTTCCGCCTGCGGCTCTGCATCAGCCGCGAGGCTATTCTCGCGGCAACCCGCCGGCCCTTGCTGAACAGATCGAAAAAATCGTGACGGTTGATTAAATTTCCGAACATGGTTTCTTGCTTTGCTCCTACTGTCAAGCAACAGTCGGTTGTCGGATGAGCCGGACACCATCCGGCCGCAGGGGTGATTATTCAGGATTCATTATTACTTGATTGAGATCCAGCGGCCTGCCGGATTCGTCGCACACCCTGAGACAAGCCTCCCAATTGCCGCCCTGGTTGGGCACTTTGAGCAGAATCTGGTTCTTGCCTTTTTTTAGCTTGGCCCGCACGACATCCTCATCAATAGTCAGCGTGCGCGGAATCATATTCTCGTATATCTGGTCGCCGTTGAGCCAGAGCGCAATGCCATCGTTGCTGCCGGCTTTCAGGATCACCGGTTGATCCTGAGATACCGTAATCTCCGCCCAGGCGTAAGCGGCCGCCTGTTTTTTGCCAAAGAGGTCGGCAAAAGGGATGAGCGGGTACAAACCCGCTGGTTTGACTTTTTGCCAGTTCGCGCTGAGCGAATCGAAAAGCTGTATTTGGGAAAAATCGATTCGTCGCTCCGGGAAATAGACGGTTTTTTCTGCCTGGTTGTTCACGTTGGGAAAGGCACCGGCGATCCACCAGGAGCTGATGAATCCCGCCCGCCGGCTGGCCGCGGTCAACGACGCGGTATCCCATTTTTCGCCCGCTGCCTCCATGGCCTTGAGAACGCGATCCACCGCATAGCGATGCGGGGAAAAAGGCGCTGCCAGAGCTAGCCACTCTTTGGCTGAGGAGCTGTTTTTTTCTCCGGCCTTTTTAAACGCTGCAGCCAGAATATAGGTGGAAGCCGCTTGCATCAGCGCCGGCTCATAAAACAGGGATTTGACTTTTGGCAACAAGGCGTCCGAACCGCTGCGCGACAGGCGATAGAGAAGCTGTTGCTGATTGAGCACGCCGATGGGTTCTGACAGCAGCCGTTGCAGCAGCTGTTGGTACAGGGCCTGGCCCGGTTCGAGTTTGTCCGCCAGCAGCAGCAACGCCTGTGCGGCAGCCCGGCGCTCCAGGTCACTGCCGCCGGCCATTGCGGTGCACAACAGCGCCCCATCGTCGTGGCCGGTCGAGCCGGCCAGGAAGGAGGCGATGGTTTTTTTTGCCTGGGCTTGGTCCGCATGAAGAGCCTTAACCAGCAATTTTAACCACCCTGAAGGCGGCGCTGCCAGGGTCAGGTAAAGAGGTCGTTGGGTAAGGAGTAATGAATCAACGCTCATCTCCTGCACGGTGCCGTCCTGATCCACGGCTGCGCGGATCAGGATATCCGTGCCTACATCCAGTGGATGAGGATCGGCGATGGTCCATGCGGCCAGCTTGATTCCATCCTTCTGGGTGAACAGCAGCACAAAGTCGTCTGCATTTGTGACGTCGATCCGTCCCCGCGGCGTCCAACCGTTCAGCTGCGTGGTCAGGGTCTTCATGGCGGTGTAGGCCGGTTTGGCCGCGTACTCCCAGGTGACAGTGCCAAAGTGATGCTCGATTTCTTTCGGATCCCGGCCGTCGTCGTGCCAATCGTACCAGATGCTGACAGGCACGCCTGCCGCCATGTTGCTGAGCCATTGCCGAACCAGATAGTTGCCCTGCAGCAGCGGCGACAGGGTGACGGCGGAATAACCCCATTCGCCGCTTAAAACCGGGATTCGCTTGCCGGCCGGTCTGTAAGGTTCAATCAAAGTTTTCAGCAACTCATATTCCGGCAGAGCGGATTCCGGTCCAAGCCGGGCGTTGCGATAGGGATGGACGCTGACGCCGTCGACGAGCTCCAGCAATCCTCCGGCAAAGCAGGCTTCGAGAAAGGCGAAATCAAACCCCGAGACCGCGGGCGCAACAATGCAGGCGTCACGGTCATGCTGCCGGATCACCGGTGTGACCGTTTGGCACCAGGCCATATAATCATTCACATTGGGCTGCGGCGTCCAGAAATGATCCAGGTTGGGCTCGTTCCATAGTTCCCAGATAATCTTTTTGTCCGCATAGCGGGCCGCGAGCGCGGAACAGAACCGGGCATAGGCCTGGCGGCCGGTCTCTGAGAAGGGCGCCCGCCCTTCATCGTAGAGGGGATTGCCATAGTTGATGATGAACAGCAGGCGGATTTTACGCTGATCCAGCTTTTCGATCAACTGATCGATGGCGCGGAAATTGTATTCGCCGCTGCTCTTTTCAACCGCTGCCCAGGAGACATCCATGCGAACGATGCCGATGCCGGCCTGCTCGATCATCTGCCAATCTTTTTCTCCGCCTTGATAGAAATGGATGTTGACGCCGACGCCCTGGGGTATCGGCCGCATTAGCAGCTGCGGGTGAATCCGGGGCGCCACGGATGTGTTTTCCCGGCAGCTCACCAGCATCAGCGCCAGGAACCACCACGCAGGGCCTGTTCTTTTTTTCAGCATACTTCGCCTCAGAGTTGATCAACTGGGATGACTTTGCCGTCCACTTCCATGGGTGATCTTGCAGAAAATCCGTTGGTTGATAAAAAACCGGTTACCGCTTTTCAGCGGAAATATAAGCCACGGTTTTTATAAGAACAAATGATTTTTTGTCTCCGCACTGGCCGCCCCGAGGCCGTGCGAGCATTCAAAGTGATTCTGCTTGTTTTTAATACGCCTTTGGCCTAGTTTTCTGAAGCGGAGCAACCTTCGAGGACAGGCTTGATGAAAAACGTTGACCGGGCGGTTTGATTTCTAACGAATCCGCGCGGTTAATAGTCGATGCGGAAATCGCGGTAATGGCTGGGAGCGCAGGAAAGGAAGGTCACTGATTCCACAAAACCCCATCCGGGCCCTTTATGGCACCATTGCAGAAAGGCATCCAGCTGTTGCTCCGCCCCCTCCGCCTCGATATAGACCCGCCCGTCCGGCAGGTTTCTTACCAAACCGGTGATGCCAAGGCTTTGCGCCTGATGAACGGCGCTCCAGCGGAAGCCAACGCCTTGAACCCGTCCTGATACATGGATTTTGTACAGCCGTTTCTGCTCCGGCATGTTATCTACCAACTAATCCTTGACAAACGCAGTGGTTTTGACCTATATTTAAGTATCCTACTTCCACTCTTGGCAGCCGGCCGGCTAGTGGCAGGCTTACAAACACTGGACGCCCTAATGAAACGGATACTTCTATGACCCATTCCAGATGGCTGACCCGAGTTCTTGCGTGTCTGTTTTTTTTGCTGCTGCTCGCCAACCTGTATTTGTTTCTGACTCGGGAATGGGAAAGCTCCTTCTATCCCACATCCTATGCAACATTATACTATCCTGCCGATATTCCGACCATCCGCAAATGGAAGGTCGTGGATCGCGACCACCTTCAGCTGTTTCT
>DAIQOA010000061.1:17002-22716 GCA_036788095.1 bacterium | reverse complement strand
GTTCTGCACAGCGCCGCCCACCGAGGTGCGCGCGTTCTGCATCAGGGTGACCGGATGCAGATCGACGACACGGGTGGCAAGCGACCGGTACTCGGCAGCTGTCGGCGGCCGATCCTTCCATGCGCCCTCCCGCTTGACCGGATCGTTGAACGCCCAGTGTTTCACCTCCCCCTGACCTCCTTGCATGACCACGCAGCGCGCGCGATCCCAGCTTGCTCGATACGCCTCGCTGTTGGCAGCGGGAAAATGCAGGTTCTCCTTGGGCATGGCCAATTCCGGACGAATGCGGTTAAAGCACAGCTCCAGATCCGCTCTGGCAAATCCCAGAGGAAAATCCGGCCCCACCTCATGGCCGTCCACCACCCATTCATCCATACCCCAGAAATGGCAGTGGCGGAGGGACACTCCCAGGCTGTTGACCAATTGGGCCACCAGCGGCAACTGTTCCGTGGGCCCGATGGGTCCGCAGATGCCGGCCGGCCGCTCCTCCGTGGCCTGCTGCCAACTGGTGATATATTCCAGAGCTTCAGCCAAATAAAACTCTTGGATCGTATCGTAAAAACAAACGCGAAAGCCGTCCCGCTGCAGACCGTGCAGATCCTTCTCCGTCAACCGGGCCGCTTCATCGAGCAGATCGCGATCCAGCGTGGTGTAATCCCACCACTCCGGCGCCACCCGTGAAATAGTTCGCATAGTGTTTCTCCCTTCGGTTCGACCGTGAGCTCATCAAAGTAAAGTAGAAACATTGCCCGTGAAAGACAAGAAAAAAAAGGCATGCCGCCGGCCCGTACGCGGCGAAAAAGCGCTTGACTTTCGGCGGCAAAAAGGGTATATTTAAGACAGAGATGTCTTAATTAGCGAGAGCCCTGCATGGTTTTGTTAAAATCCAGCCACTATGCGCTTCGGGCGGCGCTCTATGTCGCCCGGCAGCCGGAATCCGGCTACGTTTCAATCAAGGAGATCACCAGAGAGCTGGATCTTTCCTTTCACTTTACCACCAAGCTGTTGCAGCGGCTGACCCAGGCCGGCTTGATCCTCTCCTGCCAGGGGCCCAAGGGCGGCGTTCGATTGGCCCGGCCGCCCCAAACCATCACTCTGCGCCAGATCGTCGAGGCCATCGAAGGACCGCAGCTGTTCACCGGCTGCCTGCTGGGCTTGGACCGGTGCGACGACAAACACCCCTGCCCGGTACACCGCTCCTGGGCCGGCGTGCGGCAGCGAGTGACGGACCTGTTTGAAAGGACGACGCTGGCTCAACTGGTCGAATCCTCGCATAAAAACAAACTGCGGCTGACGAATCGAGTGTGACTTGACATGCCGCGGTGGATCGAAAAAACATCTTCGCCGGCTCATTCAGTCCTTTTTTCTCGGTCTCATCCTGTGAATCGGCGTACGACCCTGAACCAACTAGAAAGAAATATCATAGAATGGAGTCAGCCATGAGCGAACTCGACGACAACACCCGTAAAAACCGCGATATCCTCAAGCATATGATCCTGCAGCTGCATGAAGGCCGGGCGCCCGAAGCGGTGAAAAAGCAGCTGGCCGATCTGCTGGGCCGCGTGCCCTACGACGATGTGGTCCAGGTGGAACAGGAGTTGATCTCCGAAGGCCTTCCCCAGGAGGAGGTTCTCAAACTCTGCGATCTCCACTCCGCGGTGCTGAAGGGGCAGATCGATCATCAGGGAGCGCGGCAGGCGGAGGAGGGCCATCCGGTGCACACGTTCATCCAGGAGAACCGCGGCCTGCAGCAGGAATGCGCCGCTTTGGAGAGCGCGGCAAAACAACTGGATCGAGCCGCGGACACCGATCCGGCCACAGAGTCGCTCCATGTTCTGCAAACCCATTTCAACCATCTCCAGGAGGTGGACAAGCACTACCGGCGTAAAGAATATCTCCTGTTCCCTTTTCTGGAAAAGCACGGCATCACCGGTCCTCCGGCCGTGATGTGGGGCAAACACGACGAAGCGCGCCGCCTGCTCAAGGCCGGACAGGAGTCCTTTCAGCAGGCCGCCGGGCTCTCGGCCGGTGAAGTGAAAACGCTGTGGCAACTGGTGCTCAAGCCCGCGGCCGATGCCATCGAGGAGATGATCTACAAAGAAGAACAGATCCTGTTCCCCATGTGTCTGGACACGCTGATTCTGGAAGAGTGGCAGGAGATCTTTCAACAGAGCGCAGAGATCGGCTTTTGTTTATACGATCCGCCGATGAGCTGGCAAGCACAACCGGCTCGTGTGGTCGCAGAGCAGACCACCGCTGCGGACGGCCGCATCACTTTACCCAGCGGCTCCTTTACCGTGGAGGAGTTGACCGCTCTGCTCAACACCCTGCCGGTGGACATGACCTTTGTGGATGCACAGGATACGGTGCGTTGGTTTTCCCAGGGCAAAGAGCGCGTCTTTGACCGCAACCGTTCCATTCTCGGCCGCAAAGTGCAGATGTGCCATCCCCCCTCCAGCGTGCATGTAGTAGAAAAAATACTGCAGGACTTTCGCTCCGGCAAAGAGAGCCGGGCGCCGTTTTGGATCGCCATGAAGGGCAAGTTCATACACATCGAATATTTTGCCCTGCGCGATCCTTCCGGCCGCTATCTCGGCACCCTGGAAGTCACCCAGGATCTGAGCGAAAAGAGAGCGCTGCAGGGTGAACAGCGATTGCTCTCCTATGGAAAGGAGTGATTGATGAACGAACCATTGCAGATCACACCGGAAACCAAGTTGGGTGAGCTGCTGGAGCGCTATCCGCAACTGGAGCAGACGTTGCTGGATCACTCTCCGGCCTTTGCCAAACTGAAAAATCCGCTGTTGCGCCGGACCGTTGCCAAGGTGGCGACGTTGCGGCAGGTGGCGCAGGTGGGCGGGGTTCCGTTGGCGCAGCTGATCAATCAGCTGCGCACGGCTGTAGGACAGCGTGAAGACGTCTTTGCCGAGATTGTAAGCGACGTCCGCCCGGACTGGCTGCACGACCACGCGGTCACGGCATCGCTGGATGCGCGGCCGATGCTGGAAGCCGGAGAGCATCCATTGGGCCGGGTGCTCAACGCGTTGAAAGATTTTCCCGCCGAAGCGGTGTTTGAACTGGTCACCCCGTTTTCTCCTGCCCCGCTGCTGGAGCAGGTGCGGCAGAAAGGGTATCTGGTTTTCAGCGAAACCATAGAGCCGGAACTGATCAAGAGTTATTTTTTCAAACCGCCGCAGCCATGAGCGATCATTGCCGGCAGCAATAAATCCTACCTACAGGCAGGGCCGTCCGTGAGCCCTGCCTGTTTTTTATGTGTTGAAATACACGCTCAATGTATTTATATTTCAGCGATCCGAACGACTTGTTGACAGGAAGGCCAACCGGATGAATGATTCGCAGAGCAGTGCGTTTTACGAGGAACTGGCCGGCCGTTATGATGCCATGGCTCGTTTTTCGGACCGTCTCGAATCGGAGAGAAAAACGCTGGCCGTGTGGCAGCAAAAGCTCGGCTGCCGCATGGTGACCGACGTCGGCTGCGGCACCGGCCTGCACGCCATTGCGCTGGCGCAGCTGGGACTGGCTGTCACCGCGGTCGATCCGGCGCCGGCCATGTTGCAAGCAGCGGCTGAGAACGCAAAAGCCAATGGCGTACAACTGACCCTGTTGCCGGTCCCCATGCAGTCGCTGCATCGTTCCTTGTCGGAAGCGCAGGATGCGATTTTTTGTCTGGGCAACACGCTGCCCCATTTACTAAACAAACGGTCCCTGTACGCCGCACTAAAAAGCGCCCACCGTTCACTGCGCCGCGACGGCGCCCTGGTGCTGCAGCTGCTGAATTATGACCGGGTGCTGGTGAAAAAGGAGCGGATCGTGCAGATCAGCCGCGCGGGCGATACGCTGTTTATCCGCTTTTACGATTTTCTCGACACCGCCGTACGCTTTAATGTTCTGATCGCAGAGACCGGCGCCGCGCCCCCCTCGCACCGGCTGATCAGCACCCGGCTGCGGCCCTATGGACAAGCGCAGTTAAAGGCCGCGCTGCGCGACTGCGGCTTTTCTTCTTTAGAGAGCTACGGCACGCTGTCCCGGCAGCCCTATCAGCCGGCCGGCGCCAATCTGGTTCTTTGCGCCTATAAAAGACGATGATGGTTTTTTCAGCAGCTCCAAATCCTGATCGTGTCGACTTTTATCCACCTACGGAGAACGATATGGACAGCCTAACCCGTGGAATGGCCCGTTTCACATTGTCCCTGCAATACGAACAGATACCTCCCATCGCCTTGCACGAAGCGCGCCGTTTTCTCCTCGACAGCCTTGGCTGTGCCTACGCCGCTTTGCGCAACGACGACATGCAGGCCGCTCACCGCTTTATCGAGAAACTGGGCGGCATGCCGGCGGCCACGGTCATCGGCAGTGGTCTGCGAACCAACGCCCCCTACGCCGCGCTCATGAACAGTCTGCTCATCCGCGCGCTGGACTATAATGACATCTACTGGAAGCAGGATCCCAGTCACCCTTCGGATTTGATCCCAGCTGCCATGGCCTGTGCGGAGTGGTCAAAGCGCTCCACCCGGGAGCAGTTGGTGGGCATCGTGATCGCCTATGAATTGGAGATGCGCTGGTGTCTGGCCGCTTCGCCCGGCTTGCGGGAAAGAGGCTGGCATCACGCTTCCCTGACCCAGATGGTCTCGCCCTTTGTCGCCGGCCGATTGCTGGGACTAAACGAGGATCAACTCGTCGCCGCCGCCGGCATCAGCGGCTCCAGCCACTTTACGCTGGGCGGCGTAGTCGCGGGCCATCTGACCAATATGAAAAACACCGCTGATCCCATGGCCGTGGAAGCCGGAGTGACCGCCGCCCTGCTGGCCGCAGAGGGGTACAGCGGACCGGAGAGGGTTATTGAAGGCAAGGAAGGATTGATACAGGTGCTAAACAACATCACCTGGAATTCTTCCATTTTAACAAAAGGATTGGGCGAAGAATTTCTCATCACCGAATGCGGCTATAAAGCGTTCCCGACTGAGGCGCTGACACACCAGCCCATAACCGCCGCCCTGCAGGTCAAAGCACAACACAACCTGGACTCTGAGCATATCACCCAGGTGCTGGTCAAGACCACCTCGCGGGGCGCCGATATCCTTTCCGATCCCAGCAAATATCAGCCTACCAGCAAAGAGACCGCGGATCACAGTCTGCCCTATTGCATCGCCGCGGCGCTGGTGGATGGGGCGGTGCTGCCCTCTTCGTTTTCTGAGCAAAAGCTGCAAGACCCGGCCATCCGCGCGATGTTGAAAAAGATCAAAGTGGTGGCGGATCCGGAGATCGACGCGCTGTTTCCGGCGGTCAAACGCGCTGTGGTCAGCATCACCACCAGCGACGGTTCTATCCACAGCGAACAGGTGGATCACGCCAAAGGCAGCCCGGAGAATCCCATGAGCGATGAGGAGGTTCAGGCCAAATTCATCGCCAACTGCGGCGGAGTTCTTGCGCATGAACAACAGCAGGAAATTATCGAGGCGGTGTGGAATTTGGGAGAGAAGGCGGAACCGGCCAAAGAGTTTATGCGAAAGCTAACATCAAAGCCGGCCTAGACAGTGATAGCATTATGCCGGCCATTTCGTTCTTGCAATCGAAGGAATGGACGGTTTTTAAATTCAGCCCTGAATGTCATTTCATTTTGCGAGATTGCCCGAAAAGCTAATCAGCCGCGAAGCGGCGTTCGATTCTAGCCCAGGGCAGAAGCCCTGGGGAAT
>DAIQOA010000061.1:0-16902 GCA_036788095.1 bacterium | reverse complement strand
GCCCAGGGCGGAAGCCCTGGGGAATGGACGGTTTTTGAGTCCAGCCCTGAAAGGGCGGCCTGATCCATTCAATATCGATAACCGATCGCCTAACGTTTTGACCGGCCCAGGCGGTTATTTTTAAACAGCAGGATCAATGCCAGGGTTGCCAGCAGACCCGGATACATAGGCTCTATCTCCAGCCAGTAACGCCCCCCATTCAGCAAGCCGGCGATAAGCCAGATGGTCGAGATCAGCCAACCGCTCAGCATCACCACAAAACCATACCTGGCAGGAAAAGCCAAAGGCCGATAATAACCGGCCAACAGCGGCAGCAGCAACCCGGGGATTATGGTGGCGCCGATGCTGTACCAGATGGCGACCACTGAATCGAGCCACAGCGCCAGGGCGATGGCCAGGGCGAGGGTCAGGGCCAGACCGATGCGCGTCCATCGCGTGATGCTCTTTTCATCCGGCCGAATACGGCCGACCATGTCGTTGCCGATGGTCATGGCCGCGGTGAAAGTGTAACTGCTCAGCGTGGACATGATGGTGGCGAACAGGCCGATGTAGAAAAGCCCCTTGGCCGCCGGAGGCAGCACTTTTTCCGCCAGCATGGGATAGGCGAACACCGGCTGTTGCAGATCCGGCAGCACCGCCCGGCTATAAAGCCCTGCCGTGGTGGTGAGAAAATCAAAAATCATCCAGAAGAAAATGGACCACAGAATGCCTCGCTGCGCCACCCGGCCGTCGCGGGCGGCATAGCACCGTTGGTGAAAGGAGGGATCCACCAGAGTCCACAGCGCGATAAAAAACCACACCATGATATAAGGTGCGGAACGTCCGCCGGACAGGGTCAGATGGCCCGCGGGCAGCCGCTGCATGAGAAAATCCAATCCGCCGTAGTGGTGATGGGCGAAGGGCAGGATCAGTCCGATTCCCAGAAACATCAGCCCAAACTGCAGGATATTCATCCACACATCGGCGCGAAAGCCGCCGTAGAACAAAAAGACCACCGAAAGAGCTGCGCCGCAGATCACGCTGACGGCAAGGGACCAGCCGAACAAAAGCTGAACCAGCACGCCGAGCATGAGCACATAGGCCGCCGGATTCACCAGCAGAAAAGTGAGCAATCCGCCCAGCATGGAGGTTTTGAGATCATAGGTCTGGTACAGCTTGTCCGGAATGGTGACAAGCCGGCTGGCGCGCACCCGCTTGGCGAGAAACAGAGCGAACAGCAGGGCGAAAAAATAGTAGGGCAGGCCGAAAATCACCCAGTTGGAGATGCCGTTGAGATAGGCGTATTCGCCGATGCCGAGAATGCCGCCATACCAGGTGGAGACCAGCGTGGCCACAAAGGCCGGCAGAGTGACGGTGCGGCCGGCGAGCAAAAAATCCTCTTTGCTGTCCGTGGTCTTTTGTCGTGCTTTATAGCCCAGCACGATCAGGCCGATCAGATAAAGAGCAAAGAGAAGCAGATCAACATGCGAAAAAGAAATTTTACCGTAAGAATTCATACTCATGGCATTAAAATAATTAACAGCCCCATTAATCATTTCTATGGTTCATCCGGCAAATAGGCAGCTGATCAACCGCCAAGGTCGCCAAGAGCGCTGAGAAGTACAATTCCAAAAGTTTTTTCATTCCTTTGGCGTTGCTTGGCGTTTTCTCCGCGGTTCTATAAGGCGTGCAGGATTCGGATGACCCCTATTTTTTAAGTCCTTCTAGTCCTCAAGTCTCGCGTTTTGTAATTTGGCTTTGCGCTAAACTCAATTTCATGCCTTCCATGGCCCAGACGAAAGATCTCTTATCATGATTCACCCCTTTTTTTCATAATATTTTTGACACTACCTCGACCTCTGTACCAACCCCTCACGGCCACAACACCATCTTGATAGTTGTGATAAAACCCCCCGCCTGCATTCGGCAAAAAGTCACGCCGCTGTTCGTCCTTTCTCCGGATAGCGTTCTGCCGTCCCAGCGCACAAGAATGGTTTTTCCTTGACTGTCTCACCTGCTAAAAAGCTTTACGACTGCCTCTAGCGCCCAAGCCCGACAAAAAGCAAGGATCTTCCCCGATCGATTCGAACGACGGCCGGTGATGAGATCACCCGGTTGGAAATGCTCTCCCGCACACCGGGCGCCAGCGTCGCTTGCCGCAAATTCCACTGCAATCCAGCTGTGGTGACCCCGATGCACGGCTCCATGGGGATCAAAGAAACCAGCGTTCCGGGAGCGATGGCGAGCGTGCATTCCCCCTCCACCACCGATATCTCGCTGAACGCGTCGCGAAAGCGGATATCCATTCGGCGGTGATATTTCAACAAAATGGAGAAATTGGCCAGAGTGTGATCTGAACGTAAACCAGTGGCAGCCAGCACCGTCACCCGCTCGGCTCCTGACTGCAGTAAAAAATCCAGCGCCTTTTCCAGATCCGTGGTTTCCTGGTCCGTGACACGGATAATGCGCGCCCCGGACAGATGCAGGGCGTCCGCGTTTGACAGCGAATCCAGATCACCGATGACCACATGTGGGGTCAGGCCATGGGCTGTCAGCCGTTCAGCGCCGCCGTCCGCCGCGATCAGCAACGGATCCTGACGCAGCAGATCGGACCACCTTTCAGGATCGGGCAACTCGCCGTTGGCGATGATCACTGCGGGACGGGCTGTCATAACTCCACCCGCAGCCCGAGGAAGACATTGCGCTCCGCGGCAGGGAAAAAGGCGTCCCCCTCTCCATGGGCCACATAGAGTTTGTTCAGCACATTGTTCACCTGCAGCTGCAATTCCACCGCCTCCACGCCGGCGGCCACCGGCACTCTCCAGCGGCCGGAGAAATCCAACAAACCAAAAGCCGGCACCTGTTCTTGCGGCTCTTCCAAATTGCTGGTGTAAAAGGCGCCCACATAGCGGCCGGCCAGGGACAGGCTGAACCGTTGTGCGCGATAGCTCAAACGGGCGTTTGCCAGCACATCCGGAAAGCCGGCGATGCGATTGCCGTCCAACACATCCACCCCGGTCCAGGTATACCGGCGGTGCCGCAGCAAACGGTTATGGCTGAGTGTGCTGTTGGCGGAGAGCTCCCAGCCCGGCGCCGGCCGCCACAATCCGGCCAGTTCAACGCCGCGATGCAGCGTCCTTTCCGCATTGCCGGTGACCGGCTGACCGAAGCGGTCCAGCTGTCCGCTCTTGACGATTTCGTTGAGGAAAATCATATAGTAGGCGTTGACCGAGAGATGCAGGCGTGACCGCTCCAGGCTGGCGCCGGCCTCCCAGTCGAACATGGTCTCCTCCTTGACCAGCGGATCCTTCACATTATAGCTGCTGTCCGCGGCCAGCGCGAACTGCGGCGTAACCGGCCCCCAACCCGCCGGGGTGCTGGCCTCCGCGGCATCATAGAGATTTTTCAACCGCGGTTCACGGGAGGTTCGGGCAAAGGTAGAGTACACTTTGACGTTAGGGTGTAAAAGATAACTCAGGCCGAGTTTGGGATTGAAAAAAAAATACGGTTTGGTGAAATCAGTATGCAGATATTTTTCGTCGTACAAACGATAGCTCTGCTGGATTAAAACCGCATCCGCCAGACAGGTCAACCGATCGGTGGCACGGTACACTTCATTGACGAACAAAGAGGCGATGTTCTTTGCTCCGCGATATTCATAATAACGGTAATCCGGAGTGACGCCCGCCGGCAGCTCGGCGCCCCATCTCAACGAACCGTAGTGCAGAGAGCGGTGCCGGCGCCACTCAGCGCCCACGGTAAACACGCCGTGATCGCTCTGCAGGGATACCCGGGGCAGCCAGCCGGCCTGTTGATTTCTGACATAGGCGTGGATCAGGGCGTCGGGGATGTAAAGGGACTCGGGATCGCCGGCAACGGCGAAACCATTCTCGGCAGTGATGCGATAATAGCTATAGGGCGCCCAGGAACCGTCGTAATCATAAAATCCCTCGCCGGTCACATAGAACAATGTGTTTTGAAATTTCCACCGGCCGGTCTGCCATTCATTGATGATCTCGTAATGGGGCTGGGAAAAATTCTCTATCTCCTCTTTGCGCTGGATCGGATTGCGTTTGCGCCATTTTTTATCCGCCGCTTCCGCGCGCGATATGCCGTAATAGGCCAGATGATCGGAAACCGGCCCTCCGTACAGATTGATCTGGGTGGTCATTCCTTTGTCAAAACGGGCGACGCCGAGGAAATAGCTGTTGAAATCGACCCAGGAGTTGTCGCGATAGCCGTCGCTGGTGATCTTGCCAAGCCGGACATAGAAGGCGTAGCGATTGTCCATCAGTCCGGAGCTGGCGGACAGGGAGTATTTGCGCGTGTTATAGCTGCCGGCGCCGCTGTAGATCGAGATGCCCCGGTTTTGAGTGAAATTCGAGCTGATCAGATTGACGGCGCCGCCGATGGCAGAGGCAGCGCCGAACAGGCCGCCGGCGCCGCGCTGTACCTGAATGTTCTCCAAATTGGCCGCCAGGTCCGGAAAATCCAACCAGTATACCGAATGATCCTCCGGATCGTTCTGCGGCACGCCGTTGACCATGACCGCGATGCGCCGCTGGTCAAAACCGCGGATATTCAGATAGGTATAGCCGAGTCCGTTGCCGGCCTCTGAATAAAAGGTGGTGGAGGGCAGCTCGGACAACAGCGCGGGAATATCCTGCACCGAATAGCGCTCCTGTATCTGCTGTTGCTGCAGGTTGGCATAGCCGGCGTCAAACGGCTGTTCGCGGGTACGACTGGCCGTGACCAGCATGCTCTGCAGCGGCAGCACCGTGGGCTGCAACCGAAAGGTCACACCCGGTGAAGGGTCGGTTGCCGGGACCGTTTGCATTTGCGCGCTGTAGCCCAACAGCCGCGCTTCCAGCACCACTTCACTCTGAGGAAGGCGCAAAGTAAACCGGCCGTGCTCATCGGCTGCAGCGCCTATCCGGCTGCCCGGCCTCATCACCGTAGCGCCGGCTAGGGCGAGGCCGGACTGCGCATCCAGCACGACGCCGGTGACGAGACGCTCCTGCGCCATCAGGCCGCCGGACAAAGCGCAAATCAGCAAAAAACGATGGAACATAAAGCCTCCTGGTTCGCCCTGACGCGCTATTAAATTTTTTGAACTGTTCTCAACAGCCGTCTGACATGGTTGTTTCGTGGTTTATTAGCGACTGTGATGCCGGCCATACATTTTTGCCATCAATACGGTGTTTGCTTTTCAGCGCTTGTTCAAGGGGGTACAAAACGGTATTGCAATCATTCATTGCCACATTAATACTTTCTATGGTTCATCCGGCAAATGGGCCGCTGAACAACCGCCCAGGTCGCTAAAAGCGCCGAAAAGTACCATTCTAAAGGCTCTCTTATCATGATTCCCCCTTTTTTCATAATAATTTAAAACTATCCGCCCTGATTTTGACCACACAGGCGACTGAGATAAAAAAAGCCGCTTCACCTGAATGGGCAAAGCGGCCTGTAACTTTTTGTCGTGTTGGAACAGTCGTTTTCCTACGCTGGCATTATCCAGATCAGGTTCGTTTCGTCCCATGCAAAGGGACGCGCGGTAGGGTGTTATCTCAGCCTTGCCGGCGACCGGCAAAGCACCCCTAACGAGGGTGGTTTAAAGAACAATTATTACATAATAAATTAACCAACAGAGCAATGGAAAGCAAGAGGATTTTTCCGCTTTCCGCTCTCTGCGTCGAGAACCGCAAAATAATGGATGGCGCCGTTAATAGCCAAAAGCCGACAACGAAATGCGCGGAACGCACGAAAAGATTTTATTCCCCCGGCGTTGCTCTGCACTTTTTCCGCGGTTAAATAAGGCACGCAGGATTCGGATGATCCTTATTTATGCCGCCCCCCGGGCCTGCAACAGCCCCTTCTACACAAACGACAAATACAGCTCTTCGAACTCCATGACCTGTTTGCCCACGGAAAAATGATCCTCCACCCTTTTTCGCCCCGCGGCGCCCCAGGTTTGGGCACGGCCGGGATCAGCCAACAGAGCTTTCATAGCCTGAGCCAAGGCTTGAGAGTTTTTCTTTTCAACCAGCAGCCCGGTCTCCTCCGGTACCACCAATTCACCCGATCCCTCCACATCGGTGGCGATCACCGGCCGGCTGCGCGCCATGGCCTCCAGCAGCACATTGGGGAACCCTTCCCACAATGACGGCAGAACAAACGCATCCCAATGAGCCAGCAGATCCGGCACATCATCGCGCCGGCCTAAAAAGGTCACATAGGGTTCGATCCGCAGCTGCTCAACCAACTGGCGCAGTTCCTCCAGCTTGTCGCCATCGCCGGCCAGTTCCCAGCGTGCGTGCGGATACTCCTTCACCACCTCGGGGATGGCCTCCAGCAAATAGCGGTGGCCTTTCTGGTACACCAAGCGCGCGGCGGTGCCAAAGATAAATGGCTCGCGGTGGTGGTGGGGCGGCGCAGGCGCGAATTTGCGCAGGTCGACGCCGTAATAGATGGTGCAGATTTTTTGCGGATCCTGCCCGCGATCCTTGATGATATAAGGCCAGATGGAATTGGACACGGCCACCACCATGTCGAAACGGCCGCTGGTCAGCTGGTACATTTTTTTCTGATGAAAACTCAGCCGGCCGGTGATCGCCTCCCAGGAGATGAGCGCTTTGGGTTTGTACACATAGGTCGACAGAGCGCCGATGATGTCGGCAAAAAACAGCGTCGTCATCATAATATCCGCCTGCAGCAAACGCGCCAGCCGGCCCAGCTTGAACGGAAGGGTGTAGTCGAACCGCCGCGCCTTGGGCAAAAAGTGTACCGGTACGCCGAGCGCGCGAAATCGCTCCTCCAGGGGGCCGCCGATGCCGACGCAGATGACCGAGATGTTGAAAAGGTTGCGGTTCAGCCGGGTGATTAGTTCCAACAACTTGAGCTCCGCGCCGCCCACGCTGAATCCGTACACTACCTGAACCAGATTGATGCGTTTCATGTTGCTTTCACCTGTTTAGAGTGCGTGACGCGACAAAACAACGCCTCATAGTCCCGAGTGACCTTGTCCCAGGAATAATGGCGATGCACGTGTTCCTTGACGCGACGGCGATAGCCCTGAACCACCTCCGGATGATCCAAAAGATGCTGCAATTGATCAACCAGGTTCTGGTCATCGCGGGTGTGAAAGTACAGGCCGGCGTCCTGCAGCACCTCGCGGTGCTCCGGCACATCATTGGCCAGCACGCAATTGCCATAGCCCATGCCCTCCAGCAGGGCCGGATGCGTGCCGCCCACTTCCGTGGCTTGCACATACAGATAGGCGTGCGATTGCAGTTCACGGTAGCCCTGTCCGAACACATAGCCGGTGAAAACGATGCGTGGATCGGTCGTGGCTCTCAGCCGCCGAATGTACTCGGTACTGTACGGCGCATCCCCCACCATCACCAGTTGCAGATCGGTGCGCGTGCGTTCAAAGGCCTGAACCAGCCGGTGTGCGTTGTTCTCCGGCTCCATGCGCGACACATAGAGCACATAGCGTTCCGGCTGCAGGCCGAACCGGTGCAGCACCTCCCGGCTTTCCACCGCGGTTTCCGGTGCGCCGTAGGGAATAAACGTGGAGGGCTTGTTGAATCTGCTCAGGTAATAATTCTGCACGTCGCGGGCATCGCTGACAATGGCCGTGGGCATGAACGTCGCCAAAAATTCTGATAGGCGATAAAAAGTTTTGCCCGCCCAGTTCCACTTTTGTCGTTTCCATTCCAGGCCATCGACATTCAGCACCGTGGGCTTGCCCATCAGACGGGGAAGCATCGCGAACAGGGCGTTGGCGCTGTTGCAGATAAACACCACATCGTAACGAACGAAAAAACTGTACAGCGTGCACACCAGAGTGTGGATCACGGTGTCGAGATATTTATGGCTGATGGTCGGCAGTATTTTAAGGCGCACCCCTTTATAAACCGCTCCATCATAATCGATCATATGGCTGCGGCCGTAGACCGTTACCTCATGGCCGAGCGCCGCCAACCGCGGCGCCATCTCTTCAATGAACGTTTCGAACCCGCCATAGTTGGCCGGTATGCCGCGAATGCCCATGATGGCGATTTTCATCGGATCTAATCCCGTGCCTGTATTTTTTCAGCCCCACGCGTTTTTTTCATCTCCAGAAGCACTTGCAGCAACGGCTCTAACGCACTTCGCTGCAGCAACCAGAGCGCCGCCAAATAGATCAGCGCCACCAGCGGCACGCCGGCCGCAAAGGTGGCCAACGCACCCCAGTGCAGCACCTGAGCGTTGAGCGCTTTGAATCCCAATCCCCCTGCTAGCATAAACAGGCCGGACACCGTCGCCGGTTTCAAGGCGATTAAAAAATCATAGTTGGTCAGCCGCACCTGCCGGTTGGTCAGCGTCTGAATGATGGGAAAAGTCAGCACATAGAGCGTGGTAAAGGCCGCGGACACGCCCACCAGGCCGTAACGTGTGCCGAAATAAATCACCCCTGCCAGCGGCGCCAGATATATCACGTTCCACCAGAATTCTATCTCTGGCCGTCCGACCGCTTTGAGCACCGAGCCTTTGATGGTGCCCACCGATTTCAACATGGCCATGGGCGTCAGTAGAATCAGCGGCCAGACCATATCCAGCCACTTGGCGCCGAGAAACAGCAAGATGAACTCACGGGCGAACAGGCTCAAACCGATCAGCACTGGAAAAGTGATCATGGAAATATAACTGATCGCGGTACGAAAGCCGCGGCGAAACGTCGGCAGATCCGATTGCACCGCGCTGAAGGCCGGAAACGCCACTTTGGTGACCACGGCCGACAACTGCGTGACCGGCAGCTTGACCAGATTGAGCGCCAGGCTATAGGCGCCCAGTGCCTGGTCACCGAGATAGCGGCCCACCAGAGAGATGTCGGCGTTGGTGTTCAGCAGGATCGCGACATCATTGCCCAGCACTTTGGCGCTGAAACCAAAAAGCTCGCGAAAGGTGCTCCAGCGGAAATAAAATTTCGGCCGCCAAGTGGAAAACCGCCACACCATGAGCACCACCACCGTATCGCGCATGAGCAGATTGAGCACCAGGCTCCACACGCCGGCGCCGGACAAAGCCAGCACCACCGCCACAGCGCCGCTCGCCGCCATGGAGGACATCTCGATCAGGCTCAGCCGTTTGAAATTCATCTCCCGAACCAGCTGGGCTTTATGCACAATTCCCAGACTGCCGATGATAAAGCCCAGCGCCTGTACGATGAAAACAGCCTTCGCCCGCGGCTGGCGGAAAAATTGGGCGAGCGGGCCGCTGCCCAACAACGCGATGACGAATAAAATCAGACCGAACGCCAGACTGCCCCAGAACAGTGTGCTCTTTTGATTCTCGGTGATCTCTTTGCGCTGCACCAGAGAAGTGCCCAGGCCGCTGTCGTTCACCAGGGAGATCGCCAGAGTCACCAGCATGGCCATACCGGCGATGCCGAAATCGCCCTTGTCGAGGAGACGCGCCAGAATGATGTTGACGATGAACAGCACTGAATGCATGCTCATCTTGGAAGCGCCGGTCCACATCAACCCGCCGATCGTCTTGCGTTTTAACGACACGACGCTGCCCTATAGGCTAAAGCTTTCGGATTCGGGGCGCTCGCCCGCATCAGACGATAGATCGTCACCGGCGCATCACCATTTTGCCAGGCGGCCACCCGTTCATAGCGGGCCTCGAGTTCCCGAGCGATCACATCCCAATAGCGGTTGTATTTACGCTGAGTGTGGCTGTCCAGGATGATGAAATCCGGCGGCCGCTGCAGCAAGCTGTCGGCAAAATCAGAACGGAAACGGCGCTGCATTTCCGTCGGATGGGCGATGTTCAAATAGGGCTGCAGGCCGGAGGCAAACGCCCAGATAGATGCACCCGCCAGGATGGTCGATTCTTTACTCTCGGGCTGCAGGGTCTGACACACCTGCTTTAACGTGGCGGGCGACCAGACGCCTTCAAAACGCGGACTGAGCCGTGCGCCTGAATAGCAGGCGGTCAGCCATACCGCCAGCAAAGCGGCCGCAGCGCCGATCAAACGGGGCTGATTCGCAGCCAAAATCGCCAGGCTAAGGCAAAACGCCGCAAAAGTGATCAGAATCTGCCAAAACTTGTCCACGTGCACAACGGCAGGCAGAGCGAACAGCAGCAATCCCAACCCTGCGACCACCAACCAATTTTTCCAGGGCCGCTTGTGGAGCACAAAGGCCAATGGCAACAGGCCGAGCCAATAATTCAGCGCCACGGGAAAATTCATCCAACTCGCCATCCTGGAAACGAGCATGATCAGAAAAAAGAGAACAGCGCCGGCCGGAAACCAGATGTGCAGCGAACCCTTTTCCATTCTGGTGACCATTCCCAGCAAAGAAACGGTCGCCAGCAGAACCGGGGTCAGGATCTCGAGAAAATATTGGCTGAAAAATCCCCGTTGCACGGATTGAAAAATATACATCGCCCACACGACCCCCATCCAGATGAACAGATAGCCAAAGCGCGAATGACGGCACAGGGAGATCAGCGTCCGGCGATAATGAAACAGGCTCCAGAACAATCCCACGATGATGAAAAAAGAAAGCAGCAGGCTGGTCTGCCAGGCCTCCAGCGTGACCGCCGGGCTCTGATCAAGAATGCGAAAGCCGCTGCTGTCCGCGATCCGATGGGCCGGCGGCGCCAGGCCGAGCACATGGAGTCCTCGGGTGAAGAACAGTTCCAGAGGATTCAAGGGGGACAACAAAAGACGGCCAAGAGGCATCCAGCGGCTGTACAACAAGCCCGCGGCGCTGAAAACCACCATCGCCCCGGCCGCATACACGGCAAAAGCGGACAGGCGAAAAGTGCGTGATCCGGACCGGTTGATGAGCAGAAAAAGAAAAACCGTAACCGGCAGATACAGCGTGGACTGCCGGGTCAAAAAAGCCAATCCAGCTACAACCCCGGCCCAGAATAACGGCGCGGTCAGTGTGTTGTTCTGCTTTATGCCGAGCAGAAACAAATAGCTGCTGAGCACGGCCAGTAAAATAGCCAGCGGCTCTGTTTTCACCACCACTCCCCAAACGACGAAAAAGGGCAGAAGCGAATAGAGCGCAGCAGCCAGCAAACCCGCACGCTGGTTGACCAAATTTCTCATGAGGAGATAGAGCAGCCAAACCGTCGCCATATGGCAGAGTACAATGAACAGCCGTCCGACCCACAAGGTGACGCCGAACAGTTTGATGGCCAAAGCCAGGCCGGCGATATAAAAGGGCTGCTTGGAGCCGAAATCCACCAGAGGCACAAGCCCCTGCAGCATCAACCGTGCATCCAAAAGATGCGCGCCCTCGTCCGGATTGATCCATCGCATGGGCAGCAGGACCATGCGCAACGCCAGTCCGCTGGCCAGGATCAGCATCAGGCCAAACCAGGGATGAGTGATCAATTTACGCAGCTGATTCATGGATTCCCTTCTCATCAGCCGTGGAGATCAGAATAATTCCCCGTTCATCCAGCAATTTTCGAATGTTCTTGTCACACAACGCCTGCAGTTCAGAGAAGCGATCCAGGTTGGTGCGTACGGACGGCTGCGAAGCATGCGCTTCAGCCGGATGGCACATCACCTCGTTAAGGCCCTTCGGCAGGCGTTGAAGGATCGAGGCTAAGGCGTTTTTTTTGTCAAGTTGAACCATCAGATCATATCCATAAAACCGGCAGAGAGGGTACGTCCTTCCTGCCAGGGGGGAGCGGCGAATGCCGGCGCGACAGATGCGTGCCGAGGTTTGGGCTTGCAGCGAGCTGCCGGCCTCCGCGCCGTTAAACCTTCGCAGAACCGGCAGGCCGTATTGCTCAGCCATTTCCGCCATCAGGCGGCCGACCATAGGCAGGCAGTGGATGTGATGATGGCTGTCCAGATGCGAGAGGGTCACTCCCGCAGACTGTACGCGTTGCAGCTGCGCCCTCGCCTCGGCAGCCATCTCTTTGGTATTCACAGCGCCGAAGAGCAGTCTTTGTATAAAAATCCACTTGGAATAAAAACGACCATGCTGATCCACCAGGGAGGCCACCTTTGCAGCCGGCAGCACCGGGGCGCCCCAGGTCAGATTCAGGTGCAGGCCAACGGACAATTGAGGACAGGTTCGGCTCAGCTGACAGGCCTGCTCCCAGGCGGCGCCGTTGGCCAAAAGAGAAGTGGAGGTCAGAATGCCTTCCCGGTGAGCCCTGATCACGCCCAGATTCACCCGTGGGCACAGGCCCCAGTCATCGCCGTTGACGATCAACCGTATCATGTGCCGGAGCGGGCATCCGCGACAGGGGCGATTCGCTCCTCGAATAGAGCGATCAATTCGCGGAGCGTTTTCCTGCTGTCGAACAGCTCTTCCACCCGTTTTCGTCCCATGGCGCCCATGCGCTTGGCCAGCGCAGGATCTTCCAGCAATTCCTGAATCACGGCGGCCAATTCATCCGGATCGTTTGGCGCCAGCAGGCGGCCGGTCACGCGGTTGTTCACCAATTCCGGAATGGCGGAGAGATAAGAAGAGATCACCGGCAGGCGCATGGCCATGGCTTCGGCGATCACATTGGGAATGCCATCGCGGTCGCCGTTCTCATCCTGCACACAGGGTAGAACAAACAGCGTGGCCTTGTGATAAAAACTTTTGATCTCTTCCGGCGGGCAGGCGCCATAAAATTTCACCGTCTCATGCAGGTGATGGATGCGGCAGAACATCTCCAGCCGCGGCCGTTCCGGGCCTTCGCCGACTATCCAGATCTGAAACGCCACCCCGCGCTCCTTCAGCATCAGGCCTGCGCGTAACAGCACGGCCAGCCCCTTTTTCCGCACCAGCCGGCCGACCGCCAGCAGGACCGGCGGCGCCGCTTTTCCATTCCGTTCCGCAACCGAGAAGCGTTGCAGATCGGTTCCGTGATAAACGGGATGAATGTTGTCCTGGCGGATCTCCGGATAATATTCCTCCAGATAGGACTTGTTGTAATGATTGCACGTGGCGACAAATCGAGCGTTGTTGAGTTTTTCCGCCAGAATCTCCGGGGCGATAAAAAGGTCCATGGCGTGCGCGGAGACGCTGTAGGGCACTCCGGTCAGTTTCCAAGTCAACAGAGCAAAACTGGACGGCGTGTTGGCGAACGCGGCATGCATCCAGGTATACCCCTCGCGGCGGATCAGGGCAGCGAACGGCATGATCACAACAAAATGCAGCAGCAGGTTCTGCAGGTCTGCAGTGGACAGCTGCTTGCGCTGGCGGCCGCCGTTCAGCGCCCAGCGCACCAGCGCACGCAGAGAGGCCTGCCGGTTGCGATGCTGAACGGCATAACGCAGGGTTCGCACATAGATTCGTGGCGCGTGCCAGATAAAATACACATGCGCCGGCAGCACCTTGGACAGTCGCATGTTCGGCGCCCAATAAATAGTCTGCGCTTTCAGTTCGGCGTCGTCCAGTTCATTTTCGTGCGAACGGAGTTCAAACAGGGAAAATACGCGGACCGGAAAGCCAGCCTGAATGAGGCTTTTCACTTCCGAGACGATGAACGTCTCTGACAGCAACGGATAGACGTTGGTGATGTACGCCATCTTGGTCGGGGGAGCGGCCTGATCGGCCGCAAGATTTTTTTTCGACAACGAGGCCCTCATGGTATAAGACCGGTCCGGTTCAGGAAGGTCGTGTTTCTGTGGTTTCCTTCTGCAGCTCCATCTTGCGCACTCGATAGAGGATATTTTCAATGAGTTGACGATTGGACCCGATGATGTCCGCCAGCAAGCCCATGACAAAAATCTGAAAGCCCACAATCAGCAGCACCGCCGCCAGAATCAACGACTGGATATGGCCCGCGCCGCCGACCGTGAGATAGTAATACATGAAGCGCAGCCCGAGCAACAGGCCCAAGCCAAAGGCCGTGCCGCCGATATAGGAGAACATCTTGAGCGGTTCGTACATGGTGTAGATGCGCACGATCGTTGCCAGAGACTTTTTGATATAGCTCCAATTGCTGGAGAACAATCGGGACTCGCGCAGTTTCGGGTTGATCTCCACCGGCACATGGGTCATGGCGATGTTTTTCTTGCCCGCCTGAATGATGGTTTCCAGCGTATAGGTGAATTTGCTCAGCACGTTCATCCGCAGCGCCGCATCGCGCGACAGGGCGCGAAAGCCGCTGGTGGCGTCCGGGATCGTCGACCCGGAGAGCTGGCGGATGAACCAGCTGCCCAGCCACTGCAGCCGTTTCTTGGTCCAGGAGAAATGGGCTATGGCGCCGGTGTTGCGGTCGCCGATCACCAGATCGGCCTCGTGCATCAGGATCGGCCGCACCAGCTTGGCAATATCTTCGCCCGCATACTGGTTATCTGCGTCCGTGTTGACAATCAGATCCGCGCCCAGCCGCAGACAGGCGTCCAGGCCGGCGGTAAAGCCGGTGGCCAAGCCCTTGTTGCGGTTCAAGCGCACGATATGGTGGACGCCCAGCTGTCGTGCGACCTGCACCGTTTCATCGGTGCTGCCGTCATCAACCACCAGGATCTCGATGATCTCGATGCCCTCGATCTTGCGGGGCAGGTGCGATACCGTGATTGGAAGGGTTTTCGCTTCGTTGTAGCAGGGTATTTGAATGATCAGTTTCACTTAATTGAGGATCTCCTCAATGTTGTACTCTTTGATGGAATCCGCATGGGTGAAAATGATGATCTCACCCAAAAGACCTATGGAGATCATCTGAATGCCGATGATCAGCAACAGAACGCCCAACAGCAGCATCGGCTTGCCCGATATGCCGCCGATGCCGAGCACCCGATAGATGAACAGATAGAGACTGATGACCGCACCGATCAGTGTAAAAATGACGCCCACAAATCCCAAAAAATGCAAGGGCTTTTTTGAATAACGGCTGAGAAAAAGGACGCTGATCAGGTCCAGCATCCGTTTGATGTAATTTTTCGGATAGATGGATTGGTTAAAGCGGCCGGTCAACTGCTCCACCGGCTCTTCGACGATCTTGAAGCCCTGGCGCTGAGCCACCACCGGCAGAAACGGATTCAACGACCCGTAGAACGGCACGCTCTCCAGCACCACCCGTCGCGCGGCCAGCACACCGCTGTTGACGTCGTGCAGCCGGGTCTTTGAGATGCGGTTGACCAGTCCGTTAAACAGACGGGAGACCAGCTGGTTGAGCCGGCTGTCGCGGCGGGGCGTGCGACGGCCGACCACTACATCGTACCCCTGTTCGATCCGCGATAACAACTGGATCACGTGCTGCGGATTGACATGCACGCGACAGGTGAAATAGACCAGGACCTCCCCGCTGCTGTTGCGGAATCCGGCGTCCAGCGCCGAGGCTTCGCCGAAGGAACTGCGCAACCGGATCGCTTTGACCAGCGAACAGGTCTGCTGAATGCGCGCCAGTTCATCCCACGTGCCGTCGCTGCTGCCGTCATCGACATAGATCAGTTCGAACCGCCGTGAACCGCTGCGCAGCAGGATCAGCAGCTGATCGTGCAGCGCCGGCAGCGCCTCCTTTTGATTCTGCACTGCGACGATGACCGAGACTTCCGGAGCTCCGGATTGTTTTACTTTTGTTGGTGTCATAGAGCCATCTTATTTTAAGAATAAATGTAGCGATTCCGGCCACAAAAAACAAACGCAAAAACCGGTGGCTACGGATCAGGAAACCGGCGGCGTCTTGAGATAAAATGTGCGCCGGGATCCGCTCTCCACGATGATGCGGCCGATTAATCCTAAAAACACAAATTGAAGGCTGGTGGCGGTCAGCAGGACGATCAGGGTGAACAGGATGTTCAGGTCCGACCAGGGCAGGTGCTGATGCATCACCTGGTAGCAGCCGGCCGCCAGACAAAGCATCGCTGCCAGCATCGTCCAGAAGGCAAAATGAAAATAAAAGCTCAACGGGTTGCGCAGATGCCGCATCAACAGCCGAATGGTCGTCAGATCCAAGATCACCCTAAAAGTACGGCTCAAATTATATTTGGATTGACCAAACCGCCGGGCATGATGGCGCACCGCCAACTCGGTGATGCGCGCACCCTCCATGCGCGTCAACGCCGGAATGAATCGATGCAACTCGCCGTACAAAGAAATGCGGCGGAGAATTTCTCCACGGAACGCTTTCAGCGAACAGCCGGTGTCATGCAGGCGCACATCGGTGATGGAGCAGATCAAGCGATTGGCGATTTTAGACGGCACTTTGCGCAACAGCCACTTGTCCTTTCGATCCTTGCGCCATCCGCTGACCACATCATACCCTTCCGCCATCTTGGCCAGCAACAGGGGAATATCAGCCGGATCATTCTGCAGATCGCTGTCCATGGCCACCACGATTTCACCGCGGCTGGCCTCAAACCCCGCGGCCATGGCCGCGGACTGGCCGAAATTAGCGCGAAATAGGATGACTCGCAGCATGGGATAGCGACCGGCCAACTCGCGCAGTTTTTCACGCGTGCCGTCGCGACTGCCGTCGTCCACCAGAATGACCTCATAGGGCTTGTTCAGCGCCTGCAAGACCGGATACAGCGCGTCCCACAACCTTTCTACGTTCTCCACCTCGTTGTAGACCGGCGCTACCACCGAAAGATGCGGCTGACCCGATGCAGGGCGTGGATGAATATTTATCGGCAGGCTGTTTGGTTTCATCTCATGATTTGGCTGAAATAGCGGTTCGAAATTCAAATAACGCGGTTCGCAGGGCTCATTCCACACCCCCGATCCCTGCTTTCATCTCTATAAATTCAATAATGTCTATTCACATAATAATATACGGCTTTAAATTCAATTCGCAGATACTTTTTTGCACTCCGGCCAGGGAAAAATAAATCTTGCAATGAACATTTTTTAAATGGTATATTTAACAAAGATGATTCTATCAACAACGAAAAGTGTAAATAAACCAAACAGTCAATTACCACCGCCAGAGGCGGTGGCTTGAAGGGCTGTCCTGTAAGGTACC
>DAIQOA010000060.1:0-22867 GCA_036788095.1 bacterium | reverse complement strand
TGCCGAGCCTGTTTGCAGGAAAAGCCGGGCTTCGCTACAAATATTACGAAGGCGCTTGGAGAAGGCTGCCTGATTTTAGTCAATTGACGCCGGTGAAGACGGGCGCGGCGACGGATTTTTCTCTAAAAGAAAAGCGCCAGTCCACTTTTTACGCTATTGTCTTTAACGGTTATATCAAAGTGCCTGAAACGGATGTGTACACTTTTTTACTCACCTCCAACGATGGCAGCAAACTGATCATCGATGATGTCCAGACGCTGGACCATGACGGTCTGCACGGCATGGTGGAAAAAGAGCTGAGTCTGGCCTTGTCCGCAGGCCTGCACAAGATTTCCCTGCACTATTTTCAAAACGGCGGCGGCGATGGTCTGGTGCTGGAATGGCGGCCCAATGGCCAATCCCGCCGAGCGATGGACGCTTCTCTGTTTTTATATTAGTCGCGCTGCGTCGATTCGCCTCCTGATTGGTGAATTCCGAGAATAATTGCTATTGAGCAATATTGTGTAAAAAGCGTTAGAAACAATTACAGACTGATGCAAAAGCACTTTAAATCCGTTAGTTGTGTATTTTCGCCTAGGGGTTTTTGAGACCAGATTGATTAAATGAAGCAAGACATCCAGAAATGCCGATAACAAAATATCCGACAGGTGCTTCCGCTTATTTACATGAGGAGGCGCTCCTAGTTGATTTTTCCTTTTGGCTTTACATAAAGCTCTTGCAGAGCGATGCGCGGCTCTGCAAAGGCATAATCGCCGGGATCGAAATTACCCTTTTTCAAGGCTTCTTTATGCACAGCGCCAAAAACATGGTCCGGACGATAGGGCGGAAACCAGAATTCTTCTTCTGTTGCCGGTTTTGACTCGATGAGTTCATAAGCAGCGTTGCCCAGCCCGTTGTAAATCGCCGCATTGATCTGCGACCATTGGCTCGTTTTAGCCAGGCTGGATACATTGGTGAACCGCTCTGTCCCCGGTTCACCAAAACCGAACTCTTTTGCTAGCGAGTCTTCCATGCCGGACTTGCGTTCCGACATTTCAATGCACGCCATATCCACGGCCACCGGATCTTTAGACGCGAACACACCCAGATTGGGAACCAAAGGCTTGTCATGGAAATTGCTGCAATCGCACCATGGCGTTATGTCCATGGCGTAATTCAAAAAAATGAATTTCTCCTTGCCCAGCGCATTGATATAGCCGGCGGCGGCATCCGCTATCGTAACCGGCCATGTGGCCATTATTTCCGGCTTCATCTGCAGGATGCCGGCTAAAACAGCTCCGAGACATGCCGTGCAGTTGCGGCATCTCTCGTTATAAAAAATAAATTCATCGTTATTCCACGCTAACGCTTCAAACGGACAGCTGGCCACCGCACGATCCACCAGATTAGGGTGCGGCGCTTTCGCCGCCTGCCGGGCGGCTTCCTGGTTCACCGTCATGGCGCGCACGCCGAATTCGGGATGGCTGAAATAGTGCGTGGCCGTCTTGCCGCGCTTGGATCCCAATCCAATGCCCACATTCTTGATGGCCCCGCCAAAGCCACCCATCGGGTGCCCCTTAAAATGAGTAACCACAACGATGGAATCCAGCTCCAACAGCTTTTTACCCATATAACTGTGCTTCAGGTAAACACCGTGGGGGATCTTGACCTGGACATCGTCAAAGCCATATTCACCGTCACAGATCCAGATAGGGCACCCCATAGTCTCTTCCGTAAAGCCGTGCCTTCGCGCAGTGATCAAATGATCTCTGGTAATGGCGCGAGAACCATAATCGCCGAACAACATGGTGTTGCATTCAACAATCACCGGCTTGCCTTCCAATCGTTTCACCTCTTCTACAATGGCGCTGACCCACTGTGGTCGCAGGTTGAGAGAGTTGCCATACTCACCCAAATGCACTTTAATGCCGACCGTATCGCCTTTTTTGAAATGAGTTTCCAGGCCCGCATCGCGAAGCACTTTTACCGCTTTGAACGGCGTGCTTTCCTGGAGGCTGTTGGCCCTGTCATTTAAAAAATATACTTTGGCAGGCGCCGCTGTTGCGGTTGCCTCACCGGGCGCGGCAGCCACTTCTTTTGCGAACATTAAGGCACCACCCGCCATGGCCGTGTTCTCGAGAAATTCTCTGCGCGACAGCCCCTCTCCAGCGCTTCCCTGCTGTGCATCGCTCTCGCCATAGTAAACATTTTCATCTGTTTTCATGGAAAGGCTCCTTATTAGGGATTCAAGTCACAACGCTCATGTTTGTTTTCGGTTCACGGCGACGATGGCGGCTCCTGTAAACATTGCAGAAAATCATTTTGCAGTACGGCTTGGTCCAAGCCTTCTCCGATAAAGACCACCGTGCTGCTTCGTTGTTCATCCTCTTGCCATTCGCGGAACGCTTTGGAATGGAAACTGGTGCGCACACCTTGAAATTCGAACACATAGTCACTGCCGGCGAAATAAAAAAATCCTTTGCTGCGCAGCAGCTTTATGGATGTGTCATGAAACAGCTTTTCCAGCCAACGATTGATTTTGTTCTTGTCCATCGCTCTCGACTCTTTTAAACATACCGTTTTGATGCGGTCAACAGACATCATCACCTCCTCCATAGTCCTGGGTTCACAGTTCATCAACTGAGCAAAAGCATCTACCTCCCAAATAGCGTCAACATCTGATCGGCCGTATAGCGTTTCATGGACGGCCGCCAGGCCGTTGATGCTTTTCAGCCGGATGCGGATATCATCGATCCTCTTCGAATCCACGCAGTCGATTTTATTGATCAGGATACAATCGGCATAGGCGACCTGTTCCTGAACCAAAGCGTACTCGTCAAGACTGATATGGGCGAACTCGGCGTCCACCACGGTGACAAAGCTGCTCAATTTGAACTTGTCGCGAATGTTGGCCAGAAGAAACAATCGCACGAGGTACTCCGGCTCATCCAGGCCGCTGGCTTCCATGATGAGATGATGCTTCTGGCCGGCCGACCGTTCATACAGTTCGTCCATAAATCCGTACAACATAATTTGCGGATCAAAATGTAAAGAAATCCCGGGAAAAACGTACAGATGGCGCACGTTGCCGTGAATGATAGCGTCATCGACGGCCATCGATCCATATTCGCGTACCAGCACATCCACCGGCCGGGTCGATGAATTCGAAACAATATGATTTAGTAGGGAAGTTTTGCCAGAGCCCAGAAATCCTGCGATGACTGTCACAGGAATTTTTTCCTTTGCCACTATAGATCTTTCCCCATCGTGGTGAGCATGCGCGCGCACCGAATGCCCATGCATCAAATTGTAATACTCAGACTCCGCTATGGGCTGTATCGTGCGGTGCATGCAGTGCTCCTAATAAAACGGCTTTCGTGAGGCGTCGTGCAAGCACGTAGCGAGCTTGAGCGTTTGCCCCTGTAGACCGATTTCGCGAAATTATCCGCAACGACGGGCTGTTCTTCAAAAACGGTGCTGTTGTGATTGGAGATGGTAATGATTTTGGAATGACGGCTTATACCAGCAGGGTCGTGGGCTATTGCTTATCTACAGCCATGGGAGTCGAATGGTATTCCCCTGTGAATACCGTCGATAGAAGGTCCTTCCCGGTATAAAGTATATTTAATGAATTTGTCCCCAAAAAGCAAACATTTTCTAAAGGGACTCTGCGTATTTATGGGTTCAGGCTTGGCGCCCCCCTTGAACGCAATCATCCAGGTGAAGATTGAGCTGGTCGAAACCACGGCCCCCGATCATCCCTCCGTCTGGTGAGAGACATGGGACAATGGCCTATAAACGGACGAAGGGCCCGTGAGGGCCCTCCATCCAATCATTGCTTCTTTTCTAATGCCTTGAAAAAATCTACCGATAAGCGCAGCGGCGCCTGCTAGACGCTTACTTGAGGTAGATCATTTTTTTCACCGAGGTCGTGGCGCCTGCCCGGATCTGGTAGAAATAGACGCCGCCGGACAGAGAGACGCCGGCATCATCGCAGCCGTCCCATTGCAACGAGTAGGTGCCGGCCGGCTGCTTTTGATCCACCAGCGTGCGGACCTTTTGACCGATGGCATTGAAAACCGCCAATGTGACGTTCTCTTCTTTTTGTGTCGTATAGCGGATGGTCGTAGTCGGATTGAATGGATTAGGATAATTCTGCTCCAGAGTAAAATCGGTTGGAGTCGAGCGAGTGCTCTTGGTCACGCTGGTGTTGATCCAGTTCTTCCAAGCCGCTTTTTGCGCCGGGAACCAGTTCAGATCGCCCAGGGGAAATCCGCCGGCGGCGGCGGTGTAGGAGGCCTTGGTGGTCGGATAGGAAAAGTCATAGGGCGGATTGGTGTAATCAAAGCCGACCTCTTTGGCGTTGCCGCCCGAGCCGGGCACGGAATGGACCTTCTGGCTCATCTCGATGGATTTGCACACCGGGGCTTTGGTAAAGCCGGGGTCTTCGCTGATCCAGGTCAAGGAATCGGCACCGACGAGGCCGGCGGTGAGGAAATCCATGTTGACGTATTTGTGCACCGTATCGGCGTAAACGGCATAGACCGCGGGGTCAAGCCAGAAATTGTTGTACTTGGCGTTGATTTTCTGAGTGAGGCCCATTTTGACCACAAAGGTGTCCTGGACCAGGGGGCACATTTCGATGCGGCTCCACTCGTCGCGGTCTTCGAGGATGTTGAGCCAGGCTGGATTGGTGTACTCTTTGATCCAGTAGGCGTCATAGCCGAGAAAGCCGGTTTGGATGAACAGGCTGTTGGTCATGGTGATAAAAGGGGCTTCACAGATTCGCAGCGGACAGGTCATCACGTTATAGACCGTGATGTGATCCGCTTTGAAATAGGTTTGCTGTCCGCCGAACCGGTTCATGACGCAATGATAGAGATTGTAAAAGGTGCAGTTTTGAATGATGATGGAATCGGCAAAAGTGGAGCGGGCGTCGAGGAAGCGTCCGGTCTTGTTGCTGGTGCCCGAGTTGTGGGCGGCGCAGTCATAGGCGAACAGGCTGCAATAGTTCTGGTCCATGATGACGACGCGGGAGTTGACGCTGTCGAACTCGCAGTTCTTCAGGGTGATGGAGATGCCCTTGGTTCCGGTCTGCACGACGGCGTTGACGTTGCCGCCGGCGACATTGACGCCGGACATAAAGACGCCTTCGAGGGTAAAATTATGAAAGGGTTTGAACGGATAGACCGAGGCGCCGCTTTCGTTCACCAGAATTTTAATGGTGGCGCGGTTCTGGGCGGTGGCGCCGGCGGCCGAGATTTTTAGCGGAAAGTTGTTTTTGATCTGGCCAAGGGCGAAATAGATCCCGCCTGGCTGCAATCCGTATTCGGTGTGCAGCCGCGCACCGGTGGCCGTGGTGTCGCCATTGATGACCGATACGATCTCTGTCAACGGTGCGATATCCAGCTTTTGTGCAACGCTTGGTTCCTGCCAGTTCTCCCAAGCCGCTTTTTGCGCCGGGAACCAGTTCAGATCGCCCAGGGGAAATCCGCCGGCGGCGGCGGTGTAGGAGGCCTTGGTGGTCGGATAGGAAAAGTCATAGGGCGGATTGGTGTAATCAAAGCCGACCTCTTTGGCGTTGCCGCCCGAGCCGGGCACGGAATGGACCTTCTGGCTCATCTCGATGGATTTGCACACCGGGGCTTTGGTAAAGCCGGGGTCTTCGCTGATCCAGGTCAAGGAATCGGCACCGACGAGGCCGGCGGTGAGGAAATCCATGTTGACGTATTTGTGCACCGTATCGGCGTAAACGGCATAGACCGCGGGGTCAAGCCAGAAATTGTTGTACTTGGCGTTGATTTTCTGAGTGAGGCCCATTTTGACCACAAAGGTGTCCTGGACCAGGGGGCACATTTCGATGCGGCTCCACTCGTCGCGGTCTTCGAGGATGTTGAGCCAGGCTGGATTGGTGTACTCTTTGATCCAGTAGGCGTCATAGCCGAGAAAGCCGGTTTGGATGAACAGGCTGTTGGTCATGGTGATAAAAGGGGCTTCACAGATTCGCAGCGGACAGGTCATCACGTTATAGACCGTGATGTGATCCGCTTTGAAATAGGTTTGCTGTCCGCCGAACCGGTTCATGACGCAATGATAGAGATTGTAAAAGGTGCAGTTTTGAATGATGATGGAATCGGCAAAAGTGGAGCGGGCGTCGAGGAAGCGTCCGGTCTTGTTGCTGGTGCCCGAGTTGTGGGCGGCGCAGTCATAGGCGAACAGGCTGCAATAGTTCTGGTCCATGATGACGACGCGGGAGTTGACGCTGTCGAACTCGCAGTTCTTCAGGGTGATGGAGATGCCCTTGGTTCCGGTCTGCACGACGGCGTTGACGTTGCCGCCGGCGACATTGACGCCGGACATAAAGACGCCTTCGAGGGTAAAATTATGAAAGGGTTTGAACGGATAGACCGAGGCGCCGCTTTCGTTCACCAGAATTTTAATGGTGGCGCGGTTTTGGGCGGTGGCGCCGGCGGCCGAGATTTTTAGCGGAAAGTTGTTCTTGATCTGACCAAGGGCAAAGTACATCGCCCCGGGCTGCAGCTCATATTCGCTGTGCAGACGCGCACCGGTGGCCGTGGTGTCGTTGTTGATGACCGATACGATCTCTGTAAGCGGCGGCAGCGCCATTTTTTGCGCCACGCTCCCGGTGCTGAACACCACCAGGCAGAGCAGGATCGTAACATAAAGAGTAGATTTGCGATTTTGCATGATGTGCTCCCTGCTGTAAGGTCATGTTTTTTCGTATCGCATTGTGGGATACGATTCAATATGGAAACGAATTTGAAGGAATTGCACCACCTCCTTTGCCAATCGAACAACCGGCAGAATGAGAGCCGGAAAAAGTCGGATTCTTGTCATGGAACAGGCTTGAACGATAATCAGTCCTCCTTCGTTTGGGTTGGGGTGAGCCTCGGACTCTATAGCTTGTATTGAATACCCAGATCAATGGTTCTGCCGTAGAGCTCCCGGCGCGTCGGATATTCCAGGTAACGGATGTAGGATTTTTCTTCCTGGTTGGTGAGGTTGTTGACATTGGCGACGACCGTAAGGCCTTTGTAAATCCGCTGCATCATCACCAGATCCCAACGGACGGAGCTGTCGTCGATGCCGTCTAGTTCTTTGGCTTGATTGTTGATCGACTGCAGGGAATTTCCCTGATAGATCATGGACAACCGTCCGGAGAAGCCCTTCTTTTCATACCCCAGAGTCAGATTGGCGATTTCATTGGCCTGGCCCAACATGCGCGCCACCCGTGCGGTGTCGGTGGCGGTTGAGACGACATACGGCGGTGTGGTGGTAAATTTGGTGCGATAGATCGTATAGGGGTAGCGCGTCTCCGATTGGATGGTGGAATAGTTGGCATAGAGCACAATGCCGTCCAGAGGACTGGGCAAGAATTTTAGATTCGTCTGCAGTTCAAACTCCCAGCCTTTGGCCGTGGATGCTTCGTCCAGATTTTCGGGTCGGATGACGGTCCAACCTTTCAGGTTGGTCAAGTAGGGCGCATAATACCCGCGCAGCAGGTTGGGGATGGTGCGCACATAGTCGATGTTTTCCACGCTTTTATAAAAATAGCCGCCGGTCAGCAGACCGTAACGCGAATACAAAGATAGATGCACGTCGTAATTGGAGGCGGTGGCTTCTTTGAGCTGGCAGTTGCCGTATTGCAGAGTCAACAGATCCCATTGGATGAGCTCAAACGGGATGAGACTGTAAAAATTCGGCCGGGTCAAAGATTTGGTCGAGGCCAGACGGACATCGAACCAGCTCAGGGGCTTGATGCGCAACTGAAAATTGGGCAGCAGGTTGTCATATTGCCGATTGCCCAGGGTGTCGTTAAAGGCCGGCGCCAGCCGTTTGCCCCCTTCGGACTGCAACGGACTGAGCATCTTGGTGGCATAGTCTGTTCGCGTCTGCTCATAACGGACGCCCGGCATAAAAGTGATCTTGTCTTTCCAGTTGAATTCAGCCATCAGATAAGCGGCGGTTATCGTTTCGCCGGCATCATAATCGTTGGCATCGAACTCGGGATGCGGCGTGTTCTTGTAGACCGAGTCAAAGGTGGTGGCAAACCAATTGAGCCGGTCCATGTCGAGGAGTTCGGCAAAGGTATAATCTCCCTGCAAAAAGCTTTCCAGGGCCTTTTGATCCTTGCGAACAAAGTTGTCCAAAGCGATATCGCCTTTGTGATTTTTGGCCTCGGTGAACAGACCAGGGTTCTGCATGTTCACCGGAACCGCTACATACCAGCGGTTGCCGCCCCACTGCGACACGTCCTTTTCCCGTTTGGTGTTGCGCAGCTTGCCGCCCGCTTTGATATATCCGGAAAAACTTCTGCCGAATTGAAACGGACGCTTGACATCTAATTGTCCGGTCAGATTGCGATCCTTCACTTTTTGCGATTCGATCACAGACCAGTTCATCCAGGCTGCAGTCGCATCGTTGGAGGCATAGGAGGAGACTAATCGCGGATCCAAATTTTTGATCGGCATATTGGAAGAGAACGCCCCGTCCTCCTCAAATTCAAAGCGGGAAAGCCAGGGGATCTCTTCCATGGTGGTGGAAAAGGAGGTACGCCAGTTTATTTCCATCTTTCCCAGCACATGATTGCCCATCAGAGAGTTGGTCCAAATGTCGGAGGATGGCTCTTGTTCGACATAGGTGCGGTAATGCGCCCGCGTGGAGACCCGGTAATCATGAGTGCGATTTCGCGATTCGCGGTCGGTTTTGCCCCAGAGGCTGCTGAGAATGAGGTCATGATTCAATCCGAGACGATAGTCGAGCGCCAGGTTGAGGCTATAGCGATCCCGATCCTCCAGGTGATCCGTCAACATGACGTCCGTGGTTTCGTACACCGGCTGGTTGTTGACCATTCCCGTCCACCCATAGGAGCCGGAAAGGAGATGGGAGCTGCGGTTGGCGCTCTGCACGCTGCCGGTGATCACTATGCCTAATTTAGAAACATCATCGCCGTTGCGAAAGAAACGATTGCTGTAGGAAGCGCTTCCTTTATAGTTGCCATAGTCGTCGGCCAGTTGTCCATAGCCGCCGAACATTCGAATGGTAGCCTGGGCGCCTTCCGGCGCTTTTTTGGTGATGAAATTGACGCTGCCGCCGATGGCGTCGGCATCCAGGTCCGGCCGCAGCGCTTTATAGATTTCAATGCCGGCCAGCACATCCGGCGAGATCATGGTCAGATCCACGGATCGGTCATCCGAGGCCTCCGGCAGCCGTTCGCCGTTCACCGAGACCGCGCTGAATCGTGGCGACAAGCCGCGAACCACCACCTTCTGGCCTTCACCGGCATTGCGTTGAATAGCGATGCCCGGCAATCGGCCCAAAGACTCTGAGGCGTTCTGATCCGGAAGCTCTTGGATCTTGTCTTTGGAAACCACATTGACGATCGTATTGGAGCGGATCTGCTGGTTGATGGCAGCGGCCTGCCCCTCTTGCTGCGCGGTGACGGTTACGTTGTACTTGATCTTGTTGATGTCGAATTGGAGCTTGATCTCTTTTTGCAGGGTTTCGTTGGGTTTGAGGGCGATCGGCAGTTCAACGGTTTGATAGCCGATGTAGGTTATGCGGAGTACATTTTCTCCACTCGGCACTTGCAGGATGCGGTATTTACCGGTCAGATCCGAGATAGCGCCGATGGCGGTCCCTTTGATGAGAATATTGGCCCCTGGTAGCGGTTCACCGGTGTTATGGTCACGAACCACTCCGACCAGGGTGCCTGTATCCGCGGCGTGCAGCGTTGCAGGCCCGAGAAAAGGGGATAACCAGCCTGCCCATAATACAAACGTACAGAGCGCAACCTGGGTGAATGGAACACTTTTCATGAGAACATCCTCCATTTTATCCATGGACAGGTCCATGGAATCCGCTGTCCCCGGCATCATGGGCCGCAAAGTAGACAAAGCCCGGACGAATATACAGCTTTGGCCTGTTTGATGCTGGTCTGTGGATTAAAAAGTCTGGTCTGTCGGTTAAATACAGCCGCGAGCACGGTTGTTTTGCGGTCCGAAGGGGGAGATGGATAGGAGCCCGCAGGCATAACGCCTTGTGATCATTTGTTTTGTTTCATAAAAACCGATGGGGGCATGCCAAATTGTTTTTTAAACAGTTTGGTAAAGTGGGAAGAATCCTTGAAACCAACCTGATAGGCCACTTCGGTGACGGTCAATCCCGATTCTTTGAGCAGTTGCGCGGCCCGTTTCAGCCGCATGGAAAAGATGAATTCCTGCACCGAAAGATCGGTCAGCGCCTTAAGTTTGTAATACAGCCCGACGCGGCTCATGCCGATGTCTCTGCTGAAGGATTCCACATCATATTCCGGATCCTCCAGCTTGCTTTCGATCAGGCTGATGGCGCGGCGCAAAAATTTTTCATCCGTGGAGGTAATGGTGATCTCTTTCGGCTCGATGAGGATCTGTTTGGTAAAGCGTTCGCGTAAAAGTCGGCGGGATTGAATCAGATTGCGCGCGCGGATCTCCAATTCTTTGGTGTGAAAGGGTTTGGTGATATAGTCATCGGCCCCGGTTTCCAATCCCTCTATTTTATGCACGGTGGACGAACGCGCGGTCAACAGAATGATCGGAATATGGCTGGTTTCCGTTCTGTTTTTGCACTGGCGGCAAAAAACAATTCCGTCCATGACCGGCATCATCACATCGCTGATGATCAGATCCGGCTGGTGCCGGGTCGCCAGCGACAGCCCCTCGCGGCCGTTTCGCGCCTCGACGATGCGGTAAATTTTACTCAGATCGTTGCGGATATATTCGCTCATGTCCGGATTGTCTTCGATCAGAAGGATGAGCGGTTTAGCCGAGGCTTCGGTTTTGCCGGGTTCGGGGTCGGATGGTTCGTGTGTTTCAGTTTGGACCGCTGCCACCGGCTGCAGCGGCAGCAGCACGTGAAAACAGGTCCCCTGATTTGGTTCGCTTTCGATGGTGATGTTGCCCTGATGCAGGGCAACCAGTTCTTTGACCAGAGCCAATCCAATCCCCGTGCCTCCGCGGTGGACATGGCCGGCGTCCTGTGATTGATAAAAACGCTCAAAGATTTTCGGCAGCTCTTTGGGCGAGATGCCGATGCCGTTATCATGGATCGTTAATTCCAGCCGATAGGCGCTGTTCGCCGGGAGCGGCCTTGCCGTGGACGGCGGGTCTGCCGATGGGCCGATGGCGACAACCGTCGCAGACAGATCAATCTTGCCATGGGGATCGGTATATTTAAATGAATTGGAGAGCAGATTGTAGAGAATTTTTTCCAGCTTGTCAGGATCAAAAGAGGCCATGAAACTTTTGGGATGCGTTTCGACCTGAAACGCGATTTGCTTTTCTCCGGCGATATTTTCGAACAGGGCCGCTGTTTTGACGATAAATCCCATCACATCATCCTGAATGGTCTCCAAGCGCAGTCGCCCGGCCTCGATTTTCTGGAAATCTAAAAGTTGATTGACCAATCGCAGCAACCTCATGCTGTTGCGTTCCATCATATCCAGTTGATCTCTCCAGGGGCTTTGCGGCCCCAGGGCGTTCCGCATCTGCTGCAGAGGACCGATCAACAGCGTGAGCGGGGTTCGGAATTCATGCGAAATATTGGCGAACAACCTTATCTTGGCTTCTGAAAGATCCCGGATGATTCTGTTGCGATGCAGCAGCCGCAGGATGAAAAAGAGAATAATCGCCATGAACAGACCCATGAGGCTGATGAACCACAGTTGCTTCCAGGTCGGTGGAATGACGGTAAATGAAACGCCGGCGGGAGTCGGATCCACATTCATATCCATATCCCGGGCTCTTACCTCAAAACGATGTTTTCCGTGGGGTACGGATAAAAAGACTTGGTTGCTTTTATCAGTGAAAGCGGACCAGGCATTCTGGTCCATGCGATAAGAGTACTGCAGTTTGTGATCCGGAGTGGACTTCCACGGATCCTGGCCGATCCAGGAGAGCAGCACATTGCCCGGTTGAGAGACCTTATCCTGGGCGAAGGTCAGCCTGGTTTCCGGCGGCTGTTGATCTGGTTGATAGCGAATGACCTGATAGCCGTCATCAATTTTAGCGGATGTCGAGGCGGCGTAGAGCGCGCGCCGATTCCAGGATCTGGAGCGCTGGTTTATCCACAGCGCGCCATCCTGCGTCAGGCATAGGCTGCCGCCCGTGCTGGTCATTTTAATATGAGCGGGAAATACGCCGGCCACCCAGCTTTGACCATCGTAATGGCAGACGTCCTGATCAGTGGCCACCCAGACGTCGCTGTCCGATTTGGCGAACAGGCTGATGATGGTGTTGCTGGACAGGCCGTTTTCCGCGGTAAAGTTTGTCCATTGTTTGTTTTTGCCATCCCATCGAAACAAGCCGTTCGAGCGCGTTCCGAACCAGAGATCGCCTGCAGCCGTTGTGTGGATGCAGTCGATAAAGTTTTCTACCAGCCGCCTGGGTTCGTTGAGCCGGTTGTATCGGCCGGTTGCCGGATCGAGTGTGTACAGACCCAATTGTCCGATCCATAGCCGTCGGTCGGATGTCTGGCCGATGCCATACACGCCGCCCAGGGAGAAGGGGTGATCAAAGTAGTGATATTCATAGGCAAGAGCGGAAGAGGCCTCCCGGCCATCCTTGATGATGCGGATCAATCCGCCTCTGAAATTCCGCTGGCTAAAGATATCCGCATCCACTGATGAGCCAAGCCAGATCGATCCATCTTGGTCCTCAAACACCGCGCGGTAATCGATTCCCCAGGACACTTGGGGGTGCAGATGCCGCTGCCAGCGATGACCGTCGAACATAGCGGTTGCGGCGGTTAATTGATGGCTGCCCGCGGCCCAGACTTTGCCCGCGCGGGTGATCAAAACGGTCACCGGTGTATCCATCAGGCCGTCTGAGACGTCAAAGGCGCGCCAACCCTTCATCGCAGCATCGCAGGTGACTATACGCCCCTCGTAGCTGAGAAACCATTTATCCCCGCGAGCGGTTTCTCCCTGAAAGTTGAGCCCCTGAAACGTGGTCCAGCGTGGAGAGGATAGATCCACCCGCCAGACTTCACCACCCAATCCGCCGATCCAAAGATGACGATCCCGGGTTTCGTAGAGAAATAACCGGTTGGCTGGAATGGGAAAATCAATGGCGTCATAGATCGCCCAGCGACGGTCTTTCAGAGCGTACAGATGCTCCAATCCGCCGATCCACAGGGTTCCGTCCTGGGAGACAAGGAGATCGGTGTGGATGTTGTCAACGCCGAACTGATTGCCGAGATCATACCTCTCCCATCTTTGGCCGTCGAACAGGTACAAGCCGCGATGGCTCTGCTGGCTGGCGACGATCATATCTCCGCGGTGTTTGATCAGGCAGGGAAATTCGGCCCGATGAAATCCTGTTGTTTCATCCCAGGAATGCCACTGCGGGGTTGCTGCGTTTCCCTTCTTATCCGGATCAAACCGATAAATACGGCCGTCGGTCAACGCCACCCACAGGCTTCCCGGCTTTTCCTCATACAGGCAGTAGACATTGAACAGCGGCAGAGAATCCAGCGTTGAATTCGCAAAACCAGGCGCTTTCTCTTTGTTGAAATAAACGCCATCGCTGCGATACAAAATCATTTCATCGTTTACTAGTCGCAGCGCCCCTTGGTGCGTCCCAATCCAAATGCTGTGATCAAAGGTTTCGACGATGGGGAAACGATTGTTCGGATAATCGGAAGTGTCGGCCAAGTCCAGAGTGATGGGCAGAGTTTGCCAGGCATTGTGGTGAAATCTGGCAATGCCCTTGGGCGTACCCGCATAGATGGTTCCATCGTGGGCTGCGCACAGGGCTACCACCGGCTCGTTTTTCCACAGATGATTCAGGATATGAAATTTCCACTGAACGCCGTCATAGGAGAGAACGCCGCCGTTAACGCCGAACCATACGGCGCCGGAAGAATCTTCAACCATGCACCGGTATCCTTTGCCGCTGAGCTCGGGAATGAGTTGCCAGCGGTAGGGTTCGGTGAGCGGATCGGCAAAACGGGGAGTGAACACTGCCGCTGCCTGCGCAGAGGAACTCCAGGCGGTCGCTGCCAGGAGGCACAGCAGCCGCAAAAGGCGCCGTAGCCGCGGCGAGGCTGATGCCCAGCCCGCGAATGCTGCCCATGTCCACGCGTTACTTTTAGGCGCCAGAGTCCTGCTCATCATTCCGTTCATCCATCCTACCAACGCATTTTGGCCGCGGGCCGGGAACTCGAGACCGACGGCCGGTTTTCCAAGAGAACTAGTCGATTCTGGAAATTCTCAGGGTTCCAGTCGGTTTTCCGTTCGGAATATGCACCGCCAGCGTTCCCGGCTCATAGACCGTCATATCCGCAGGCCGGCCGTTGTACGTCGCCCGATAGGTATAAAGGGGATTCATGCACACCAGAATCATGGAGCGGCCTGCCGGCCGTTCGCTGTGATTCATCAAATGAAGGGCCAGTTCACTCTTATCCTGGTTAAAGGTCTGCTCTTTGATCCACAGATCATAACCCGTGGTGACATGGCCTGTCCGGTAATAGCTGGAAAACCAGGAGAGCACCGGTGCGGACAGCGCGCCGAATTGATGCCAGCCGGCGCCGCGGCCGGTCTCGATGATAAAATGCTCCATACAATGGTAAGAGGTTTCCACCTCTTTTTTCCACACCTCCAATGCCGTCTGAGCGATTTTGCGCGCCAGGTCCGCTTCATCGAGATCGAGCAGACGTTTCCAGAAGAACCACTGATGCGGCATCCAGACGGTGCCGTTCCAATAGCCGTCATTGCGGTAATAGCCGGCGGACTGGTCCACGGCGCTCAATCCGATGCTTGACCATATTTCGCCTTCGTTGCGCAGGTGTTGCAGAATACGCTGGTTTTGATCGTCCGTGCAGATGCCGGCGAACAGCGGGTAGCAACCGTCCAATCCCTTGTTGAGATTTTCCCCTGTTCCAGTGCGCAACAGGCCGATGGGCTGACCGGCATCGTCGTGAACCACATAGCCGAAATAGCCGGTCTCCTCATCCCAGGCGTTTTTCTGAACCGCTGCGCTGAACATGCGAATGTCCTGCTCATAGCTGCGGACATCGTCTTTCAGGTTCAAGGCCTGGGCCGCCATTTTGAGAATTTTGGCGCTGCGGATGCAGTGGGAAGTGCTGACCATGGGCGCCACCGTGGCCTCCAGGTTCTCGGCGTGCACATACTTTTGCGGCGGGTAGTCATCCCAGCCGCCGGAATTATAGAAATAGTCCCAGGTTTTGGTCAGGTTGGATTTAAGCGTCCGCGTGGTGGAGCTGCCGCTGTGGCCGGCCATAAAGAGATAGTATTGTTTCATGCGGGGGTAGAAATAGCGCAACAGCTCTGTGGATTGCGTGCGATTCCACAGATCGAGAAAAAGGGACATCTGCACCGGCACCGGCGAGCCGTGATGGATAAAGGCGGACTGGCTGCCCGGCGGCGTGGTGTAGGCGTTCAGATTTTCGACGGCTCGCCGCGTGTCCAGTTCCAGCAATCCCAGTCCGATAAAGCCGGAATCCCAGGTGTACAGGCAATCCCACCAGCGGCCCGGCGCGCTGTGCCTGATGTAGCTTTTTTGCGTGTACACCGGATAGACCACGTTGGTCAGCAGTGTGGCGGCCATGCGCTGCTGACTGAAGACATATCGATCGCCTTCGCTGAGAGAGGAAAGATCGGCGAGCCTCATCCGGTTTTCCTCATAGGTCTTCTCAAAGGATTCCATCTTTTCCGCATAGCGGATTAGTTGAGCTTCAACCTCCGCTTGCGTGCCGGTGCAGACGACGCTGTAGAGGGTTTTCTTTGATTGGGGGGACAGACGGATGGGGCGCATAAAGACATTGGTGTAATGGCCGTCCCCTTCGCCGTAAAATTTGGTCAGTACATGATCGTTGGCCATGCGGCGGAAGAAAATATCCAGGTCGCGGCAAAAGAATTCGCGCACCTGAACGTCCGCGCTGAACCAGATCAATCCGTAGCAGCTGTCTATGTCTTTGTACTTGAGCACCAGGCTGTTGGGCACCGGCCCTTTCTCAATGGCGGGAACCGGATCCCACTGGATCATTTTAAAGCGGACGTCGCCGGCCGCTGTGCGAGGCGTGAGACAAAAACCATCCATCTCGATGGGCCGGCCGCCGAGCGAGGTGAAGGAGAGCGGGTGCTTTCCAACGCTCACCGCTCCCACCGGCACTTGTACGGTGGTCAGGGAATCCTCTCCCGGGCAGATCACTTGGCCCTGAAAAGCGCCGCCCATTTGCAGGGTCAGCGACTCGCCTTTTTTCATGCGATAGCGCAGGATCAACACCGCGTCGCTGCAGCTTTGTTCCACCGTAACCGTGTAGCGGACCTGATCCCCTGGATGACGTCCAAAACCCTGCCCTAGACCCGAACCGCCGACAAAACCGTGGTCCCTGACCTCTTTGTACCATTGTCCGTCGTACACCAGCGTTTTCTGCGGTTCGTGGTCCCGCGTGCTGATCTGGTCATAGTCAACGGCGCGAATCCAGTTGATGCCGCTGGGACCCTGAACCACCGCGGGATGAATCGGGGTGTCCGGTTGATAGGGTTTGAGAGAAGGAAAGTGCAGCGAGGCCATCAGATGAAGCACAATACTCTGCTCTTCCGCGGTCTCATTCACGCAGTGCATACGGACCAGCCGGCTCTGTTCATCGATAAACGAATAAGAGATGTCGGCAAACACTCGATCTTTCCATTCCAGTTCATGACGAAAGGAAAAATAGCGCAGATCGGGCGAGGCTTCCCAGGGATGAAAGCCGGACTCAAAAAAGGTGTTGGGCACATCGACCTTGCGGCGGTAAAAACCGGGAAACACGCTGAGGTCGAAGCGAATGCCTTTCTGCGGATCCGGGATGTGAGAAAGCCCGATGTATTTTTTAGTGTACGGACCCCAGGCAGGAAAGCTCAGGTCGTGCGACTCCTTGATCTCGTCAAGGAGTTGGCGGTAGAGTGTTTCCGACTCTTTATCGTTTTGGCCGCGGGCGAAACCCGTTAGAAGCACGGCGATCAGGAACAAGGGTGAAAGGATTTTTTTGCGCAGGTTGTTCATAAAAACTCTCCAGGGATAAAAGACATAAAGGTGCTGTTTGCATCAAGGCGCGAGGATGCAAGCCATGCCCACTTGGCTTGCCCACGGCTTTTTACTCTAACTCTTCGATTTTATCATACCAGTTCTTTTTTAGAATCCAGGTGGTGAGCACGACCAGGGCCAGCGCGACGCCAAAGGCGTAAAACTTGATCAAGATCAGATAGATCGGCAGCAGTTTGATGGCCGTCTGCCAGGTGATCCCGATTAAGATGTTGAACATGTCTCGACGGAACCCGGTGTTCCGTTTGAAATTTGGATTCGCGGCAACGCACTTTTCATAGATCGGTTTCCATGCGCCCCACGGCCTCACCTGCGTATAAAACCGCATCAACACCCCGTCGTCTTCAGCCGGCGTTTTCAGCGACACGATCACCGACACCGCTCCAGCCAGCATCAGGATGATGGGAAAAGAATAGATGGCCGACAGGGTGGGGGCCACCCATGGGATGAGCAACGCAATCAAGACGCCGGAGATCATTCCCCAAAAGTAACCATAGCCGTAAACCGCCACCAGTACCACTTGAGGATGTTGGGCGCCGTATAGCCGCCCCATAGGCCGAAGGTGATCCATTCGGTGATCGAGTTGATGGACTCGGCGAAAAAACCGAAAAAGCTGCCCACCAGAACCACCAGGATAGAGGCGAAATAGCTAAAGAATACGATCTGTCTATGACCCGCCTTGGGGTTGATGTAGCCGTGATAGAGGTCATTGACAATGTACGCGGCCGCCGCGTTCATGGTGGCGCTAAAGGTGGACATAAAGGCCGCCAGCATGCCGGAGAGAAACAGGCCCAGCAATCCCACGGGGATGAATTTGTTGATTACAATGGGCAGCACGGTTTCAAAGTCGATGGTGGCGCCCATGGCGGCGATATCGGTGCGAAAGAACACCAGCGCCAGTACCGTGATGCCGGTCACCAGAAACCATCGGGGGATCAGCGCAATGGAGACAAAGCCGCTCATTAATCCGGCCTCTTTGGGGGTTTTCGCCGACAGCACCCGCTGCAGATCATAGTTGGGCCCTGGTCCGGCCATGCTGATCAGGATCCCCTTGAACACGATCATCATGAAGAAAAAGCCGAACATACCATAGCCATCGCCGGCAAGGCGCTGATTGGCGGCCGGCAGAATCGTCGACCAGTCCAGATCGAGATTCCAGCCGAAAAAAATGTTCGACCAGCCCTGCGGCGTGTAGGCGCTCAGGTCGTGGGTCATCAGCGTACTCATGGCTATCAGGCCGATCCAGATGGAGATGATGCTCATGATGATATATTGGATGAAATCGGTCAGCACCACGGAATAAAAGCCGCCCAGAACGGTGTACAACGCGGTGATGGACATGAAAAGAATTGCATAGGTTTCAGGAGGCCATCCCCAGGGCAGAAAGACCGCCGCAAATTTGCCGATGCCGGCGAATCCGTAGGTCAAAAAGCCGATGACGCTGACCAGAGCAAAGATCACCATGCTGATGCGGGACAGGTTGCCGGCCCGGGTGTTGCCGAACCGGGTTTCGATCCACTCGGCGCCGGTGGTCACATTGGATCGTCTGACCCAGATGGAAAGATAGATCATGAAAAATATCTGATTGAAGGTGGGCCACATCCATTCCATCCAGGTGCCCTTCATGCCGTACATAAACAGCATGTAGACCAGCCACATGGTCCCGCTCACATCGAACATGGAGGCTGAATTCGATACGCCCAGCAACCACCACGGCAGCCGGTTGCCGCCGAGAAAATAGCTTTTCAGATTAGTGGTGGCTTTTTTCTTGACGAAAAATCCCACCAGGATCATGGCAACCAGATAGACGATGATAATCGCGACGTCCAGACTAGAGAGATTCATACAGCGTCCTTTTGGGATCCGGAAACATTAAGGCCTCACGATGGCGGAAAACCGGGCATACGAGCTCATCGATGCGAGGTGATGCTAAAACGGATTGGATGAAGAGGGTCTGTTTGGGGCAAGGAAAGACAAATCGTATCTCCCACCTGCTTCAGTTCAGCCGGTTTGCCTTGCAATCGGGCAGACCATTTTTTTATCGTTAAATTCTCCGGCAGTCGGATCCATAAAGTCAGCTCTGAATCTCCGCTAAACCTGCCACTGATCTGATCCTGTTGCATGCGGTACTGCAAGTGCCAATCCCGCAGGCTGATCGTTTGCCCGAATCCCTGAATCCAATAGTTCTCCGGCACGGCGGGCGCCAGCCGCAGTGATCCATCCAACCGCAGGTCTACGCCTAACAAAAAACGCTCGACGATGCGGATCAGGTTCGCCGGGTATTCACAGTATTGCTGTGCGCCATAGCCTCCCTGTTCATGATACCGTTCACGCCAGTAATAGCCGTTCTTTTCACCCTCGCGACAGACCGCAAGAATGGAATTGAGCAATCCCGGCCCATCCTGCCTGTTTGCGCGCGCCCAGGCTTCCAGGTACCAGACGCGTCCCATGGCGGCCAGATCCATCTGATCCGGAAAGGTGAATTCCCACGCCTCATAGGTATTGGGCAACGTGGCGATGCCGGCGGGCATAGCGCCATAGTAAAACCGGTATTCATTTTTCAGCTGCGGCCAGAGCAGGGCCGCTTGTTGTGGGTCTGCGGCAGACAAGGCCAGTGCGCACCAGTTCACATCGGTCAGCCCATGACGATCGATCAATCCGTGCAGGGGGTGGATGTATTCGGCAAAATGGTCCTTTTGCCAGAACAGGGAGCGGAAATGGTCTGCGATCAGGCCGGCCAGATTTTGAAATCTCTGTGCCGTCGCTTCAGCGCCGATTTCATGGTTCAACAGCGCCAGACGGCGAAAGGCGTCGACGGCATGGCACTGCGCCACCCCGTCGTATTCCTGCCGGCAGGGGCGTTCGATGTAATAGCCGTCGCCTGCCACTGCACCTTGTGCGGTGGTCAGTGAGGCCAGGTGTTCTGCGCTCCGATTCACCGCCGGCAGCTGTTCGATCAACCATTGGCGATCCCGGGTGAAGCGATAGATGACGTCGGCGTTCTGAATCAAAGTGGGGCCGGCCAATGCCCGCAGGGGGTCGCCGGGCACCCAATGGTGATAAAGGCCGCCGTTGGCCTCCACGGTGGCTTGCGCGCCCGGAGGCCCGATGGCCCGGCCTGCTTCAGCCGGAAGTATGGCCAGGGGCAGACCGCCATCCGGCTTTTGAAACGTCAGCACATAGTTCCAATTGGCTTTGACCACCGCGCTCTCTCCCAACCACAGCAGCGCATCGCTCATCTGATGTCCATCCAGAGAGGGATAGGAGTTGCCATAGCCGAATCCCCGTCCGTCGGCACAAACTGAAAAATAGCCGAAAAAAATGCTGTCGTTAACCGCAGCCAGCACGTTCTGCTCGGCCGCTTTTTCAAACGCACGCACAATCTCCGCATCCGGCAGATCCAGAACAGGAATAGCCGGGTACGCGTCAATCAGGGTCGCGTTCATCCAGATCGCGGACAGCCATAGAAGGATGTTAAGGGGGATGAGAGTTCTTTTTTTCATGCTGAATTTACTTTAGGCGAAGTCTGTAGCCTCGAGGCTCCCGTTGTTCGGATCGTTGGTAACGGGGTTTGTGTTTTTTTAAACCGGCGATCGCGGATGTGAGCAGGCCGGCGAGTAAATATAGTAGAGTCAAAGAACAAAGTCAATTTAATATTGGGGATAAGCCGTGTCCCCAGGGCCGGTTGGTGGCCGTTCCACCGGCTTTCCAATCAGGGAATGTTCTCGTGCGGCGGCCTGCTGATTTTTGAATTGCATTTTCAATCAGGATTGGCTATACTTGAGTTAAGGCGTTATATTTGTCATGAAAGGGAATGACCATTCGAACCGTTCACGCAACCCGCTATGTCACGCCTCTTAAGGAGGGAGGCTCTCTGCCGGCTATCATCGAGGCCGATGATGAAGGCCTTTATGTGCTGAAATTCCGCGGCGCCGGCCAGGGTCCCAAGGCTTTAGTCGCCGAACTGGTCGTCGGCGAGATGGCCCGAGCCTGCGGACTGGCGGTGCCGGAGATTGTTTTCGTCCATCTGGATGCGGAACTGGCGCGCACAGAGCCTGATCCGGAGATACACGATCTCATCACCGCCAGCGCCGGACTTAACCTGGCTCTCGACTATCTGCCGGGCTCCGTGATGTTCAATCCGGTGCTGCAAAATGTGGATGAAAGTCTCGCCTCGGCGGTGGTGTGGATGGATGCTTACACCACCAACATCGATCGCACCGCGCGCAACACCAATCTTCTGCTCTGGCACAAGACGCTGTATCTCATCGATCACGGTGCTGCGCTCTATTTTCATCACTCCTGGCGCAATTATCTGGAGCGATGTGCAGATCCGTTCTCTTTGATCAGGGATCATGTGCTGCTGCCCTGGGCGGGCAGGCTGAAAGAGACCGATGCAAGAATGAAAGGGGTGATCGTCCGGGAGCTGATCGACTCAACCGTGGCGCAGATTCCAGCCGAATGGCTGATCCCGGATGGAAGATTTGCCGGCGCCGATGATATTCGTAGAGCGTACCAAACCTATTTAACCAACAGGCTGGACCAATCACAGAGCTTTGTCGAGGAGGCGATCCGTGCGCGGTCCTTACTTGTATGATTATGCGATCCTGCGCCTGGTGCCGCGCGTGGAACGGGAAGAGTTTCTCAACGTGGGGGTCATCCTTTCCTGTCCGGCAAAGCGGTTTCTCGATGCGCGCATTGTTGTCGATGCCGAGCGCTGGCGGGCGTTGGATTCATCGTTGGCTAGAGAGGATGCAATCGCGCAGCTGACGAGTTATCCGCTGATCTGCGCCGGCGGGGAGATTGCTGGACCGATAGGCAGGCTGTCGCAGCGGGAGCGGTTCAACTGGCTGATCGCACCGAAAAGCACCATCATTCAGACCTCGGCGGTGCATACGGGGTGGTGCTCAGATCCAGAGCGCATGCTCGACCACCTGCTTAAAAACATGGTGCAGAGTGTGCGGGAAACAAAGTAACCGGATGCACGAAGACTTGTCGCCGTATGGCCAAAGAGAGCGGTGAACGATTTATTTTTGTCAGGAGTCGACCATAAATAGCAGCGCGGTTCCGAACCTTTCGGAACCGCGCTTTTTCATTCGAAGCATCGTTGTTTGACGCTGTTTGAATTTCAGCCGCTACTTGAGATACACCGCCTGACGGGTTTGTTGAAAACTGGGGGTCTGTAATCTGATCACATAGACGCCGCTGGCCGCCTGCCTGCCCGATGCATCGGTCCCGTCCCAGGTGATCGTGTGATGGCCGGGCCCCACCTTTCCTTGAATCAACTGCTTGACCAGCCTGCCCTGCAGATCGTAAATGGCCAGAGAGGCGGTTTCCTCGTTCTGGATGGCGAATGGGATTACCGTCGCGCCGTTGAACGGATTCGGATAATTGGCGTGCAGCGCGTATGCCTCTGGAACGATTTCCTGCATGCCGGCAATCTTAGTGTGGCTTTTATCGAAAGTATGCAGATCGATGGTCTCTCCGTCCTTGTTGATGGCGCGCAGGGTCAGCGTTTTACCGTCGGTCTGGATGTAGGTGAAGTGATGCTGTTTGATGTAGACGTTGACGTGCGGATAGTCATAGGCTTGACCGCCGCTCTCGAGCGGCGCGCCGCCGCCGCCGGTGATGATATAGTACACCCCGTTGAGAAAGCCGCGCTCATAGTCGTGGGTGTGACCATTGAACACCATATCCACGCCGTAGGTTTCGAATAAGGGCACCAGATGAGTCCGCACATTGATTTCGCCGGGATAGCCCTCCCAACCTTCGCTCCAGGGGGG
>DAIQOA010000059.1:0-23054 GCA_036788095.1 bacterium | reverse complement strand
GCTGGCCGCCAGGCCGCTGCAGAACGTCAGCTTTGACATGTATTTCAACGACGTGCTCATGCACGAGATGAGCCACGGCCTGGGGCCGGGCATGATCACGCAGCCGAGCGGCGAGCGGGTGGATGTGGCCAAATTGCTCAAAGAGCACTATTCGGTGATAGAGGAGTGCAAGGCCGATGTGCTCGGCGTCTACAACCTGCTTTTTCTCATGGACAAGGGCGTTTTTCCCAAAGACGAATACGGATTGTTCGCCACCTATCTCGGCGGCATGTTCCGCTCTATCCGCTTCGGCATCAACGAAGCGCACGGCGGCGGCGTGGCCATTCAATTCAACTATTTGATGGAAAGGGGCGCGTTTTTCAGCGACAGCCAGGGGCGTTTGGATCTGGACGAGCAAAAGATGGCGCCGGCGCTTGCTGAGCTCGCTCACCGCGTGCTGATGCTGCAGGCGACGGGCGATTATGCAGGAACAAAAGAGTTTGTAAACCAGTACCGTGTGATGTCGCCGGTGATGCAGCGTTGCGTCGACCTGTTCGCTGATGCACCGGTGGATATCCGGCCGACGTTCCGTCTCGATTTCTAATCTCTTCGAGGTGCTCCATGAGCCCTGATCAGACCAGCCGGACGGCCCAGCCGCCGTTTGGCCTGCTGCGTGAGATTCTCCAGTCCATCCTTGAGGAGGACTTGCTGCATGTATTGAACCTCATCAGCGGGCACAGCATTACGCTGCTGAATGGATATTCCTGCCATATCCGGCTCTACGATGAAAAGACGGGCTATCTGGTATTGGCAGGCGGCCAGGGACCGTATTTGGAGATTGCAGAAGTACAGCGGCCTCTTGATAGCCATCATCTTTCCGCCAAGGTATTCGCCACACACAAGACCATCGTTCTTGATTCGCTGCAAGCGCTGCCGGAGTTTATAAAACTGCAGCAAGAAACGGAAAGGAGTGAGGCCGCGCGTCGTTTTTTTAAGCAGGCCAAATCTCAGATCATCATGCCCATCGTGTGCAAGGGCAAATGCATCGGCATCACCAGTATTTACAGCAGTGTCGAGGGCTTTTTCAATACGGAAAAGGTCAAGATCTTTGAGGACATCAATCGGATCACCGCCCTCGCCATCGAGCATCATCGACTTAAAAAAATCCAGCAGGAGGATACGGAGGAACGCAAGCGTCGAATCCAACTGACGCACGAGCTCTCCGCGCATTTCCGAACGCAGATTCATCTTCCCGAACTGCTTGTTACCGTGGTTCAAAAGACCTGGGAGCGCATCGGCGCAGAAGCGGTGAACCTCTTCCTCCTCAATCCCAAAGACAATCAGCTGCATAAAGAGGCAACGTATTCTGATGGCGGGATATTGGATTTTGCTGAGACCATACCACCCGGAGAGGGCTTGACGGGACGCACGTTTGCCAACGATTCATCCTTCAGCCTTCGTAACGATGCGGACGCCATCCTGCAAACGACCATTCCCTCCTATTATGAACAGTATCTTCGTCTTCCATCGCAGAGCTTTCGCCAGTATCTGGGCGTGCCGCTGATCAACGAGGCGGGCAATGCGTTCGGCGTTTTTGAGGTCATCAATAAAAAAAGCCGTTCTTATTCGATCGACCATCCGCAGTTGGACCGGGAAGGTTTTTCTTCCGACGATGTCGAACTGCTGCAGCTGATCGCGAACATCATCTCCATCGTCATTATCGATTTGCGCAAGAACAACAATTTGCAGCTGTTGTCCAGAATTTCAGAAAAAATCACTTCGTCCTTCAACAGAAAGCAAATCCTGGAAACGGTCGTTCATTCCATCATCGAGCTCGATTATGATGGAGCGCTGTTGGCTTTTTTCCACAACAGCCGGATAGAGGCCATCGAGTCAGGTGGATTATCCATTAATCCGGCCGAATGGTCCGGCCTGGCGATTGATCTGGCGAATTGCCAGGGTTGTCTGCAGCCGGGGCGGCAGTCGTCCGGTCAAACAAAGATGGGCCAGCCGCTTTATCGAACTTGCATCGATCTCAGCGATCCCTGTTGTACAATGCCGTTCGCCGCGCTTTTGGCGCAAAAAGGATATCAATCCCTCATCTGTTTCCCGCTGATGCTGGAAGGCGCCCTCATCGGCACGCTGCAGGTGTTGATGAAAAACCGGTACGAATTCTCCGCGGCGGAGATCGACCTGCTGCAGGCGTTCGCCAATCAAACCGCGGTGGCCATTCAAACTTGCCAGTTGTTCGAGGAAAAAAATCGGACGATAGCGACCCTCGAGCAGCTGCAATCCATCGGCAAAGCGGTGTCCGGATTCACTAACCTGAATCAGATCCTCGACACCATTCTCAACGAAATCACCAAGCAGCCGTTCGGTTTTTCTTATGGCACTATTACTCTCAAGCTCGGCGACCGCATCAAGACCGTGGCGGGAAGCAAAAATGTCTCCGAAGAGTGGATTCGTTTGTCCGATTACTCTGTGGATAGTGAAGACATTCAGGCGGACATCATCCGCAAAGGCAAACCGGAGATTCTCAAAGAGTGGGATCCCCGTTTCAACAAAGAGATCTTTGAGCGGTTTGGTCATGACCGTTTGATCCGTGCTTTTGTGCCCATCAAATTTCGTTTAGAGATTTTGGGGACCCTGGAGGTGGGCGATTTACTCCAGCACCGGCCTTCCATCTCACGCCAGGAACTGGCGGTTTTAGAGGCCTTTATGGATTACGCCGGCATTGCCATCAAGAACGCCGGGCTTTTCAAAGTCCAGGCGCAGCGTACGCAGAGCATGGTGGACGTCGAAGAGGCGATCAAGGAGATCATCGAGAGCAATAACTTGCCGGACATTCTGCAGAGCACGGTCAATCATGCCGTACAGCTGGCCGGCGCGGATGCCGGCTATATCGCCCTGTGCTCCAAGACAGACACGCTGCTCAAGCCGGCGGTACAAACCGCATCCAATCTGAGCGCTCCCACTATCGATTACAGCGTCTCACGAGACATCACCGCCCGGGTGGTGCAAACCAAGCAGGTTCAAATATATCAGGCGCCCGCGGCGCCAGGACGGGACCCGGCTGCGCGCACGTCTCATTCGGCCATGGCGGTTCCGCTCACCTACGAGGGCGAGGTGATCGGGGTGCTAAACGTGCACGCAAACCGGGCCAACGCTTTCAGCCATGACGCCCTGAGCTTGATCAACATTTTAGCCGGCCAAGCCAGTCTGGTGATTCAGAAACAGCGCTATTTCGATTCACTGGAATCGCTCAGTTCGCAGTTCGATTATCTGAAAGATCTTGATCTGCTGTACGAGGAGATCATTGATAAAACCAATATGACCATGGACACCCGGTACAGCATTCTATGGAAACTCAGAGACGACGGCGTGCTGGTGCCGGTGGCCGGCGCCGGTGCGTTTCGTCAGCACGACTGCGCGATCCGGGAAATCCCGCCGGGAAGCGATCCCCTGCAGCGAGCAGTGGCCGGGGCGGACCTGCAAAGCTATGAGGACATTCAAAAAGAGGAGTCGTTTGTCAACCAAAAGGCGGTTCGAAAATTGAAATTGCATTCCATGCTGGCGATTCCTATATTTATTCAGAACAAAGAGATCGATGTGCTGCTGCTGAACACCTACGGGAATCGGCCGCTCCATTTTTCCCGCATCGAGATTCGGCTGTACCAAATCCTGGCCATTAAAGCAAATGCCGCCATCAGTCTGGCGCTCAGAGCGTCTGAACAGGCCAAGGTGCTCGATATGCTGACCAACCATGCACGCCTGATTGGAACGGGGCAGATTGCCATGGGGTTCGCGCACGATTCGAGGAATTCGCTACACACCATCAATGCCCTGCTGTCCACGCTGATCGATACCATTCCGGCGGCCACGCGGCAGCGGCCGGAGATAGAGGACGTCATCCATACGCTGACGGCAGAGACCGAACAGCTGGGGACTTACTTTGGACGACTGACCAACTATGCGCGTCTGGTCGATTCAATTTTCGAGACCAACGATCTGCACGAGATCATCCAGTTCGTGGGGAAGATTTTTTCCCCAAAAATGTCCAAGAAAAAAATCAGTATTGATATGGCGGACATCGAAGATGGCCTCGGAATCGAGTGCGATCGGTATCAGATCGAACAGGTTTTTATGAACTTGATCAACAATTCCATCTATGCCATCGATGAAGCGCGCACCGAACGACTGAAAATCCATGGGCAGATCACGATCCGAGCTCGCAGAATAGGCGAAAGGGCCGAGATCTATTTCACCGACGACGGGATCGGGATCGTTCAATCCAATATCCCGCAAATTTTTGAACCCTTTTTTTCCACGAAAGGGAAAAAAGGGACCGGATTCGGCCTAACCATCTGCCGTCTGGTGGTGGAAAAAAATCATAAGGGGGTGATTTCCGTCAAATCTGATTTTGGATCAGGCACCACTTTTTACATTTCACTGCCGTTGAAAGCCGAGAAGAATTAAGGAGAAGAGTGAATGAATCCAGACGCAGACATTCTCTGGTTTGAAGATGAAGAGATGGTTCTAAAATCCACGATCCCCGTGTTCAAGAAAAACAATCTGCGCGTTCAAGGCGTTAAAAATCCACACAATGGCCTGAATATCCTGGAAACACAGGATATCTCACTGGTATTATTGGATCTACGCATGCCGGAAATGGACGGCATCAAAGTGATTCGCGAAATTAAATCCAGGAAAGCTGAAGTGCCCATCGTCCTCCTCAGCGCCTATATCCATGACCCGGAGTACAAACAGCGCCTCGATAAAAAGGATATCGTCGACTCTATCGAAAAGCCGATCCCGATGGAAACCGCGGCTTCCTTTCATGAGATCATCCGGCGCATCCAGCGTCCCAGCAACGCCTTCAAGGCCAGACACTTTGAACCCTTTACGATTCCGTTTCATGATTATCTAACCATGGAGCCCGATCAAACGCAACTTTTACAAAAGCGGGCCCAAGCCCTCCACAAACCATGGATTGAGAATCAATGGAGGGAGCGGAAAGCCAAATGGATGATCGTCTGCGACCATACCGTTCTGCGCGCCTCTTCCACGTTCGACGATTATCCCACGCGGGAGGAGTTGGTCGAGGTCGGGCAGACCTTCGGACTGATCCCCTTTGTGTTCTTCGTGGCGCCTCAAAGCGAAGAGAGCCGATGGACGTCCCTGCGGGATGCGGGAGACTATTACCCCACCATCCAGCTAAACGCCGCCGGCAAAAAACAAAGCATCTGCATCATCGCCGATTTCGATACCGGCAACATGACCTCCCTGTTCGATCTGGAACTGCTGGAAAACAACAAAGTGGTGGATATCGATTATCATTTTGACTTTTTCCATTTCAACAAACACCACGAACATGAGATCAGCTATTATGTAAAAAAGCTGCTGATCGAGCTGGTGGACGAGAACAACCGCAAAACGGTGCAGAACATGCCCTGCTACCTGGTGCAGAATTGGGGATTAAGCCCTTTTACCGAAATCAATCCGGATCGGTCCGGACTGGTCGGCAGGGACGTATTTAAAAAATTTTCCATCGTCGTCGTCCTCGATGGTAAAAACAAGCGCACCAAGATTTATTACGACTAACTCTTAACCATCAGGTAGAATCATGATCGTACTGACTACTCTCAGCTTTCTCTTTCTGGCGATCGTCGGCCTCGAACTTGTCTATCTCATCGTCAATCAGGTCATTAAAAAGGGCCCCCGTTTTTTTTACATTGTGCCTGAACAAAAGGCCATGGTGATTGAACGGCTGGGCAAGTACAGACGTGTTCTCAAGGCCGGATTAAACTTTGTCTTCCCCCACATCGATAAACCGCGCATGATCTACTGGCATTATTCGTTCAATCCGTTCACCGGCGCGCCGGAGCCCACCAATGTCAGCACCGAACTGATCGACCTCAAAGAATTTCCCTATGATCTGCCCCAGCAGCTGGTAATCACCAAAGACAATGCCCAGATCGCCATCGACGTCTTCATTGTCGTAAAAATTCTCGACCCCCGACGGGTGATCTATGCGGTGGAAAATTTTCCTCTGGCGATCGAGGCCATGACCAAAGCCGGATTGCGCAATCTCATCGGCGGCATGGAACTGGACGAGACGCTCACCTCGCGGCCTGTCATCAATGCGCAGCTGCACGAGTATCTGAAGGAAAAAACCCAGTCCTGGGGCGTCTCCATCACCAGCGCAGAGATCACGGACATCATTCCAAGCCCGAAAGTAAGTGAAGCTATGAATTTACAGGCCATTGCAGAGAGGAGGAAGCGGTCAGCGGCGATTCAGGGCGATGCAGAGGCTGCCATGCTCAAAGCGGCCAAGGAGGTGCTGGGGGATCCTAAGGCGGCTTCCAACTATTTGGCCACCCTGCGCTATGTAAACGCCTTTCGCAATCTGATCAGTCAGAAGGACGGCAAGGTGGTATTTATCCCCTATGAGAGCAGCCATCTTTTGGGAGCGCTTGGTTCCATTCGTGAGCTCTTTGAAAGCGACAAAACCAAGCACGCCAATGGTTCCGAACAAAAACCCGAAGGTCTCTAAGTCAGACAATCAAGTCGCCTCGTGGCTCTTACCGGTTATTCCACCTGCGGCTTGAGCACCAGCGTGGCCAGCGGCGGCACCTGCAGCGACAGGGAATAGCCGTGAGAATGCCACGGCCTCGCGTCCGCTGCCAGACCGCCCAGGTTGCCTTTATTCGTCCCCCCATAGATGCCGCTGTCCGAATTGAGGATCTCCCGGTAAAATCCCGGATAGGGCACGCCGATGCGATAGGTCTGGTGATACTGCGGCGTAAAATTGCACACGAACAGCAGCGTGTCCGCCGGATTCATCGTCTTGCGCATGAAGACGATGATGCTGTTCTCCGAATCCTGAAAATCGATCCACTCGAATCCGGCGGGATCGAAATCAATCCGCCACAGCGCCGGCTCGCGGCGATAGAGCTGATTGAGATCGCACAGCAGACGGCGCAGCTTTTGGTGCGGCTCATACTCGAGCAGATGCCAATCCAGGCTTTTCGCTTCAGACCACTCGTCCCACACGCCGAACTCGGACCCCATGAATAAAAGTTTCTTGCCCGGATGACCGTACATGAAGGCCAGCAGCGTGCGCAGGTTGGCGAACTTTTGCCAAAAATCGCCCGGCATTTTATCTAACAGCGACCGCTTGCCGTGCACCACCTCGTCGTGACTGAGCACAAGAACGAAATTCTCATGAAAGGCATAGAGCAGGGCGAAGGTGATCATGTTGTGATGGTATTTACGGTACAAAGGATCCTTGCTGAAATAAGTGAGGAAATCGTTCATCCATCCCATGTTCCACTTCATGTTGAATCCCAGGCCGCCGAGATAGGTGGGTTTGGAAACGCCGGGCCAGGCGGTGGACTCTTCGGCGATGGAGAGCACGCCGGGATAATAGTGAAAGATCACCTCGTTGAATTTTTTGATGAAATCGATGGCCTCCAGATTTTCCCTGCCGCCGAAGGCGTTGGGGATCCACTCTCCCTCTTTGCGGGAATAATCCAGATAGAGCATGCTGGCCACCGCATCCACCCGCACGCCGTCCACGTGATACTTTTCAAACCAGAAGATCAGATTGGCGATCAAAAAGTTACGCACCTCGTTGCGGCCGAAATTGAAAATCAACGTTCCCCAGTCCTTGTGCTCGCCCTTGCGCGGGTCCGCGTGCTCGTACAGATGCGAGCCGTCGAACCAGGCCAGGCCATGGCTGTCGCGCGGGAAATGGGCGGGCACCCAATCGATGATCACGCCGATATTGTGGGTGTGCAGGTAATCGACGAAATATTGAAAATCCTCCGGCGAACCAAAACGGGAAGTGGGCGCATAATACCCGGTGACCTGGTACCCCCAGGAGGCGTCCAGAGGATGCTCGGAAACGGGCAAGAGCTCCACGTGGGTGTAGCCCATCTCGAGCAGATACTCGGTGAGCTGGTGCGCCAGCTCCCGATAGGTCAAAAAACGGCCGCCCTCTTCCGGCACACGCCGCCAGGAGCCGAGATGCACCTCATAAACCGCCATGGGTTGGGAGAGCGGATCGGTGGCGCGCCGCCGCTCTATCCACGCCTGATCCTGCCAGGCGTACCGATTGATATCGCTGACCACCGCGGCGGTCTGCGGCCGGACCTCGAACTGAAATCCGTACGGATCGGTTTTAATCATCAGATTGCCGGCCCGATCCTTGATCTCATATTTATATTTCTCGCCCACCCCGATCTCGGGGATGAACAGCTCCCAGATGCCCGAATGGCCGAGCACCCGCATCTGATGCTTGCCGCCGTGCCACTGGTTGAAATCGCCGACCACGCTGACGTTGCGCGCGTTGGGCGCCCAGACGGCGAAATAAACTCCTTGCACCCCGTCAATAATCGTGGGATGGCCCCCGAGCTTTTCATAGATGGTGTGATGATCGCCCTTGCCGAACAGATAGAGATCCAACTCGCCCAGCTGCGGCAGAAAAAAATAAGGGTCATGCACAAAACGCTCGTGACCGTTCTCCGCGATGATATGCAGCTGATAATTCGGCAGCTGATCCCATTCAGGAATCTGTACTTCAAAAAAGTGGTCGCTGTGCACCGGGTGCATGGGAAACTCACTGCGCGAAACGGGATGCAACACAAAGACCGTGCGGGCGTCGGGAATCCAGGCTCGGACCACCCAACCGTTCTTGCCCTCCAAGCGATGGGGACCGAGAATGATGAACGGATCGTGCAAAAGGTTGCGGGCGATCTGGTCGACCTCTTTGGCGGATACGGTCGGCTGATAGGCTTTTTCTTTCATAGGGTTCCTGCGCGGTAGACGTTAGGAGTACTAGGGTGCATTGAACGGTTCAATCGTTGTGAGGAACGGCGACGGCCAGGACATGATCTCCCTTGAGCAGGCCGTGATCCACCGCCCAATCGTCCAGCTTTTTCAACCATCGTAAAAGACAGTGCCGCCGCTGATCCGGTCCGCGCAGATCGCCTGCCAGCGCGGCGCGATAGCCGATGCCGGTGTGGGACCTGCACTGCTGCAGAGTGAAATGTCTGCCGACGGTCTCCATGATGCTGCCGCTGGAGACCTCCTCGAAAGGAGAGCGACGGGTCATCTCTTCGCTGATCTTTTTCTTTCCGCCCAGAACAAAACCGAATTTGATGCGATAGGGAACATGGGTTGGCAGCATAAAGTAGAGAGCGCCTCCGATCAGGCGGGAGAGAAAGGACATGCCAACGTTGTCGCTAAAGATAAAGACGCCGGACGGCGCCAGGCTGACGCGGATCTGCTGCATCAGTCGATCCAGGGCCAGAATATGGTGCAGGCCGTCCCAGGCGATCACCACATCATACCCTTCCTGTTCCAACTCGATGCGGTTGAGATCGGCAACCGTGTAGCGGAGACTGCCGAAATTTTCCGTAAAAGGATTTTCTTTTGCCAGCCGCTCAGCGAGGGCAATGGCCCCTCGGCTGATGTCTATGGCATGAACGTGATGCCCCTGGCGTGCCAGCTCCAGCGCCAGACCGCCCGGACCACAGGTGAGCACCAGCACCCGGCTGTGCGGCGAAACCTCGGCCACTCGGTCAAACAGCAGTTGATACAAATCGCCGTTCATGATCCGCTCGGCCACCGGGTCATAGACCTGCAGCTGCGGCAGTCCGGGTCCACGCTCGACATGCAGCCGCTGCGCCCGGCGCATATCAGCGGAAAATGGAATTCCCCGGCTGAACGCCTTTTCGCTCTCCTGACCCCAATACTCCCCCTCCTGCTGCAACGCCCGTTCGTATTCCTCGGAACCGATGCGCCACGAGTTCGACATATCAGTATTTTTTCTTCAGATAAAAAAGTACGCCCACACCGATATAAAAGTCCGTGGCGTCGCTTTCCGTAGTGACGTCCTCAATCTTTGATTGAACGGCCTTGGCGATCTTTTGATATTTGAATTGCAAATCAAACACCGGCCCGATGCCCACATCGATCAAAACGCCGCCATTGACGTTCCAGCCCCAGCGGGTAAGGCTCGAGGTGGTCTCAGACGCCGGCCAGCCGTAATAGTAATACAGGGCGGGAATGGAGATCACGGTTCGGTACACGTACAGCCCGCCCATGGGCGCCGCGTAGGCGGTGACCGGCCCCAAGGGCAATGACCACTGCGGTCCCAATGTCATCTGGAATGACTCATTGCGTATTTGCATCAGATAATAGCCATAGGAAACGTCGGTCATGCTTTTCCGCTTTTCACCGTAGGAAATATACGCCAAATCCGCCCGCAGGGCAAAGTGGCGCGAAAGATTCGGACGATAAAGTACTTTGCCGCCGAGCCCTTCTCCGTCTTTGGACAAGTTGGCAAAATCGGATTGCGGCAACGATAACACGAAATGAGCGCCCGCAGCCCATGGAGTCTCCTCGGCCAAGACCTGACTGCCCAGGATTAATACGATTGCCGTCACCCAGCCCATTCTGCTCATATAAAACCCTTTCCGTTCATAACCAGGCATCGCCGCACCACAACGTCATCGCTCTTTGAGTGACCGTCAGGCGCCGCGACTTCCAAACACCACGATATAAACAATTTACAAAAATAGCGGCGCTGAAACAAGCAAAATCCCGGGGCTCTTGCATTTTAACCCGCCTCTAGCTACATTATATCCGCTGAAACGCGGCAAACGCATCGATGTTTCCTCACTTAAAACCCGAACAGAAGGGCAGCATGGAAGAAACGCTCATTCTCAAACCCGGCAAACAAGAGATTATCAAACGCGGTCATCCCTGGGTGTTTTCCGGCGCCATTGAATCTGCAACACCGGCCTGCCGGCCCGGCGACATTGTTATACTTTGTGATCATCAACATAATCCTATGGCCAGAGGGTTTTATAATCCAAACTCGGACATCGCCTTTCGAGTCCTTAGCCGGGATCCTAGAGCCAAAGTGGATGAGGCTTTTTGGCGGGCGACGCTGCACAGGGCGGTCCGCCTTCGCGAACAGGTTATCCCACCCGCCACGAACGCCTTCAGGTTGATCAATGCCGAGGGGGATCATCTGCCCGGTCTGGTCGTAGATCAGTATGGCGATATATTGGTTCTGACCATTTCGGTGCTCGGCATGGAACGCCTCCGCCCTCTCCTGCTCCGCTGGTTGCAAGAGCTGGTGCAGCCACGTGCCATCTATGAGCGCAGCGAAGGCAAGGGTCGGGCGCGGGAAGGGTTGACGGAACGCTGTGAATGGGTGGGTGGCCAGGGACCGGAGCGGATCACCGTTGTTGAAAACAGCGCGTCCTTTCAAGTGGATCCGGCCGGCGGACAAAAGACCGGCTTTTTCCTGGATCAGCGGGATAATCGCCGGTTGCTGGGATCGCTGTGCAAAGGGCTCGATGTGCTGAACTGCTTTTCCTACAGCGGCGGGTTCTCGGTCTACGCGGCGTTGGGAGAGGCGCACTCTGTGACTTCGGTCGAGATCTCGCCGGCTGCCAACGAGCTGGCGGCCGCCAACCTGCGCCTCAACCAGCTGGATGCGGAGCGCCATCCTCTGATCACCGCCGATGTATTCGAGTACCTGCGCCGCACGGATCGACAGTTTGACCTGATCGTTTTGGATCCGCCGGCCTTTGCAAAATCGCAAAAAGAAATAATGCGCGCCAGCCGCGGCTACAAGGACATCAACCTGCAGGCTGCGAAACGATTAAAGACCGATGGTCTTCTGTTGACCTTTTCCTGCTCCAACCACGTGGACGAATCCCTGTTCCAAAAGATCGTCCTCTCCGCCATTCAGGATGCCGGGCGGTCCGCCCAAGTTCTAAAAGTGCTGGGACCAGGGCCGGATCACCCCTTTCTGCTGGCGCACCACGAAGGCCGCTACCTCAAGGGGCTGCTGTTGCGCATCAATTGAACCGCACTGCTGCCAAGGCCGGTCGATCACTTGGTCTTGCCATAGTCCGCTGCGATGGCGTCGACCGCCGCTTTGTCCATGGCGCCATCGTACACCACCACGCGAAATTTAAACCAGGCGCTCTCCCCTTTTGCCAGGGTCAATCGAAACGCCTTGGGATTTTCCACCTTGCGATCCCGTTCGAATGTCTCCTGGCCCAATGGATTGGCAGCGAACAGGCCATAGCCGCGCGCATGCCAAAAAGTGGGATAATTGACGCTTCCCGGATGATGGATCATGGCGATGCCCAGCGGGTGACCGTCCTTGGCGCCCTCGAGACGCACCCACACCGCCCGTTTGCCCCAGACCTCCTTTTCCTTGCGATCGCCGTTGGAGCTGAGATATTCGGCACGGCCTGATTTTTCCGCCAGCCAGTCAGCCACCCGGATGGAGAACATGCCCTCTTTCGTGTCCTCAAAGACAACCGCTGTGTCCTTGGCGGTCAATCGGAGCGAAAGATCGATGGCATACTGTTTCCGGCCGGGGATAAAATGCATGGTGCGATCTTCCTGCAGTAAAATTTTTCCACCGGCGTCCACCCAATGGTGCACAGAGGTGATCGTGCCGGTCTTGCCGCTCTCGACTTTAGTAATCTCAGCCAGTTTGATCTGCGGCGGTATCGCGGTGTTGTTCCAGAAACCCACCCCATTCACCCGGTCATAGGTAAAAAACAGACCGAAATGATGAGGGTGATCCTTGCTTTCGCCTTCGACGATCTGCAGTGGGAACTGACGGCTGACCGTCACGCCGCTCAGAGTGTTCAACGGATAGAGCACCGGTTTGGTCAAATCCGACTTGATTAGATAGGAGGTGACAAATTTCCCATTGATTTTGACATCGATTTTATCCTGCTCACGGAACATCTCCACTTGACCACAACCTAAACCGAATACCATCAGCAGCAGTGCGACAGAATAATTTCTAACCAACATAACATCACTCTCCTTTGATAATGCGCCCGTACCTCGTCGGAGGGATTTGCGTGGAATCTTTGCCAACCGGCTGAAAAGCACTATGGGGGCGGCGCGCCAGTGCTTGAAGAACGCAGAGCCTGTTGAACAGGCTGAGCACAGGGATTCCTTTTTGGCTCCTTGCACCTGACAAACACTCATTGATTCTAAATTTATAATTGTTATTTTATAATGCAAGAACTAAATGGAAAGGACCGCTGATGAGCGGAATCCAGTTGGTGATTTTTTCTCTCGGCTTTTGCGTGGGCTTGATTGTAACGCTGCTGGTCAAATGGCTGCAATCGCGCAGCCGCATGGATCTGGCCCAGGAGCTCTTTCGCCACTCGGAGGCGCAGCGCCAGCTGCAGATGGAGGCGATCCTCAGCCAGATGAAAGCGCAATTCGGCGCCCTGTCGCTGGAGGCGCTCTCCCGCTCGACCCACGAACTGCTCAAACTCAGTCAATCCAGTCTGGCCGGAGAACGCGAACGCAACCGTTCTGAGCTGAATGAGAAAAAAAGCCTGATCGACCGGCAGTTGGAAGTCATGTCCGAACAAGTGCAGGATCTCTCTGACCTGGTGAAAGCGCTGGAAAAAGACCGGGCGCAAAAATTCGGTGAATTAGCGAACCAGTTGCGCGTGGCTGGAGAGCAGACCACTCAGCTGAACCAGACGACGCGTTCGCTGGCGGAAGCGTTGTCCAGCAGCCGTTCTCGCGGACAATGGGGAGAGCGCATGGCGGAGGATGTGCTGCGGTTGGCCGGGTTGATCGAAAACATCAACTATGTCAAGCAGAAGAGCATCGGCGCAGGACGCGGCCGGCCGGATTTCACTTTTCTCCTGCCGCGCGATCTAAAACTGAACATGGATGTGAAATTTCCTCTGGACAACTATGTCCGTTATCTGGAGAGCACCGGGGAGAGCGAACAGGCCAGATATCGTGCGGATTTCCTCCGCGACGTCAGAAACCGGCTGAAGGAGGTCGCCTCGCGGGATTATATCGATGCCGAATCAGACACCGTAGACTATGCGCTCCTCTTCATCCCCAACGAACAGATCTATGCCTTCATCCAGGAGCACGACAGCCGCCTGATCGACCAGGGGCTGCAGCAACATGTGATCATCTGTTCGCCGATGACGCTGTTCGCCGTGCTGGCAGTGGTGCGTCAATCCGTGGAAAACTTTAGCCTGGAAAAGACCTCCAACGAGATCCTTACGCTGATCTCGGCATTTAAAAAACAATGGGATGAATTTATCAAGAAAATGGACGGGCTGGGCAAAAAAATCGCTGACGCGCAGACCGAGTTCGATACCCTGCTTGGCGTCCGGCGCCGTCAGCTGGAGCTCCCACTGGTCAAGCTGGACGGGGTGCGCAGCCGGCGCGGCCTGCCGGAGCCGGAAGGACCGGAGCCAGAAAATGGCCGCGATCAGGAAATATAATCAGGCGAAGGGCTGTTATACTTGATAATTTAATCAATGATTCATATCCCCTACTCAAGGAGCTTATTCATGAAACGTCTCTTTTTAGCAATGTTTGCATTGTCCGCCGCAGGCTATTCCGCGGCTGCGGAGGAGTATCTGATCGATGCGGCGCACACCCAGGTGGGGTTCAGCGTCAAACATATGGTGATTGCGACGGTGCGCGGCCATTTCAAGGAATTCTCCGGAACGGTTTTTTATGACGAAAAGGACATCACCCGCTCCCGCATCGAAGGCGTGATCAAGACGGCGAGCATCTACACCGACAATGAAAAACGGGACGAGCATTTGCGCGCGTCGGATTTTTTCGATGCAGCTACTTATCCGGAAATCACCTATAAAAGCAAAAAGATCCTGAAACGAAACGACGAATGGGTGGCCGTCGGCGATCTGACCATGCGCGGAGTAACCCGGGAGATTGAACTGACGTTCACGGTCAGCGAACCGATCCTGGATCCTTACGGCAACACCCGCGTCGGCGTGGAGGCGCGGGGAAAAATCAATCGTCAGGATTTCGGCGTCGCTTGGAGTAAACAACTGGATAGCGGCGGAATGGTGGTGGGCGATGAAGTCAAACTGGAACTCGCCGGAGAGTTTATCAAGAAAAAGTAATCCCTGCGGGGCGCCACTGGCGCCCCTTTCTTTTTTTCAATCGTTTTAGGGCGCTTTACGGCCGCTGCTCATATAGATATAGTCGGACAGCAGCTTGGTGTCCACCGTGACCGGATTTTCCTGCAGAACCCGGTTTCGCAGTCCCTCATAGACCAGCTTGGCCTTTCTCGCTTCAGCATCCCGCACTATTCGCTCGCGAACCCGCTCATAGGGGGTGAACAGTTCCTGGCTGTCCGCCAGCATCAGGATGGCATAGCCCTCGTCCACCGCGACCGGCCCGGTGATGCCTCCCTCGGACAGAGCGGCGCAGGCTTGGCCGATGGCGCCGTAATCGCCCCGGTGAATGATCCCCAAATGACCTAGCCGGCTTTTCATACCGGGACGCTGAGTGTAGCGTTGCGCCAGTGTTCTGAATTTTTCGGCATCAACCGGGCCTGGCAGCAGTTGCTGCATCAGTTGCCGGGCCTGGGGTTCGCTCTTGAGCAGAATCTCATAGACGTCCATAGCGCGATCCTGGAACAGCGATCGTTTGACGGTCTCGTAATAGCGACGATAGTCCGCTTCGCCGAAACGGAGAGTATCGGCGACTTGATGGACATAGAGGTTGGATAACAGATGGTCGCGTTTTTCCCGAATCTCATTTGCCACTGGTTTCTTCTTCGCCACTTTCTTCTTTTCCGCGATCTGCAGCAGAAAAAAATTCCTCAGGCTGAGGGCAACCGCCCGATACATTCCCTCATCGAACATGCCTCTTGGCAGAACAGCCGCCTGTCTTTTAAAATCAGCAACCGTCCAATGACCGCCGTCGAACTCGGCTAAAACCTCCTGAGCATGCTTATCCAGCAGTTGAGCGAACGGGGCGTCGATCATCTCCATGGGCGCCAACGTGCGCAGGGGCGCTGCGCCGGTCCGGCGTCTTTCCGTTTCCAGCGTTCGGATCAACGGCACATTGAGCCGCACATTCTTATCGCTCATTACCTGTTTGATCCGTTGCTCGGCAGCGGCGAGCAGCCGACGATAGCGGATTTTGCCGCGAATGATCTCCCGGTAGGCCTGAAACTCGTCCTCGCGCAGAATCGGATTAACCACGATGTTCTCGAGTTTCAGAATATGCCAACCAACGCGGCCTTCTACCGGCGGAGAGATCTCGCCGATGCGCAGACGATAGGCGGCCTCTTCCAACGGCAGATCCAGATCACCCCATTTCAGCAGCCCCAGATCACCGCCGGTGGCGGCCAGGATCGAGTCGCGAAAGCAGGTCTCAGCCAGTTGATAAAAGCCGGCGCCTTTTTTCAACGCCGCATAGAGCGAATCGATGCCGGCGCGGGTGGGCGAAACCAGATGGCGGACATGCAGTTCCCGGTTCATCTCGGCGAACGCGGTCCGCACCTCTTGGTCAGAGATCGGCGCTAGCTTTGCCGCGATCTCGTGCTCATACAGGGCATGAATGAGCACCGCTGTGGATTCGGCGCGCATGGCTCGCCGGAAACCTGGAAGCGTGTCCATCCGCGCCGCAACGGCCTTTTGCGCCAACAGATGACGGAGTGCGAGGTTTTGCACATGTGCGTGACGGGCTTGCGGAGAGTCCTGGTTCCGAATGGATGAAAAAAGAAATTCGTTGATATAGCTTCTGATAAATGCGGCCATGGTGACCGTGTGATTTTGCGTGCGCCCAACCGCCATCTCCTCCTCGTCCGCGGGACGGGAGCAATGCAGCAGCGCCGCGAGGAAGACTCCGCAGAGCAGAAACGCCCTGGTTTTCAGCAAACCGCTTGTCCCGATATGGATCGTTCCGTTCATTCAAATCCTCTTCGCCCGGCGCTAAAAAGTCATCCCTCACCCATTTTTCAGGCTTGGCAGCCGAACAGGCCGTTCCGCAATTATATCAAAAAATACCATTAGACGCAAGGAAGAAATGGCCGCTGATCCAAAGCAAGAAAATTTTCTCAAAATTTTCTTGCTTTTAAAAGATATATATTGTACTATTGACCGAACAATAGACCAAAAGGGGAAAAGCGTGCGAATTGACGAAAACAGCCCTATTCCCAAATACTTTCAATTGCAGGTGTGGTTAAAAGAACAGATCGACCAGGGCGTTTTCGCCAACAACGAAAAAATCCCCACTGAAGATGAATTCGTCAAGCAGTTCCAGGTTTCCCGCGCGACGATCAAGCATGCGGTGCAGAATCTGGTGGACAAGGGTTACCTGGTGCGCAAGAAAAAACTCGGCACCTTTGTCCACACGACCTCCCACCAGGCCGGCAGCCGGTATCGACTGGGCATTTTGATCAATTTTTATCACAGCGGATTCGGCATCGAATTCATCCGCGGCGCCGCGGATCAGGCCGTTATGCACAACTGTCACCTGGTGTTATGCAACTCGTACGATCTGTATGTGCAGGCCGATGATCAGGCGGATCGGCTAATCGAACAGGCGGTGACCGGGGTGCTGTTCATGCCGACGGCGGCCGCGGATGAAAAAAACCGCGCCCTGGTGAACAAGTTCTTGCGACACGGGATCCCCGTGGTCATCGCCGACCGGGTGATCCCTGGTTTGAATATCGATAAAGTCATCACGGATAATTATGACGGCGCTTACCGGATCACCCGCCACCTGATTGACCAAGGGCACACCCGGATTGCCATTGTCATCAACACCCTGCTCAACAGCGCCCGGGAAAGATTATCCGGCTACAAAGCAGCGATGCAAGATTCCCATCTCCCTGTCCGTTCCGAGTTGATTTTTACCAGCGACGAGCATTATTCAGAAGAGAATTGTTCGGAAATCGCCCGCATGCTTTTGTCTCAGAAAAGAAACTATACCGCCGTCTTTGCCGAGAACGACAAGATGGCCCACATCATCTGCGCGACCGCCGAAAACGACGGCCTCCACATTCCGCGCGATCTCTCCATCGTCGGTTATGACGACGCCCCCTTTGTCGATAACAGCTCCATCCGGCTGACCACTATGCATCAGCCCATCTACGAAATGGGCGCAACAAGCATCAACCTTTTGCTCCAGCGTATAGCGGGGGATACCAGTAAAACACAGACGGTCCTTCTCCATTCTTATTTAGTGGAAAGAGAGTCTGTCCGGCCCTTGCGCTAACCGGGTCCGGACCGTTGCAGGGCGTCTGCAAGACACGGTTCGAATTTTTCATATATTGATAGGCTCCGGCCCCGGCCGATGCGAACGTGCGCCTACCCTTCAGTCGGCCGGCTATTTTAAAAAAATTCTCAAGCACATGCATGCTCATCAACCAGAGGAGTCGTCATGATGGCTAAACGTTATCTCCTTTTCCTCATCATGCTGTTGACAGCTGCAGCCGGTCTCTTTGCCGGCACCACCGGTAAAATCTCCGGTCGGATCGTGGATGCGGAAAAGAAGGAACCGCTGCCGGGCGTCAACGTGTTCCTCGATGGCACCGCATTCGGCGCCGTCACCGACGTCAACGGCAACTATTTCATCATCAACATCCCGCCGGGCAAGTACACCATCGTCTTTCGCAGCATCGGCTACAAGACCAAAAAAATCGAGGGGGCGAGCGTCAGCATCGACGCCACCACCTCTCTTTCGACGGACCTGACGGCCACGGTGATCGAAGGCGAAGAGGTGGTCGTCCGCGCCGAGCGCCCTCTGGTCCAGAAGGATCTTACTTCAACCTCGGCGCGCGTGTCGAGCGATGACATCGATCTGTTGCCGGTGGAGAGCACCGGCCAAATCGTCAATCTGCAGGCCGGCGTCATCGAGGGCCATTTCCGCGGCGGTCGCCTGGGCGAGGTGTCGTACATGATCGACGGCATTGCGGTGAACGACGGCTACAGCGGCGGCCAGATGATCGATCTTCAACCCAACTCGATTCAGGAGGTTGAGGTGATCAGCGGCACCTTTAATGCGGAGTACGGGCAGGCGATGTCCGGCGTCGTCAACATTGTCTCCAAAGAGCCCAACGCCAAGTTCAGCGGCCAGCTTTCCGGCTATACCGGCGCCTATCTGAGCAATCGCCGGACACCCTTTGTGGTCAAGTCCGGCGACGGATTAAAACGAGAAAATTATACAGAAGAAAACCGTACCTATCTGGACCTGGCCAAACCGGGCAACGTCAATGATCTACAGGGTAATCTCTCCGGACCTCTGGGATTGAAAAATCTACTGTTTTTTACCTCCTTCCGATATCACAAGGACGACGGCGCCTATTACGGCAAAAGGATCTTTGTACCCTCTGATTCCTCCTTTGTTCCGGAAGATCGTAACCGCTGGCGGATCGATGCCAATGGCGACGGCGCCATGGTGCCCATGAACTGGTCAGAGGGGCTGGACCTGCACGCGAAAATGATCGCCAAACCGTTCAGCAACCATAAACTCACCTATGAATTTATCCGGGAAGATGCCGAATCGCAGGGATATGAACACCGTTACAAGTACAACCCGGACGGCCGGCCGACCTATTTCAGCCTGGGCAACACCCACATGGTCCATTATGATTATGTCATCAATAAAAACGGCTTTATCAACTTAAAATTTGCCAATTTCTCCAAAAACTGGAAAAGTTACGTCTTTGAAAGCCCCTACGATTTGCGCTACGTTCCGGATACACGGCTGCAGATCGGCGGCGGCCCGCATTTTTATATGGCGGGCACGAATATGAATCATTCCGAACGCACCACGACGAATACGCTGCTCAAAGGGGATCTCACCTATCAATTCAACCAAAGCAATCAAATCAAACTGGGCTTTCAATCCACCAACCACAAACTGAATGTGACCAGCTACACCATCCGCCTCGACCGCCAAACCGATTGGAAACCTCAGCCGGTGGAGGTGGAGAGCCCCGCCTATGTCGATTATGTCAAAAAACCCTTTGAGATCAGCGCCTATATTCAGGACCGTTTGGAGTGGTCCTACTTTATCATGAACATCGGATTGCGCTACGACCGTTTTGAACCGCGCGGCGTCTATCCCGCTGATCTCAGCCAACCGTCCACCAGCGAAAAGATCGATGCCAAAACCAAGAGCCAGTGGAGTCCCCGCTTTGGCATCGCCATGCCGTTGACGGAGAAAAGCGTTTTACATCTCTCCTATGGCCTGTTCTTCCAGATGCCGGCGTTCAACGCCCTGTTTTTGAATCCCGACTTTAAAATCCCGGTGACCGGCGGCGCCACCATCGGCAACGCCAATCTCGAGCCGGAAAAAACCGCCACCTATGAGGTGGGCCTTCAGCACGGCCTGAACAAGGATGTGGCGGTGAATTTAACGGTGTACTATAAGGACATCCGCAACCTGCTCGGCATGGAGACCTATATCCTGATGCCCACGTTTACGCAATATGCTCGCTACGTCAACCGGGATTACGGCCAGGTGTTGGGCTTTACCGCATCGCTGGAACAGCGCAGCACCGGCTTTCTGACCACCAGCATCGATTACACCTTCCAAATCGCCGAAGGCAATGCCTCGGATCCAGCGGACGTCTGGCTGAAAAGCCTGACCTCCCCGCCGACAGAAATCACCAAACAATTGGTGCTGCTGGATTGGGACCGGTCGCATACGCTGAACCTTACCGCCACCGCACACAACGCGGATCGCTGGAACCTGGGCATCATCGGCACCCTGGCTTCGGGATTTCCCTACACTCCGGAATCCTATGGGTATTATTACGGTCTGCCCAACGGAGAACGCAAGCCGTTCTACATCAACTTTGACCTGAACTTTGCCTACACGCTCAAATTCGGCGGAATGAAAACCACCTTGTTTACTAACATCTACAACGTTTTGGACATCGAAAACTCGATCGCCATCTACACCGACAGCGGCAACGCCCAGTATACGCGCAGCATGAGCCGCATGACCGACGACATGGTTAAATCCGTCAACACGATCAACGATTATTACTATAGACCGGATTACCGCAGCACGCCGCGCAAGGTGCTCGTCGGGCTGGAATTGGAGTTTTAGTTTTCCGAATTCTTCACCGTAAATACATGGAAAATTCAATATGAGATGCATCGCACTCATGATACTTCCATTTATCTGGACGGTGACCAGTTACAGTCAGCGACTTCAGGATGGTCACATCAACCATCGCAAATATGGGGTTATGGACGGCAATCTGTCGCGCATCCCTTTTTGGAATGACGGCAGAATCGGATCAGCCGCCACCATCATGGGCTATAGAATGGAGTACCCCATCGGCAGCGGACATCAGCAGATGGAAGGAATTGCTCCCATAGTCATCGCAAAAATTGTCGACGCGCATGGCGTAGTGCATGCATGCGTTGAGGACGGCTATCAATACGGAGATATGTCTCCCGATGGATCGACGCGTTGGCGCTACGAAGCGGTGGGCGGCTACTGCAACCCCTCGCAGCTGGAAGCGGCCATGAGCGACGATCCCTACACCTGGCCCGACCTCTGGCCGGACAAAATGGACGACAGCATCGATCCCGGATGGCCCAAAGCCTGGAACGGTTATTTCGGCAAAGGGGTCATGAACGCGGACCTGGAGACCTATTTCGCCATCGACGATGATCCGGATGAAGAGTTTGAATACTATCCGGACGCCGCGGACACCAGCCGCCACGGCCTGGGCACGCAGATCTACATCCGCTCGTTGCAGTGGCGCAATGTCATGACCGAGAGTCATAACTTTTGGCTTTATGATATAGAGAATGAAGGCACAACCACATACGATTCCGTCTATTTTGCGATCTATACGGATTTTCATATCGGCAACGATGTGGATGATGTAGCCGGATACAATACGCGTTTGGATGTCGCTTATTGCTATGATTACGACAACGTGGGCCTTCCTGGGAATTACAGCCCGGTTCCGGTCTGCTGCATCGGCTATTTGGAAAGCCCGACTTTTGAATACGACGGTATCGATACGGATGAAGACGGAATCATCGACGAAAGCCGCGACAGCGGCCCGGGCGTCTGGCTGTTCGCGCCCACCGGTTATTACTACAACGGCAAGTTGGATGAAAAGAGACAAAAAGCCCAAACCGGCGAATTCTATTCCGGCTGGCACTGGTCCGGCGACGAGGACGGCGACTGGGAGGGCTATGAAGACAAAAACAACAACGGCCAGTGGGATTTGGGCGAATCGCTCAACGACGACCTCGGCGCAGACGGCATCGGGCCCTTTGACGAAGCCTACACCGGCCGCGACGCCGGTGAAGGCGACGGCCAACCCACCCACGGCGAACCGGATTTCGATGAAAAGGATCTGGACGAGGGCGATCAACTGGGCCTGACCGGATTCTGGAGCGGAAATTACGGAGATCGAAATATATATAGTGACGATGAGTTGGTTCTGTCCTGGTGCTATCAATCCGTGAACTTTGGCGCTGACGAATATCACTATGCCGACAACCTCGGCGTCTGGTTCCATTCCGGCCCGGTCTATTTTCCAGCTCAAACGCGGAATCGCTTCTCCTTCACCCTGTTTTTCGCTGATGGCCAGACCAGCAAGGAACAGCTCGAAGATGCCACCCGAAAAAAAGAGACCGTACAAAAGATCTACAACGCCAACTATACCTTCGCCAAACCACCCAAGGTGCCCAACCTCAAGGCCGTGGCCGGGGACGGCAAGGTGTATCTTTACTGGGACGACAGCGCCGAGGATTCCTACGACCGCTTTTTCGGCGTCTATGATTTCCAGGGTTATTCCCTGTACCGCTCCACCGATCCCTCGTTCAATGATCCCCATATCATCACCGACGCCTATGGGGTGCAAACCATGAACAAGCCCCTCTTTCGCTGCGACAAAAAAGACAGCCTCTTCGGCTTTTTCCCAGGCATCTATAACGGCCTCCACTTCAACCTCGGCGACAACAACGGCCTGGTGCACAGCTACATCGACAGCGCCAACATCGTCAACGGCCAGACCTATTACTACGCCCTCTGCTCATTCGACAACGGTTGGATTCCTCCTATCCCACTGGAGGGCGTCACCGAGCGCTATGTGAATTCCGTACTGTACGAATCTATTTTACCGTCCGAATGCAGCTTTAACGTGAAAATCGACATGCTCAACGACATTCAGGCCCATTCCCCCAACTGCGCCATCGTCACCCCCACGGCTCCGGCCGCCGGCTATCAGGCGCCGG
>DAIQOA010000058.1:0-23094 GCA_036788095.1 bacterium | reverse complement strand
TGCGGAATAGTTTTCAATGATTTATGTCATTCGTTTTGCAACAGAAACTAATTAAGCATCCTTAACGGTTTAGCCAGAAAAATTTATCGCCAACTTGCTCCCGGCTTATTAGGATCAGTCTGCTGAGCTGCTTTGGCGTATTATTGACAGAAAGTCAAGATTCCTTTTTAAAGATATGTCAATAATAGCGAGAACGGATAAATATCATTTGGAATATTACTTCTCGGCGCTCTTGGCGAGCTTGGCGGTTGATCAGGTGAGCATTCGCTGGAGCAACCATCTAAATGGATATCAGGGGAGTGAGAATAATTAGCAAGTAACTTATCTTACCGGTATAAGAGACTACTGTTGAAAACAGATTCACCATTTTGACATTGTGTTTTTTAAAAGGAAGGATAGGGCAGAGACATTCCTGCTATTGCGGCAATGGCCTGGTCATTTCTTTACTTTCTGGTGATCTGCTCAGGATCGCCGCAGCTTGAAAAAGACATAGGGGCCGATAAAAGTCCAGATCAACACCAGCAACCACAATCGGCCCTTGAGCAGGTTATAGTCGGCGAACAATTTTGACCAAGAGTGTTCCATGACGAAATGGCCAAAGAGAAACTCAAAGGCGATGGCCAGGATGGTCCAGATGCCGCCGATCAGCAGAGCCTGCCGGGCCGAAGAGATGGGGAAAAGGAGCGACAGGACCCAGAAATAAAGGCCAAAGAGGCAGATGCCGATCAAGGTGGACAGCTGGTGGGCGGACAGATCGCTCATGAAGCGGGCGTATCCGGCTGTTCTCAGGCCGCCGTTGAGAATGGCCAAAAAGACCAGGCCGATCCAGGCGAGCAAATAGATGGTGGTGATTTTCACAAGCTTTCTCCTTCGTGTGATGGATTCCGGGTCGCCGGACGGATGGCTCTTTATTCCCGTGGCGTTAATTTACTAAACAGGGATACGTAAATCAAGCCTATAAGCGAATGATTTTAATCCCGCCGACGGTGAGGGGCAGGCGATGCTTGGCAACGAGTCTATACATGCTGGTTTTGCGGGGCTTAGGCTGTCCCTTTCCGTTCGTGTGGGTGCTCAAGTTCATGGAAAAATGGAAGTTGATATGCCGCGTCGGAAAAAGCGGGTGTCTGCGGTTTTGGGGGTAACCGGAACGACCAACCTTGCGAAGGTTATTCTATAGTATAACCTTCGCAAGGTTGGTCTCATTCCGTGCGTCACTCTATTCCTTGACTTTTGTCTTTGTGATAACCGCAGGTTTTTAGTAACGCAGGAGATTGCTGTCTTCGTTGCAGATCTTCGCCTTTCCTTTCCCGATAGTTATGCCTGCGCTCGCAATATCAAAACCAGCATGCCCGGGCGATCAGATAGCGCTTCAATGGCCTATTTTCAATACCGGCATCAACGCCGGATTCATGTTGAACAGCTGCCGGGTGTCGCCCTTTTCAGCCACGAACAGCCGGATTCGGTGACCCTGTTTGGTGCTGAATGTGCGGATGCCCTGCTGCAGGACATACCGTAAACCCGGATCCTTGATCCGCTCGCCGGATCGTGCCAGCACCAGATGAACGCCGAACCAGTCCGGCTGGTCCGGAAACACCCATTCGTCGAAAACGATGGGCCGGGGATGATAGCGCGGGCTGGAGGTGGTGCGATGTTTCAGCGTCAGCGGGCAGTCGCTCAGTTTTTCCTCCTGCACGGCAAAGGGAAACACGTGCAGTTCATAGCCATAGGCCTCCAGCACCAGATGGTCCGCGGCGCGGGATTTCACTTTCCATTGGTCGGACAGGCCGAGGCCGAACTCGCCAAAGGTTTCGCGATACTCGGCCATATCGCCGCGCCATTGGGTGAGATGCCAGAGTGCAGGCAGGCGATTATAGACGCATAACGTCGAGGTTCCGATCTGATCTGTGTAGCCGTTCACCGGCGTGTTGGACCCCTGAATAAAAGCCACCGCCCGTTCCTTTTCATTTTTACCCACCGCGGTCAGACAATGGATCTGCTGTTGAAAACAGGCGCCGCCGGTCATGCTGCCCATGGCCGCGTCGGCCAGCTGATAGGATTTGAACAGGAACGGCCCCACTGCCGCTTTGCCCGTGACCTCAAAGGGATAGGTGCGATGGTGATTGATCTCCAGCGCTTGTTGCGGCGGCGTATAGTCCGCCGGCGTCGCGGTCAGCACGGCCGAGCGCGCATCCGCCTGCTTGAGAAATACGCGATAGTCTCGGCTGATGCCGGTCACCGGCAATTTCAGCAAAGGATGGGTGATGGCTGATTGCAGGAGATAGACATAATCCATGATCTCCTTGCTCTCTTTTTCAATACGCCGGTCATGACAGAAATCATGGATATCGAACAGCGCTTTAAAGATCACGTGGTTGTAGCCGGGCGAAGCGAATTCGTCGATGCCGTAAAAAGAGATGTGGTTATACCAGCGCGTCCATTGGCTCCGTGCCATCCACTGCAGTCGGGCGTCGTCAAAGCGCTCGCCCGCCAGGGTCAGCGTTTGCACCCACAAGCAAAAGATGTTGCTGTAGGCGACAAGGTCCCTGCCGATGTCGAACACCTCGGTGTCCCACCGCCGTTTGGCCGCTTCCAGCAAGCGCCGGCAGGAGAGGAGATAACGGGTCCGTGTGGTTGCCGACATGTTGTCCTGCTGGTCCCACAGAATGCGCAGCATATCATGGCTGCGGAACAGCGCCACATTGAGATCGCCGATCTCTGCGCCTTGGCTCCAGGGCCATTGGCCAAAGACCGTGGACGCCGAGTCGGTGTTCTGCAGAGCGATGAACCGGTTCAGCAGGCTGTCGGCTTTGCAGCGGTCGGCTTCATTCCCGCTGCGATAGAACAGCCAGGCGTTGGCCGGCAGGACTGGACATCGGCCGTCCAGCCAGGCCTGTTGCAGGCTGGCCAGCTCTTTTTTTTCATCCTGCGTCAACTCTTGCGGCAGCACGGCCGTTGCCAGCCAAAGGCTGCACACTATAGTTGCCAATCCCGCGGTAATTTTCATCTGGCATTCTCCTGCTGATCAACCGATGCCTTTTACGACGAATATACAAATTAATGGTTGAATGTCAAGCTGTTTTGAGTTACTTTGGTCGTGATGAATTCGCTCAAGACCGACAAAAAAGCCGCCCGGTTCGACAGGATGATGGCACGCCTTAATCTGCTCCGTGCCGGTCTGGCCATTTGCCTGCTGCCGGCGCATTGTGCTGCGGCGCAGCCCCAATCTCCGCTCAAGCTGCGCGGAATCGCCATGGCAGAAGCGCGCCAGGGCATTGCCGTGGATGCGCGCTTTATCTATGCGATCGACAGCCGCGCGGTGGCCAAATACGATAAACAGAGCGGGCGGCTGATGAAACGGTGGCAGGCAGGCCCGACGCATCCGCTAATCCATCTGGACAGCGGGGTGGTGCATGAGGCCAAACTTTATTGCGGCCATTCCAATTATCCTGATCTGCCCATGTCCAGTTCGGTGGAAATCTGGGATTGCGAAAGCCTGGAGCACATCGGTTCACACGACCTGGGATCCGCCTGGGGGTCCTGTACCTGGATCGACCGGTTCGATGACCTCTGGTGGGTAGCCTTCGGCCATTATGACCGTTTTGCGGCGCAGACCGGCAAGGATAACCGCTGGACCGTTCTGGTGCAATTCAACGACGAGTGGCAATCCCTGGCCACATGGACTTTTCCTGATTCTCTTCTCACCCGGTTCAAACCCATGAGCTGTTCCGGCGGTTCCTGGGGGCCGGATCGTCGGCTCTATGTCACCGGGCACGACTCTGCGGAGCTCTATGTCCTGCGTCTGCCCACGTCCGGTTCGGTGCTAGAGTGGCTGGCCACCGTTCCTGCTGATATTCGAGGCCAGGGCATTGCCTGGGATCGCAGCGAGCCCGCTGTGCTCTATGGCATCAAGAGACGCACGCGGCAGGCCGTTGTTTATAAATTTTCCGGATTGCCGGCAGATGCTCGCTGAACCGGAATGATTCAGCAGGGCCGGTCCTGCCAGCTCGTCATGCGGTTTGGAAAAAAGGCCTACAGGAACTCTTCATGGCCTGCACCGCAGGCAAAATCAAGTTTGATTTCTTGAAATTGTTTTTTATACTAATCAAATGTGCCGGTCAGAGATTAACTTTTTACATCATGTTCTATTCAGCGGATCGAGAAGGAGCCTATGAAAACAAAAATTTTTCTTTGCCTATTGATTTGTGCCGCTATGGCCGCTGCCGGTCCGGCGGGGGCGCTGGAAAGAACCATCACGGTGATGGACCTCAGCGGCGATTGGGAGGCCGAAGGCGATCTACCCTGGCAGGCGATGCTGCTCAGTTTGCAGGGACTGGCAAATCAGCATGGACCGCACCTCTATTTCCTCTACCCGGAGAACTATACTCATCCGGACGTACGGGCGGTTTTGGAATATTACAAAACCCGGCACCGGATGAAGGCGGTCACGTGCACGACTGTGGACGAAGCGGTTGCCAAATATGTCCAGTATGCCAAGGGGTATGTGGTGTGGGATCCAGCCAAAGTGCCGTCGTTGATGGTTTCATTCACAGCGGCCGGCTTGGAGCAGGCGTTGGTGGTGACCGAGGCCTTCATCCCTTTGGCCGAAAAGCATGGACTCAAACCGATCGCTGATTTTCGCAATCGGTTCACCGGCAAATCCGATCTCGAGATCTTTCAATGGGCTTACGACACGTACTGGCCGCGCTGCAGCCGTGAGTACCTCATCTATCTGGGCGAGCGCTGCACCGGGCTGAACGGCCGGCCCGGTATGATGCCGGGGATCGCGGATTTCGGCCTGGTGCACAAAGCCTTTTTCACCGATCTATCCGCCAGTCCGGCTGATCCGGATGAATACCGTTTGGCGGACAAAATCATGAGCGAGATGAAGCCGTATGGCTATGTGTACGGCTGGCATTCCTACTGTAAGGATAAAGAGCCGGAGCATCTCACTCTGCTATCGCGGCATGGATTGATCATCTCCGAGGGTTTGGCGACGCTGCCCAACATGAGCTTTCACGGCCAGGTTCCGGTCTCCGCTGATTTCCAGTTCAAACAAAAGGCCGGCTATAATCCCCATCCGAAAATAGAGAACAAAGTGTATCTCGCCATGATCCAAAGCGACGGCATGGGCACCGGTTCCACCTGGATGAAGCCCGGCCGCGGCGAGATCCCCTATGGCTGGGAGGCGAATGAAGAGTGGTTCACCACGGCGCCGGCGCTGCTGCAGTTTTATTATGAAAGCGCTACGGCCAACGACCGGTTCATCGGCTCCCTCAGCGGGCCGGGCTATTTCTATCCCAAAGCGTTTGCGCCGGACAAGCTCGCCGGCGCGCTGCAGCGTGAGAATGAGCTGATGAAAAAAATGGACCTGCGCGTTTTCGGCATCATGGATTTCTCCGAGGGCGATGAATTCGTCGGCAACATCGATCTGCCCAAATCCATCGTCGACGCCTATTACGCAAATATCCCCTACGCGCTGGGATTCATCAATGGCTACACGGCGGCCAACACCTATGACTGCCGGGACGGCCGGCCGCTGCTCTCCTACAACTATTATGTAGATCCGGAAAAACCGGTGGAGGAAGTGGCCGAGGATCTTCGCGAGCTGGCGGCCCTGAACCCAAAGCGCCCCTATTTTCTACCGGTGCATGTGCGTGAGACCAACACCGTGCGGCGCATCAAAACCATCATGGATCAGTTGGGGCCCGAGTTTCAGATCGTGCCGCCTGAGGAGCTCATGATCATGGCCGGCGAAAAACCCACCATGATCACCCGGTTTCTCGATCATCATCCGGATTTCTCCGGTCATTGGCAGCTGGATGCCAAGCAGAGCAAGAACACCTATTGGATCGGCTATGAGCTCGACATCGATCATCGTGATAAAATTTTTTCCATCACCACAACGATGCGCTATTCGCTCTATGTCCACCATCGCGAGCTTAAAACCGCCAAAACACTGATCATCGGCGGGCCGGCGGTCGGGTCGCTGGAGGAACTGCCCCGGCGCATGGAATTTCTCGCCGCCCAGACGGACTCGATCCGCACACGGGCGGAATGGGCTCAAGACGGCAAAACGCTGGTGCTTACTAGCGACATGATTCTGCAGACCTCGCAGGGTTCTTCGCCGCTGACCAGTACCAGTCGGTTTGTCTTGTCCGAGGACGCCATGACATTGACGGTTACCGAGCACCGGTTGAGCCGGAAAAGCCAGGAACCGACCGCACGATACGTCTACCGCCGCGTGCTGTAATCCGCAGGTCCACAGCTCGGGCTGCCGGCCAGGGGAACGGTGATGAGCCGAACGGCCTTCCATTCTTCACAGGGAGCAGGAACGATGAAACGATTTCATGTTCTGTCAATTTTTTTTCTGATCTGGTGTGCGCGTCCGGCTGCGCCGGAGCCATCCACCGCGGCGCGGCTGGTGCATCATGACTACACCGATTCGACCGCGGTCATCGGCATCGAGGGCTTGCAGGACACGCTGCGCATTCTGCAGATCACAGATGCGCACATCAGTGTGCTGGATTCCAGCGAGCGAAAATTCTGGCAGTACAGTCGCCGCATGGACCAGGCCTTTATCACCCGGCCGGATGGCCGTACCGGCGAGCCGGCGCGGCCGAAGGATCAATTTCTACGGCTCCTGGACAGGGGAAAGAGTCTAAAGGTGGATCTCATTCTGCTGACCGGCGATATCGTCAACAATCCGTCACGCTCCAGCGTCGCTTTTGTGCAGGCCGCGTTGCAGAAATGTGGAATCCCCTACCTCTACACCGCCGGCAATCATGATTGGCATTACGAAGGCATGAAGGGGTCCAGCCCGCAGCTGCGCAAAACCTGGATTAAAAAACGGCTTCAGCCGTTGTATGGCGAGCGCAATCCCTTTTTTCATGCTCATGAAATAAAAGGGATCCAGTTCGTCGTCATCGACAACTCTACCTATCAGATCCTTCCGCAGCAGCTGGCCTTTTTTCAGCAAACCTTAAAACAGGGATTGCCGGTGGTGTTGCTCTCCCATATTCCCTACTATGTGGCAGGCGATCCACACAAATCCGGCTGCGGCAACCCGGACTGGGGATGGGATCAGGATAAAGGCTTTGAGCTCGAGCGCCGGCAACGATGGCCGAAAAGCGGCAACAGCCCTGCCACTGTCGATTTTGTCAACACACTGCCTGCGGCAGGCAATCTGGTGGCTGTTTTAACCGGCCACCATCACCAAAGCCGGGCGACCTGGCTCTCCGGAACAGCGGTACAGTATGTGACCGCCGCGGGCTTTGGCGGCGGCAGCCGGCTCATCACTCTGACGCCTCGGCGCAGGCTGCCTATCTCGGTAACGCAGGCGGCGGATGGCTGGACCTGCGAAGAGATCGCGCGAGTGGACCAGAGCTATGCGGGATGGGATGTGGAGATCGGCGATGCGGACAACGACGGTCTAAACGAGATATTGACCACCGGTTGCCCGGACAGCCGGCTGTATCTGTTCGAAAAAAGCCAGGATCGCTGGTCCAGCCGCCGGCTGGCGGACAATCTGGCGAAAAGCTTTCCCGGCATGGGGTTGGCGGTCAAGGTGCGGGATCTTGACGGCGATGGCCGCAACGAGATCCTGCTGGGAACAGGGCAGGAGACCGGCGGCACCGCTTTTTTGTACCTCATGCGCCTGCAGGCTGATTCACTGAACTCATTGGCGGCGTGCCGTCCCGAGTGCAACGCCAGCTCGTACACCCATGATCTGGCTTTTCATGATCTGGATCAGGACGGCATCGAAGAGGTGGTGTCCGCGTATTGCGGCGGCGGAGAGATCATCCGTTATGATGCCGATCCTTCGCTGACGTGTCTCCGGGCGCGCAAACTGCACCAATTGTCCGGCTCCGGTGAAGAGTCGCTGATCGCGGATGTGGACAACGACGGCCAGGTGGAGTACATCACCTGCAACGCCTTCCGCGATGAACAGGCGAGCGTGGAAATCTTTGAATTGGACCCTGCCGGCGATCTGCTTCTGCCGCCGCGGATTGTGCTGAATGGATTTGACGGGCAAAAATGTTTTTATGCCTCCGCTGTGGTCGGCGATGTGGACAACGACGGAAAAAATGATCTGGTGGTCGGTTGGAAGCGGAAACAACATATCAACCGGGCCACGGTGCTGGCCTATCACGTCGCGGTACAGGCTGCGGCCGCCTGCACCTTTGCTTATGAAGATGAAGACCTGGACCTGGGCTATTTTGAAAAGATGATGGCCATCGACGATGTGGACCACGATGGCATGAATGAGTTGTTGTTGTCGACGCGCGGCGATGAGATGTCGGAAAAGATTACCAGCCGGCATCTGGGTTATGTGTTCATGTACAAAGTCCAGGACAGCGGCGCCGTAGTCAGAACGCGGTTGCTGGATCTGAACGAGGACTATGCCGAGTCCTCCTGGCTGGCTGTGGGCGACGCGGACAACGACGACAAAAAGGAGATCATACTGGCCACGGGCAAGGGAGACCGGACTCTCGCGGGCACTTCGTACGGGTTGCTGCTGCGAAAGCGCTAATTCCATTTATTAAATAATCTCTCGGGCCGGTGCAAGAGCGGAAAGGATTACGGACTATGCGACCTCGGGCTTACACGCACATTTGTTTCAGGATCATGGGGCTGGCCGTTGCGGTGTCTCTCTGCCTGGTTGGGTGCGCGAAAAAACCAGTTCAAGCCGATAAACTGGCTGGCTTGATTTTTAACTATGACAGCACCGACCTGTTCTATTTTAATCCACCTGAAAAGATCAGCGGGCAGGTGGTGGATGATCAGATCGATCTGTTCGCCCAGGCCGGCGTGACCGTGCTGATGTGCAACGTCAACGCGCAACGCACTAATTACGCCAGCGACTGTTTTGATTCGTTCTGGAGCGGTTATGATCCGCAGGCCGGGGACGATCAGCCGTTCCTGCAGGACATGGCGCCGCAAAGCCGTGCCGGTTATCGCCGCATGATCTCTTCGATGAAAACGCTCCATGAGCAGGGCGTCGATTATCCGGCGCGGGTGATCGCGCGTTGCCGCCACCATGGCCTTTCGCCCTGGATCAGTCTGCGCATGAACGACACCCACAACAACAACGAGGTGCGCCATCCGATTCACAGCAATTTTTGGAAAGAGCATCCTGAATACTGGCGCGTGCAGGGCCGCCGGATCGATTATTATGACCGCACTCTGGACTATAGCCATCAGGAGGTGCGCGATCGCTTTTGGCGACTCATTGAAGAGGTGCTGCAGCGATATGATATGGATGGATTGGAGCTCGACTTTATGCGCGAGCCCTATTTGTTCAAGCCGGGCCATGAGCAGGAGGGAGGAAAAATTTTAACCGAGTGGCTGCAGCAGGTGCGCAAGCTGGTGGAACAAACCGCGTCCCGGCGCGGTCGTGCGATTAAAATGGGCGTGCGCGTTCCCGCCAATCCGGTTACGGCGCAAAACCTCGGCCTGGATGCGGTGCATTGGGCGGAACAGGGGTTGGTCGATCTGATCGTAGTCACTCCGCGCTGGGCGACCATGGACACGCAGATGCCCCTGATGCAATGGAAAAGGATGTTGGCCGCCTATCCAGTAACCCTGGCCGGCGGCCTGGAGATCCGCGAACAGGCGTATCCGGATGGACCGGCCCGTATCGCGTTGCCGCAAACCGCTGTCGGCGCCGCGCTGGTGGTGTTGAACAGCGGCGCCGATGTCGTCTACCTGTTCAACTATTTTTCCACTCTGGCCAGGACCATCGACTATTGGCCGCAAAAGACCTGGCTGCAAACTTTGCGGGCCATGTCCTCCATCGATACGCTGGCGTCTCTACCGCGGCGCCATCTGCTGACCTTTCACGATGTTTTTGCGCCGGGTGAAGCGACCGACTATCCGCTGCCGGCCACAGGGACGCGCCTCTTGTTTCGCGTGGCCACTGGACCCAAACCAGTGGGCCGGCTGGTGAACGCGGTCGTGGAGCTGGCCCCCCTCGCCGGCGAATCTGTGCAGGCGCCGGAGCTGGCTGTCAACAGCGCGGTCTGTGATCTGCAGGGCCGGGAACAGAATGTGTTTACTTTTTCGGTGAAGGAATCCGTTCTGCAGGATCAGGTGCAGGTGGTGGAGGTCGCGGATGTACGGTCCAATCCGATTCGAGTGGTGCATGTGGAAATTAAAGTGGCCGGTCGCTGATGCGCTTTGTCGACAGAGTACCGCCGCGGCGGAATCAGACGAACGAACAATCAGCCGACCACGGACGGACGATCCAGAGTGGTGTCCTGCAGAGCGGCAGGATCTTCTATGGGTTCCAGGTGAGTGAAAAGATGAACGCCTGGAATGAGCCGGCATATTTCTTTATCCAGTTCTTCGAGGATTTGGTGCCCCTGTTGTACCGACCACTGGCCGGGAACCAGAATGTGCACGGAGATGAATTTACGGCTGCCGGCCTGTCGAGTCCAGAGAGCGTGATAGCGAACCTGCCGATCGATGTAGCTTTCGAGCGTCTGTTTCACCTTGGTCAAGTCAGGATCCTCCAGAGCCGTATCCATCAGGCCCAGCGCTGAGCGACGGAGAAGCTGGAATCCAGTCCAAATAATATTGACCGCCACCAGCAGCGCGATGATGGGATCTAAACGCATCCAACCCGTGATCGAAACCGCGGCGATCCCGATCAAGACTCCGGCGGAGGTCCAGACATCAGTCATAAGATGGTGCGCATCGGCCTCGAGCGCAATGGATCGATGCTTGCGGCCGGCGCTTAGGAGGATACGGCCTACCAGCAGATTGGCAGCGGATGCGGCCATAGAGACCACCAGACCAAGGCCCACTTTTTCCAGCGGCTGCGGCGTCAGCAGCCGCGGTATGGCGGTCCAGCAGATCATGGCCGCCGCGGACAGAATTAAAGCGCCCTCCACTCCACTGGCGAAATATTCCGCTTTGGAATGGCCAAAAGCGTGCAGTTCGTCCGGCGGCCGCGCGGCGATAGTCAGCATGGCCAGAGCCATGAACGCCGCTGCCAGATTGACCAGAGATTCCAGGGCGTCCGACAACAAGCCCACTGAGCCGGTGAGCAGATAGGCTATGCTTTTGAGACTGATGGTCACTATCGCTGTCGCAATGGACAACCAGGCATAGAAAGTCAGTGATTTTGATTTCATTAAATTCTCTTGTTCGGTAAACCACAACGAGGCCGTATCCCTTGGCCGATTACACACGGGGCGGGGACCGACCTGATAATTTACCGTAGATTCAGCTGACAAACAAAGAGTATTTTCTCGTCCGCCCTATTTCGCTTATATTTTTTCCTTGGAATTGTGCGGATAATTAAACATTTTATGGCTTGTTTAAAAAACGGCCCGTTGCCACAAAATCGAGGATAAGCTCATGAGCAGAGAGTCCGGCCTGCACGGCATGCTCACGCAACAAGAGTTGATCGATTTGGTGCAGTCCGGCGCCATCGACACCGTGGCGCTGGTCTTTACCGATCACTATGGCCGTTTTCTGGGCAAGCGTTTTGACGCCGAATATTTTATCCACGAGGTCCGGGAACACGGCGGCCATGCGTGCAACTATCTGCTCACGGTGGACATGGAGATGGAGCCGATCCAGGGTTATGACTATGCCAGCTGGCAGACCGGTTATGGCGATTTTCATCTGCTTCCCGATTGGAACACTCTGCGCATCGCCTCCTGGCTGGAGCGGACCGCTCTGGTGATCTGCAACGTCTATGAGGAAAATTCACCAAACCGGGTGGCGGTGGCGCCGCGCTCCATCCTGCTGCATCAGATTGAAAAAGCTGCGGAGGCCGGCTTTACCGTGATGGCTGGTTCAGAACTGGAGTACTATCTTTATCAGGATTCCTTTCGCAGTGCTGCGCAAAAAGAGTACAGCCATCTGCAGCCCGCTGGCTGGTACATTGAAGACTATCACATGCTCCAGGGTACGCGCGAGGAGAGCTTTAACGGTCTGGTGCGCCGCCATCTCAAGCAGTCCGGCGTGCCGGTGGAGACCTCCAAAGGGGAGTGGGGGCTTGGTCAGCATGAAATGAACGTGCGCTACAGCGATATGCTGACTATGGCGGACCGGCATTGCGTGTACAAGCAGTGCATGAAGGAGACGGCCGAGCAGCTGAACATCAGCCTTACCTTTATGGCCAAACCGGACGCCGGCCAGGCCGGTTCCAGCTGCCACCTGCACATCAGTCTGTGGCAGGACGGTAAAAACCTCTTTGCGGGCGACCAGGCGCTGGGCCCGGTGAAGGGCTCGGACTATTTTCGCTGGTTTCTCGCCGGCTGGATCAGCCATGTGCCGGCGATGATGGTCTTTTATGCGCCCACTATCAACTCGTATAAACGCTATCAGGTGGGATCCTGGGCGCCGACGAGGCTGGGATGGAGCTATGACAATCGCACCGCCGGCTTTCGCATTCTCGGCAGCGGGCCCAGTCTGCGCATCGAATGCCGGATTCCGGGCGCGGACTGCAATCCCTATCTGGCGTTTGCCGCCAGTCTGGCTTCAGGCCTCGACGGCATACACCGCCGGTTGGAGCCGCCGGCGATGTTTCAGGGCGACAGCTATCAGGCCGGCGAGATTGCGCACGTTCCAAGGACGCTGCACGAGGCCGCAGACTTGTTCCACGGCAGCGGCTTTGCACGGCAGGTCTTCGGCGAAGCGGTTCACCGCCATTACAGCCATTTTTATCACAGCGAATGCGAGCTGTTCGATCGCGCGGTGACGGATTGGGAGAGAAAACGATACTTTGAAAGAATATGAGCGCAAGTAAGAACAGTTTATCAGGAAAGGAAAAATCCATGGCCAAGACATTAAAAGTCGTTTCTCCCGTAAACGACCAGGTGTATGTGGAACGGCCGTTTGCGGACGGTAAAGCCATTGATAACGCGCTCGCCAACGCGGTGCGGGCGCAGAAGGCGTGGCGAAGCGTAGCGGTGGCCGAGCGTGTTCCGTACATCAAAAAATTCGTCGATGCGTTTCAGAGCCTCAGCGCCCGCATCAGCGAAGAGCTGAGCTGGCAGATGGGACGGCCGCTGCGCTACGGGCCCAATGAGGTGCGCGGAACGCTGGAGCGCGCCAACGGCATGATGTCCCTGGCCGAATCCGCGCTTCAAGATATTCAGGTCGGAGAGAAAGAGGGCTTTCACCGTTACATCAAACGCGATCCCATGGGCGTCGTGTTTGTCGTGCCGGCCTGGAACTATCCCTATCTGATCGCCGTGAACAGTATCGTGCCCGGACTGCTGGCCGGCAACGCCATTGTGTTGAAGCATTCGGCGCAGACGCCGCTGGTGGCGGAACGATTCGCCGAGGCGTTCGCACTGGCCGGGCTGCCGGAAGGATTGTTTCAGTATCTTCATCTCGATCATGACGACACCTCCAAGGTGATTCTTGATCCGCGGGTGGATTTCGTCGCTTTCACCGGTTCGGTTCCCGGCGGTCACTCGATCCAAAAAGTGGCGGCCGAACGATTCATCGGCGTCGGGCTTGAGCTCGGCGGCAAGGATCCGGCCTATGTGCGGGCCGACGCCAATCTGTCTTTTGCGGTGGAGAATCTGGTGGACGGCGCGTTTTACAATTCCGGACAATCCTGCTGCGGCATCGAGCGCATCTATGTGCACGAATCGCTCTACGATCGGTTTGTCGAGGGCTGCGTGGAGCTGACCAAGCAGTACCGGCTGGACACTCCGCTGAATCCCGAGACCACGCTCGGGCCCATGGCCAAACGCAGCGGCGCAGACACCGTGCGCGCGCACATCAGCCAGGCGCTGGCCAAGGGCGGCCGCGCTTTAATCGATCCGGCGCTGTTCCCTAACACCAAGCTGGGCGGCAATTATCTGGCGCCGCAGATTCTGGTGGACGTGGATCACAGCATGGAGGTGATGAAAGAGGAAACCTTCGGCCCGGTGGTCGGCATTATGAAAGTTAAAAACGATGAGCAGGCCATCGAGTTGATGAACGACAGCCCCTATGGGTTGACGGCCTCGGTCTGGACCGAGGATGAAGCGGCGGCGGTCAGAATCAGCGACGCCATCGCCACCGGCACCTGTTTTATGAACCGCTGCGATTACCTGGATCCGTACTTGGCCTGGACCGGCGTCAAGGACACCGGCCGGGGCTGCACGTTGTCCACCGTCGGTTTCGAGCACATCACTCGGCCGAAATCTTATCATCTGCGATATAAAACCAAATAACAGGAGTACTGGACATATGCCTACGAAACGACATGGTTATAATTTCCCCACCCGCATCGAATATGGCCCGGGCGCTGCCAGAGATGTGGCAAAAACCTTAGCGCAGAACGGTTTGAAGAAGGGCCTGCTGGTGTCCGACAAGGGCGTTGAGCAAGCCGGCCTCGGCGACACGGTGCGCGGTTATTTCAAAGCCGCCGGCATCGAGCTGGCCACCTTCAGCGATGTCAAGCCCAACCCGGTAGACGACAATGTCTATGACGGCGCCAAGGCCTTCAAGGCGGCCGGCGCCGAGTTCGTGCTGGGTCTGGGCGGCGGCTCCGCGCTGGATGTGGCCAAAGCGGTCAAATGCATGGCCACGCACGAAGGTCCGCTGGAGAAATACGACGACATGAAAGACGGCTCGCAATACATCTCCAACAACATGCCGCCATTCTATGCCATTCCTACCACGGCCGGCACCGGCAGCGAAGTGGGCCGCAGCAGCGTCATCACCCTCAAGAGCACCAACAAAAAGACCATCATTTTTTCGCCCTATTTCATGCCCAACATCGCGGTGCTCGATCCTGAATTGACCGTCACTCTGCCGGCCAAATTAACCGCTGCCACCGGCGTGGATGCGTTCGTGCACAATCTGGAGGCTTATGTGGCGGATGCCTATCATCCGTTGGCGGACGGCATAGCCAAAGAGGCCATGGTTCGGGCGTATCATAATCTGCCCATCGCGGTACAGGACGGTAAAAATCTGGCGGCGCGCGGCGAGATGCTGATGGCCTCTGCCATGGGCGCCACGGCGTTTCAAAAAAGCCTGGGCATCAATCATTCGATCGCTCACGGCCTCGGCGTCTATTTTGATCTTCATCATGGTTTGGCGAACGCCGCTGTTTTGAAAGAAGTGATGATCTATAACATGCAGGAAAAAGGCGTGGCGGAAAAGCTGGCGCACCTGTCCATGCTGCTGGGCGGCAAGCGCAGCGCCGAGGCGTTCATCGAGCTTTTGAGCCAGTGGCTGACCGGCGTCGGCATGCCCACAGACTTGAAATCCTTCAACATTCCGGCGTCCATGATTCCCAAGCTGGAAGCCTATGCGCTGGAAGATCCCTGCTGTTCAGGCAATCCGCGCAAAGTGGTCCCCGGCGATGTGGCCGATCTTTTAAAAAAACTGATTTAACCGGAAGGGCGGCTGCACAGAATGATTAAAGGGATCACATTTGATCTTTGGGACACGGTATTCATCGACGATTCTGATGAAGCCAAGCGCCGGGCTGCCGGCCGGCCCAGCAAAGCGGTGGAACGGCGACAGTTGGTGCATCGCTTCCTGGCACAACATCAGCCTATCGATCCGGCAACGGTGGAGGTGGTCTACAACGCCGCGGATGCGGCGTTTCGCAAGGTGTGGCACGATCACCACGTCACCTGGACCGTCAGTGAACGGCTGGATATCATCTTTAAGGCGTTAAAGCGGGAGTTGCCGGAGCCGGAACGACGGGAGCTGGTCCGGCTGCATGAAGAGATGGAGCTCGAATTTAGGCCTGATTTTGTTCCAGGCGTGCACGAAGCGCTGGCCGCTTTGCACAAACGGTACAAGATGGCGGTGATCTCGGACGCGATTTTCAGCCCGGGCCGCTGTCTGCGCACGTTGCTGGCGGATGAAGGACTGCTTTCGTATTTCGATGCTTTTATTTTTTCCGATGAGATCGGTTATTCCAAACCGGCGCCGATCGTGTTCAAGACCGCCATGGAAAGGCTGGGATTGGCGGCTCAGGAACTGGTGCACATCGGCGACCGCGAACACAACGATATCCTCGGACCTCGACAGGCCGGCATGCATGCGCTGTTGTGCACCGCCGCCGTGGATCGCGGCGCTGCGAACAGCAGCGCCGATGCGGTCTTTAACGATTATCGACAATTGCCGGAATTGGTGGATGCTTTGAACCGGAAAGAAGAGAACGGGAAATGAAAAGAGAATTGAAATTTATTATAGTGGACGCTTATCCCCGGGAGAGCCGGGAGCAGTTTGAACAGGTCGGCATGACCGTGGCGGGCATGCTCTATGTGAACATACTGAAAAAATATGCGCCGGAAGCGAAATACGATTTGTTCTATTCCAGCGATCCGGGCGTGACCTTGCCCGGTGAAAAAGAGCTCGAGGGATACGCCGGCGTACTCTGGCCCGGCTGCAATCTGACGGTGTACCACACCCAGGATGAGCGGGTGACGAAAATTCTCGATCTGGTCCGCCGGGCCTATCACGCCGGCGTGCCGCAGTTCGGCACCTGCTGGGGGGCGCAGATCGCGGTGTATGCCGCCGGCGGCCAGGTGGCGCCGAATCCCAAAGGCCGGGAGATGGGGCTGGCGCGCAAAGTCTATTTGACCGAGCAGGGCCTCAAGCACCCGATGTATGATGGAAAACCGCCGGTTTTTGACGGTTTCATCAGCCATGACGACCACATCACCGAGCTGCCGGCCGGCGGCCTGTGGCTGGCGAGCAATGAATTCTCCCGCGTGCAGGCCGTGGCGGTAAAACACGACAACGGTGAATTCTGGGCGACCCAGTATCACCCGGAATATGATCTGCATGAAGTGGCCCGGCTTATCGTTGCCAGGGCGGAGCGGCTGATCCGCGCCGGTTTCTTCAGTGGTATAGAGGATTTGAACCGTTACGTGGAACAGCTGGAGACCATTTTCAGCGATCCCAGCCGCAAGGACCTGCGCTGGCAGCTGGGCATCGATGAGCACGTGCTCGACGACGCCATTCGCCAGCGTGAGTTTAGCAATTGGCTGGAAAAGCTGGTCCTGCCTCAGGTTTGATCCGGCTCATCCTCACCGGCCCCCGCGACGCATGCGTGAATCCCATGCGGCCTGTGCGATATCTCGTTCTATGCGCATGTAGACGCACAGGCCGCAGAACATAAGCAAAGATGATCCAGAATGGTCAACAGAATCGCACTCTGTCTCCTTACCGGACTGCTGTGGACCCAGTCTTTCGGTCAACACAGTCGCAACGCGAACAAAGGGACAGCCGGCCTCGCTGCCATCGATCCGGCTCTGCTGGATCATGCGGCGGAACAGATTCGCGCCTACGGCCGATTCATCGCTGCAGAGGCGGTGCACGGCATTCCGCGCAATCCGGCACGCACCCGTATCAACGGGGAAGAGCCGTTCCCGTTTTCCCAGCATGTACGGCCCGGCGGCATCAAGGTCGATCTGGCCAACGGCGGCGCCGTGCTGCAAGCGGCTACATTGTTGAGCGGCTTCCTGGTCACCGGCGATTCCTCTCTCCTGCGTCAGGGAGTGGCCTATGCCGACTGGCTGGTGCAAGCCCAACTAGCAAGAGGGTTCTGGGCGCAAACGTATATCGTCGATCCGGACGGCCGCACCTGGGTGCCCTGGCTCGATTATGTGGTCCGCGTACAGGACGGCCATCAGTCTGAACCTTTTTTGCTGCTGTTGTACGCCTATCAGCTCACCGGAAATTTTAAATATCGTGACGCGGCTGTGCGCAATGCCGATCTGATGCTTTCGATTCAAAACGACAATGGCAGCTGGCCGGATGAATATGATCTGTCGTTGACCCCTTTTCAGGGCGCATGGACCAGTCAACGCGGCGTGCGCGTCGGCGGCTCTTATAACGATGGCGCGACCACCAACTCAGCCATGCAGATGTGTCACGCCTGGGCTCTGACCGGTGATGGCAAATATCTGGCAAAGCTCGGCGGCATCGGCCAGTGGATTTTCGACACGCGTTTGGGCAAGGGAGCGGTTTGCGGCTGGTGTCAGCAATATGATTATTACCATCAGCCGATTCAGGCGCGCCATTTTGAAATGCCGGCCATCGAGCCGCGCACCTTTGTTCGTTTTGTCGCCTCCCATGCGGCCTGGTTCTATGCGCTCACCGCCGATGAACGTTATGCGAATGTTCTGCGGCAGGGCTATGGCTGGCTCAAAGCCGTCGAAACGCCGGAGGGCTGGGCGTACCAGTATCTGGACGATGGCACGCCGGTGTGCGGGTGGCAGTTCCGCACTCTGCGCTATGATGCGCCGCATACCTGGCCGCCGGATTCCGTGATGGGCGGTCATGCCGAATGGCGGCGTTTTACGCGCATCAATATGAACCTCTCCGCTGTGGAGCACCTTTTGGCGGTCATCGCCGCGGGCAAAGCGGATTCTTTGAGAAAACTGATCAGCGGCCCTGAGAATCTGCAGGCGGCTTGTACGGCCTGGCGGCTCACCGCCGGCCGCCGCGCCACGGATCCGGATGTCTGCAGCAAAGTTACGCGCAAATGGACGCCGGGAAATGATCGCAAACAGGCCACGAACTCCATCTGGGGCTATATTCAATTTTTGTTCGACGTCCGTGTGGCGAAAGACGAGTTTTCCTGTCAATGGCTTCATGACCGGGTAAGCGGTTTCAATCGATTTTTCAGCACAGAACAACCGCCGGCGTCAAGCTGGAGTAGCGGGCTGGTGCACGCGAACTGGCTGGAGGCGCCCATTCCGAATGTGCGCTAGTGCGCCGCCGGCCCGGTCGCAGCGGTGAAAGGAGTAGGCCATTTCTGAATTTAGAATAGTATGGAACACGTTTGAAAAAACGGCCCAGGTTATTCCTTTTATCATTCATCGATTAATGGAAAAGGATCACACGCCATGAAATGGATCGCCGCTTTCGCCTGTCTTTCACTTCTGGTCGCCTGTTCGCATTCACCTCGAGCGACAGGTTCTAAAGACGCGGTGCAGACCGTTCTGCAACTGGCGCCCAGCGCCGAGAATCCGCGCAACAGTGAGGGGGATTTCATCCGTCTGAAGAACAACGATCTGCTGTTTGTTTACACCCATTTCACCGCCGGCGCCGCCGACGAAGCGACGGCTCACCTGGCTCAGCGCCTTTCCCACGATCAGGGAAAATCCTGGACTCAGGACGACCTGGTTCTGGTGGCCCGCGAAGGCGCCATGAACGTCATGTCCGTATCCCTGGAACGAATCACCCCGGACACCATCGGGCTGTTCTATCTGCGCAAAAATTCCTGGCAAGACTGCCGCCCGTTGCTGAGATTGTCCGGCGATGAAGGTCAGACCTGGGGGAAAGCGCTGGAGGTTTTTCCCCGGGAGGATTCGAGCTATTATGTGATGAACAACGACCGGGTGGTGCGTATGCTGGACGGCCGGCTGCTGCTGCCGCTGGCGCTGCATTATGCGGCCGGCTGGCCCAAATGGACCGGCCAGGCGCAGATTCTGTGTGCTTATTCCGACGACAACGGCCGCACGTGGACAAAAGGTCAAGTCGCCCCCATGGAGAACTCTTTAGATTCAAAACAAGTGACTCTGCAGGAACCCGGGGTGGTGGAGCTGAAGGATCACCGGCTGCTGCTCTTTTGCCGGACCGACGCCGGATCGCAATACATCGGCTATTCCAGGGACCGGGGTGAAACCTGGTCTGCCCTGCAGCCTTCGAACATGATATCGCCCATGTCCCCCGCCTCCATCGAGCGGATTCCGCAAACCGGCGATCTGCTTCTCGTGTGGAACAATCATGAACACATCGATCCCACGCTGAAAGGCAAGCGTACGCCGTTCACCGCGGCTGTTTCTAAAGATGAAGGTCAGACGTGGATGAACCTCAAGACCATTCATGATAATCCGCATGGATGGTACTGCTATACCGCCGTCGAGTTTGTCGGTGACCACGTTCTGCTGGCCTATTGCGCCGGTGACCGGCGGGAAAACAATGGTCTGGCACTGACCCGGATCAGCCGCATTCCGCTGAGCTTTTTTTATCAGCCGCAGGCACTTTATTGATGCGTCCTGCAGCGGACAGCCTGGCCATGACCCTATTCAGGGAGTTTAACGCTCATTATAAAGGGAAAAAGTGAAACGCTGGAAAATAATAGTCATGCCGATCCTGCTGTCAGCCTCTGTCATGGCGCAGGCGGAGGTACGGCCGCAGATGGTCCACACGGACCGGACAGCGTCGATCAAAATCGTCGATGGTGAGGTTCTGGTTTTTTCGCCTGTGCTGGAACATGGCGGGCTGCGGGTGGTCCTTCCCGGTGAGACCACCGCGGTGCAGTATACGCAGGGAAGCCAGGAGAACGGACTCTTACGACTGCTGGGCGGCCGCTGCAAAGGGTTGACCTTCGCCGAGACCTGGCGCCGCCTGTCGCCGGAGCTGTTGGAGCGCATGGTGACAGTGACCGCAAACGCAGACCAGCGTTATTACCTCGATTTCGGCTGGCGCACGATGGCAAACGGCGTCTACTATTCTTTCCTGGGCGAAGAGCGGGAAACCACGCAGTACAGCCCCAGCTGCTCAGGCCCGGAATTCGGCCAGCAGGGCCGGCAGACCTTTCCCTTTCTCGGCATCCGTATCGCTGACCGGTTATACGGCCTGATCGCTGATTCGCCCGGCATGTGGGAGAATCGCTGTTTTATGGAATTCAACGTTGAGGGAAAAAGATTCTCTCTTTGCAACGGCGACGGCTCTGCAAAGCGGACTATTATGATCCCCTTTCACCTCGATGCCACTTCGGTCTATCGCGCCGGCTTTGACGGCTGGCAGCGCATCGAACAGGGAGAGACGCAGACCTGGAAGACTTGGATCTTTTCCTCCAGCGTACGAACGCTCTACGATGTACAACTGGCCGCCCACCTGGCGTTGGCCAATGCAAAGGGCTTTAATCAATCGGCTGTGGACGCCATTCTGCGCAACACCTCCTATCTGCTGTTGCGCCGCAACCTTTTGCGGCCGGAAAGCGATTACATCTTTATCTCCGGCATCGGCTATGGCTGGAAACAGTGGGTGACCGACGGTTTCTACATGAGCCGCGGCCTGGATGACCCCCTCTATGACCGGGAAGCGCATGCGGCCATGTTTTTTGAACGCATCGACTATGAGGACAACGCGCAGTGCTATCTGATCTGGGCGGCGCTGGTCAAACGCAACGGCGGTGAATTGGATATGCGTACGGTGCAGCGCGCCTATCGTTTTATCCGCGAACACGAACAGGACGGACTGTATCTTCCCCCGCGGCTCAAGCCAGAGTCCAAGGCGTTTCGCACCTATCACGATCAACTGCCCTATGAGGACGGCGACGCGCCCTCCTCCAATCAAGGGTACCACTGCGGCGCGCTGCTGGCGGCTCGGGAACTCGGACTGGAGGTCACGGATCAGGACATCGCTCAGGCCATCGCCGGATACCGGCGCATGTTTAACGAATCAGGCGGCTACATGGCCACCAGCCTGATGCAACCGGAACACATCGGCCAGGACGCGCTGTACGGGGAGACCCTGACTTTTGCGGTGTTCGGTAAAAAGTTGCTGACCGATGAAATGGTGCAGCGCCATCTGCGCACCACCATGAAGATTCAATCGCCCTACGGCATGCGGGTGATCTCCAAGGCCAACGGAGACCTGTTGGACGGTCATAGCGGCGTCTACACCTACGGCGGTTCCTGGTTCCTCAACGATGCGGCCAACTATCTGGACGGCCTGATCCATGGCATGGACAGCGATTGGGTGGACGAGCAGCTGGTTTGGCGATTGAAAAAAGAGCTCGCTTTTATGCCGGCTTTTCATGAGTCCATCAGCACGGTTAACGGACGGCCGCATGGCCATCATCTGTATTCCTGGAACTCGGGTTACTGGTGGCTGCGCCGGGAGGTGCGCAAACGGCTGGGTTTCAGCGCAGAGGATCCTGTTCACGCCCGCATGGATAAAGAACTAGGCGTAACTTCCAAAGAGGGCTATCTGATTCTACAACCGCCGGAACGGCCGTTTTATTCGGTTCCCTAGCAAGGGGCGCTGATGACCATCACTGCTTACAAAAGTGTGAAAAAATGAAAACACGTTTCATCCGATCAGCCGTGCGCCGGCTTTTATTCTCGGGCTGGTGGATCAGCATCGCAGCCGTGGATCCGGCGTCCGCGGGCGCGCTGGGCGATCTCGCGGTGCAGGAATCACTGATCCCCATTCGTCCGGGCCGTCCCGGAGAAACGCCGTTCTGGAACCGCTATGCGACCTGCTTCATGTACGCGCCCTCTTTTGAGTTTAAACGGATCGACGGCGCGGTCTCTTACCGCTTTATCGCCACTGCGGCGGACAGTCAGCAGTTTAGTTTCATCACCGATACGCCCTGGGCTGCGCTGACCCCCATATGGAATAAAATACCGGTCGGATTTGTCCATCTGGTGGCGCACGCCTTGGATGCGCAGGGCTCAAGTCTCGGCTTGTGCGGAACGCGCGATTTTTATCGCGCCGCGGTTTTCCGCCACCAGTATCATGAACCGGTGAGCGACTACCGCTCGAGCGCCCGCCGGGCCCTGGAATATTTGTATCGTCTGCCGCATATCCAGCATTGGCAGCGCGGCGCCGGACCGGACACCACCTATGAACTCTACTGTTATCCCTCCAAGATCATGGCTGCGGTCATCGAGAGCATGGCGTTGTATGCCGGTGTTTCGCCGGAGCATGCGGCGGACGCGCTGCGGATCAGCCGCAGCGCCGCTGATTATCTGATCAGCATCAGTGAACCGGCCGGAGCGGCGCTGGAATATTTTCCACCGACCTATCAGGGGGTAAAGCTCACCGCCGGGGTGTACAGCGGACAGTTCATGTTGATCTATCCCGCGGAAGCGGCCATGGCCTATCTGGATCTCTATGATGCCTGTGGAGAGCGGACCTATCTGCAGGCGGTTCTGCGCATCGCCGACACCTATGTCCGGTTGCAGGACGCCAACGGCGCCTGGCCGCTGAAAATGCTGCGCAACGGCCAGCGCGCCACTGAAAATCTCTGCATTCCGATGGCGATGATCGAGTTGTTCGAACGGTTGCAGCAGCAGTATCACATCGACACGTACCAGGAGAGCAAGGAGCGGGCGTTCCGCTATGTGATGGAGGGTCCGGTTCGAACGTTCAACT